>NZ_JBMHHY010000013.1:0-302864 GCF_049739465.1 Embleya sp. AB8
GACCAGGGCAGTGACGGCCACGTAGTGGACGGGCAACAACGGATGCGAAGCACCAAGCAAAGACCCCGGCCCCGGAGGGGACGTGCAACGACGAGGCGGTGACAGCCGCCACGACCCGGCCCCGCCGACCAGACCCAGGACCAACCACCCACCAGCCCAACAGCACGACGCCCACCGGCCACCGGCCACCCCCACGACCCCGCCCCGCCGACCTGACCCAGGACCAACCCCACACCAACCCCACACCACCACGCCAAGCGGCCAACCACCCCCACCCCGCACCCCACCCCGCACCCCACCCCGCCCCCACCCCACACCCCCGCCGCCCCCACCCGCGGCGCCGCCTTCCGCGTGCATCGAAGCCTTGGGGAATCCTCGGTACGGATCGAGTGATTGGCCGGGTTGTGACATGGGGCCGGCGCAATTGGCCGCCGGGTGCGGCGTTCGGTTCGTACCATGTGGCGCGCGGGGTCCTTCGAACCGCTCCCGGACCGGCGCCGGGGAATCGGTTGTCGCGAAGACGACAGCAGGAGGGGGGTCCGTCACATGGTGGTCCGGGTGCGTGTTCTCGGCCATGTCTGCGTGGACGGCCCCGCGGGCCGCGCCGCGGAGGATCTCCTGGGCGGACCGCAGGCCCAACTCGTCTTCGCGGCGCTCGCGCTCGGTCGCCGGCATCCGGTGCCGCGCGAGGAGTTGGCCGCGTTGTTGTGGCCCGAGCAGGCGCCCAAGTCGTGGGAGGGCGCGCTGCGCGGCGTACTCAGCCGGGTGCGCGGGTTCCTGGGGCAGGCCGGCTACGACGCGTCGTCGGTGTTGCGGCATCGGGCCGGCTGTTACGTACTGTCCCTGCCCGAAGGCACCGAGGTCGACGTCGAGGCGGCGGAGAGCGCGCTGATCGAGGCCGAGGCGCTGGCCGTGCACGGCGAGTTCGCGCAGGCCCGGACCCGGGCGCACGACGCGCACGAGATTCTCGCGCTGCCGTTCCTGCCCGGACTGGACGGCGACTGGGTCAACGAACGGCGTACCCGCTGGCGCTCGGCCCGACTGCGCGCCCTCGCGGTGAGCGTGACCACCGAGCTGCACCTGGGTCGGGCCGACGCGGCGGTGACCCGCGCCGCGCAACTGGTCGACCTGGACCCGTTCCGGGAGAGCAGCCACCGACTGCTGATGACCGCGCACGCCGCCGGCGGCGACCGGGCGGCGGCACTGCGGGCCTATGAGCGATGTCGACGGCTGCTCAACTCCGAGTTGGGGGTGGGCCCGTCGCCGGAGACCGAGTCGGCCTTCCTGCGCCTGCTCGGCGACGCCACCCCGCAGCCGCTGCCGGTGCCCGCCCCCGCCGCCCGGTTCGCCTCGCCCACGCCCGGCCGCGACGCGCCGCCCGCGCCGGTGCCCACCCGCTCGGCGCACGACGTGTTCCCGCACGGCGCGCCGGGCCCGATCGTGGGCCGCTCGGCCGAGTTGCGCCTGTTGGAGGAGTCCACCCGGGCCGAGGTCGGTTCGCGGGTGATCCTGGTCAGCGGCGATGCCGGGATCGGCAAGTCGTTCCTGCTCAGCGAGTTCGCCACCCGCGCCGGCCCCGACGCGCTGGTGCTGACCGGGCGCAGCGACGAGGGCGTGGCCGCGCCGTTCCAGCCGTTCGTGACCATGCTGCGCGCGCACCTGGGCGACGTGGCGGCCGAGGAGTTGCGCGAGCGAGTCGGCGATCTGGGCGGCGAGTTGCACCGGTTGCTCCCGGAACTTCCGCTGGAGCCGGCTGGCTTGACGCAGCCTCAGGGACCGCCGGACTCGGACACCGAGCGCTACCGGCTGTTCGAGGCGGTGGCCGGGGTATTTCGGCACGCGGCGACCAAGCGCGATCTGGTGCTGCTCCTGGACGACGTGCACTGGTCGTCCACGTCGACCATGCTGATGCTGCGTCATGTCGCGCGCGCGTTGGTGGGGACGCGGGCGGTGTTGGTGATCGCCTACCGGGACACCGGACTCGGTTCGGTACACCCGATGACCAAGCTGATCGCCGACCTGTACCGCGACCTGCACCCCCTGCACCTCCCGCTCGGCGGCCTGGACGTGGCCGCCCTGGTCGAACTCGCCCATGTACTGGCCGGTCCGCTGCCGCCGCGCGCCGAGGGCGTGCGGGCGCACGTCCTGCGCGAACTCAGCGACGGCAACCCACTGCTCGCCACCGAACTGCTGCGCCAGTGGGCCGATGTCAGCGACTGGTCCGCGCTGGGGAAGAGCGTGCCCGCCGACGTCCCGCGCCGGGTGCGCAATGTGCTGCGCCAGCGGCTCCTGGGCCTGCCGCAGTCCACCCTGGAGGCACTCACCGTGGCTGCCGTGGTCGGCCCGGCGTTCGACATCGACCTGGTCGCGGCCGTGCATCCGGGCGGCTTCGACACCGTCGTGGACGCGCTCGACGACGCCGAACGGGCCCACGTGGTGCGCGCCGAGGAGACCGACCGCCCGGGCCGGTTCACCTTCGTCCACGCGCTGGTCCGCTCCACGCTCTACCAGGAGCTGCCCACCGCGCGCCGCCTGCAACTGCACCGCAAGGTCGGCCTGGCCCTGGAGGCGCGCGGCGACCGGGACGCGCATCTGCCCGAGCTGGCCCACCACTTCCGGCTCGCCTGCCGGTTCGGCGAGGCCCGTCGGGCGCTGGACTACGCCTGGCGGGCGGGGGACGAGGCGCGCGACGGCGGCGCGTTCGAGGTCGCCGCCGAGCACTACCGGCAGGCGCTCGAGGTGCTGCCGATGGTCACCGACCCGGCCCCGGAGACCCGTTGCGATCTGCTGCTCTCGCGCGGCGCCGCGCTGGATCGGTGCGGCGACCGGCGCTGCCGCGAGGTGTTGCGCCGAGCCGCCGAGGAGGCCCGCGCGCTGGCCGATCCCCGCCGGCTGGGCCGGGTCGTGCTGGCCATGGTCCGGCTCGGGCAGGTCTATCAGGTGGGCGTGGACCTGGAGTTGGTGGCGCTGCTCAAGGAGGCGCTGGCCGCGTTGCCGATCGCCTCCGGGCTGCCCGCGGACATCGCGCTGCGGTCGTTGCTCCTTGCCGCGCTCGCGGTGGCGTTGACCTTCGGGCACGACCGCGAGGCCCGGCTGACCATGCTCTACGAAGCGCTCGACGCGGCCCGCGAATCGGGCTCGCACGATGCGCTGGCCCAGGGCCTGGAGGCACACCATCTGGCCGCGTCCGGGCCGGATCTGGTCGAGGAGCGGCTGCGGATGAGCAGCGAGCTGACCGTGCTCTCCGGGCTGACCGGGGATCAGGAGTCGCTGTTTCGCAGCCACTTGAACCAGGCGTACGACCTGGTGGTGCGCGGCGCGATACCGGCCGCCGAACGCGAGTACGCGCAGGCCCAGCGAGTCGCCCGGCGGCTGCGCCACCCATGGTTCACGTGGGAGGTACTGATCTACCGCTGCGGCCTGGAACTGCTGCGCGGGCGCACCGCGCGCGCCGCCGACGTGCTGGCCGACGCGCTGCGTCTGGCCCGGCGTTCGGGCCTGCCGGGCGAGGCGGTGCGCTCGTTCAACCTGTCCCAGATCCTCGCGGTGCGCTGGGAGCAGGGACGCCTGGGCATGATGGCGCGCCGCGCCGGGGTGGCGGCGGGCTGGTCGCGGGAGTTGTCCTGGTGGCGGGTGCAGGCCTGCTGGGCGGCGTCCGCGTCGGCCGATCCGAAGTCCGCGCGCGAGGAGTTCCACGCGTTGTGCGTGCCGGGTTTCGCGACGATCCCGGTGGACCTGCTGTGGACCGGGTCGCTGATGCGACTGGGCGAGGTGGCGATCGAACTGGGCGACGTCGAGCGCGGGTTGTTGGTCGCCGAGGCACTCGCGCCGTACGCGGACCATCTGGACTGGACCGGTTCCTCGCTCGGGCCGGTCCGCCGGGTGCTCGGTGGGTTGGCCGCGATCCTGGGCGAACAGGCTCAGGCCCGGGCGCACTTCGACGCCGCGTACGCGCGCTGTATGGAACTGGGCCTGCCCGGACACGCTGAGCGTACGCTCGGAGACGCGGTGCGATGGCTCGACGATCCGCCCGCCGCCGGCGCGGTCCGGCCGGGCTGACTGGCTGTCACCTTGCGCTTTCGCGCTGCTCTGACGCTGTTCTGACGCTGTTTGCCTACCGTTGGTGACGACCCGGTCGGCGTGCCGGGTGCACGACGGGGAGGACGGGGCAATGGGGATATCGGGCGCCGGATCGACGGTGGCGCACGACGCCGATCGTGGCACGTTCAGTGTGCTGGGTTGGCCGGTGGTGTGCTTCGAATCATTCCATCGGGTGGAGCTGCCGCGGCGGTTGGCGGGTGGACTGGGTGAGCGCGTCGCGTGGGACGTGGCCGGGAAGGCGCCGATCGCCCTGTGTATGCCGGACGGTTCGGCGTACAGCTATGTCGAGGACCGGGGCGAGGTGCGGATCGTGCCGGGGGTGAGTGCGGACGCCGAGCTGGTGGTCGAACTCGAATCCGGCGCGTGGCAGGACTACCTCTACGAACTGCGCACCAGCCACGGCCTGGTCGAGTCGAACGCGGTGCGCTTCGTGCGCGGCGGGTTCGCCGACTGGGACACCTGGGAGCCGGCGATCCGCTGCATGTACTCGGGCACCCCCATCTACCGCCCGCAGACGCTCGACCTGCGCGATCTGGCCGATCGGCCGATCGATCTGCATCGCGACTTCACCACCCACGACGAGCCCGACGACATGGCGCATTTCCTGCGTACCACCGGCTATCTGGTGGTACGTCAGGTCTTCGACGCGGACCGGGTCGAGGAGTTGGCGGGCGAGGTGGACCGGATCCGCGGCCTGTGCCGCGAGGGGGACCGGGGTTCGTTGTGGGCCGAGGGGCCGGGCGGGCGGCGTTCGCCGTACCGGTTGACGTACCTGGGCATGCGCTCGCCGCGGATCGCGGCGCTTGCGGACGACCCCACCGTACGGATGTTGTGCGGCCTGGCCGGGCAGGACGTGGTCGCGGTCACCGACCGCGACTCCGGACAGATCGCCGTGCTCAAGGAGTTCGGCACCGCACCCGAACCGCTGTCCATCCCGGACCTGCCCTGGCACAAGGACTGCGCGCTGGGCGGCTGTCCGATCACGTGCCCGCGCGTACACGTCGGCATCCGGCTCGACGCGGTCACCCAGGACAGCTCGCAACTGTACGCGCTGGCCGGCTCCTGGGGCACGGTCGCCCACGAACGCTTCACCCCGGCCGAGTGGGCGGACCTGCCGGTGGTCGGCCTCACCACCGAACCGGGCGACGTCACGGTCCACATGGGCTGCGGAATGCACGCAGGCCCGGCAGCCACGGGCACCGCCCGCCGCCGAACGCTCTACGTCCAGTTCGACAACCCAAGAATCTTCGACGTCACCAACCCATACGAAACCTACGAAAGCATCATCCCCGGCTTCGGCAGCGGAGATCTGGTGACGATGTCCCGCATCTGAGCGGCTCGTGGCGTGGGGTTGGTGTGTCGGGAGGCTCCGACGTCGGATCGGCTGCGGTGTGCACGGGAGGCTTGTTCCGTCGCTGGGCGCTCCGGGCTCGTTGCGTTCGGGTACGCCCGTTCACAACACCGCGCCCGCCGCCGTCAGGGCCTCCGTTGCCCTTGGTACGTGGGCCAGGCGCGCGGCGAAGGCGCGGTAGGCGGCGGCCAAGGCTTCGGTGGGGACTCGGCGGTGGGCGAGGACTTCGGCGAACCAGCGGGTGAAGTCGACGAACAGGGTGTGGTCGTCGAGGAAGAGGGAGACCGCCAGTGCGTCGACGGCGGTGACCAGGCCGTCGCGCATGGTGGTGTCGCTGCGTTCGCCCTCGATCGGGACCAGGGCCGCCATTCCCGCCGCGACCAGCGGGGCCCGGAGCAGGCCGACGCCGTCGTGCGCGGCGTCCGGGAGGTGGCGCAGCCGAGGGGCCGGCGTGCTGACCGCCGGCCAGTCCGGGCCGGTCAAGGTGCCGGCGGCCTGCTCGGCGTCCGCCGCCCAGCCGTTCGCGCCGACCACGCGCGCCCAGCGGCCGTCCGGGCCGAAGCCGGGCCCGCCGACCAGGACCGGTACGCCCACCCGCCGAGCCACCTCCACCATCGCCCGCGCGCCCGGCAGCGCGGTGGAGACCGTACAGCTCAGCGCGACCGAGGTGGCACCCGAATCGGGCAGCACGCGAGCCAGTTCGCCCGCACCCGTACCCGGCGGCAGCACCATCGTGTCGATCCCGCGCAGCCGCAACAGCGCGGCCAGGATCGTCGAGGCCAGCCCGTGCCAGTCGCCCTGCGCGCAACACACCACGATCCGGGTCGCGGAGCGGGCCGGCCGCGGCGTCGCGTCCGCGACCAGGTGCACCACCCGTCCGGTGACATGCGACGCGGCGTGCTCGCGCGCCACCGTCCACTCGCCGGTGGCCCAGCGCTCGCCCACCACCCGCAGCGCCGGCAGTACCAGGTCGGTCAACACCTGCTCGCCCGGCACCCCCTTGGCCAGCAGATTGCGGACCAGGGTCAGCGCCTCGACCTCGTCCGCACGGCCCAAATGCACAAGGAACAGGTCGAGTTCGTCGGAGACCAGGTGCGTCATGCGCCGTCCGGAGGCTCGTCGGATGCCGGGCGACCCGGCTCGGTCAGGAACGGCAGCGTCTCGCTGTCGTCCCGATAGGGGATGTGGATGGCGAGCAGTACCACGTCGTCCACGACCGGCGCATCGCCCAGATGGGTAAGCAGGCGCTGCTCCAGGCGGGCCACCAGCGCGTCCACCGGCATGCCCGCGCAGGACGCCAGGTCGTGCCGCAACGCCCGTACGCCGTAGGCGTCTCCGTACGTGTCGCGCGCCTCGGTCACCGCGTCGCTGTACAGGAGCAGCGTCGAACCCGGCGGCAGCGCCAACGAGCGCTCGGTGAACACGGTGCCCGGGATGCCCGCGACCAGTGGATCGCCGAACTCCAACACCTGCACCCGACCGGCCGGATCCATCCACAGCGGCGGCGGATGCCCGGCGCAGGTCATCCGCACCCGGGCGGACCCGTCGGGCCGCACCGAGCAGTCCCCGGTGATCGCGGTCAGCACCAACGACGGGTCGCCCAGCGTCAGTTCCGCGTCCAACAGGCCCATCCGCCGGGCCGGTGGGCAACCGGCGCTCGCCGCGGTGCGCAGGATCAGCAGCGAGCGGGAGCTGAACATGCCCACCGGGGTGCCGCGTCCGCATACGTCGCCGACCGAGAAGGCCCATGTGCCGTCGACGGGGGTGGGATGTACGGCGTAGAAGTCGCCGCCCAGGCCGTCGGTCATCGAGACCGGTCGATAGCGCGCGGCGATCCGCGCGCCGGGTACCTCCGGCAGCGGCCCCGGCACCAACGCCTGGGACAGCAACATCGTGCGCCGATCCTGCTCGACGTAGATCCGCGACGTGCGCAGCGCCACGCCCACCCGCTCGGCGTAGTCGACGATCAGCGCGATCTCCTCCTCCCGGAACGGCTCCGAGGTCGCCGAGCGCACGAACGTCAGTACGGAGGGCGCGTCGTCGTCGGTGGGCACCGGGACCACCAGGGCGCATCGGGCGTCCAGCGCGATCAGGTCCATCACCGCCTGGTCCGGGACCAGCCGGGCGAGCAGCGCGTGGTCCATCAGCGGATGCAACTCCTGCCGCCGGGTGCGCAGCACGCGGCCGACGCCGGCCGGTGCGGTCCAGGCCGCGCCCAGGCCGGTGGTCACCCGGCCGATCGGCGCGTCGGCGGCGGGCGCGTAGGTGGTGCGCAGCCGGCCGTCCTCCATGCTGGGCACGGACAGCGCGACCCAGTCCCCGAGTCCGGGCACGGGCAGGGTGGTGACCAGGTCGGTCAACCGGCTCGGGTTGGTGGTCGCGGACAATATCCGGCCCGCCTCGGCGAGGAAGACCTTGCGTCGGCGCTCGGCCAACAGCGCGTCCTCGCGCCGCCGTTCGGCGGTGGTGTCGAGCACATACCAGGCGTAGTGGCCAGCGCCGAGCAGCGCCCGTCGACCGCGCACGCGCCGATCGTCCACCTCGCCGTGCCAGTTGGTCCCGGTCGCGGGCAACGTCGGGTAGGCGGTGCCCACGGCGCAGTCGGGCAGCAGGCGCTCGGCCGCGCGGTTGACGTAGCGCACCGTGCCCTCGGGGGTGAACACCACCACGCCGGTGTCGCTTTCGTCGAGCACCTCGGCCGGAGACCACGCGGCGGGCGCGGGTTCGTCCGGCGCACGCGGCGGCTTGCAGCCGTTGGTCCGCCGCTGGGCGGCCGGCTCCTGGGTGTTGCTGCCCCACTCGTCGCCGGCGGGGCGTGCTCCGGTCATGGCTACGGAATCCCTTGCGTCCGTGCGGTTCGAGCCGGCTCGCGCCGGCGCTCGCGCAAGCTCTACGGTACGGCCGCGCAGGCTGCCGGTGTGCCGGTTACGACGGAATCACACCGATAGGGGAAGACGGTCACGAGTGACCGATCCGGCGAGTAGGGTGCCGATACGATGGTGCGTTCCGGGATGGATGCGTAGGTTCGTCCGGGGATGCGCGGATCGTACCGAGCGGTCGCGTGCTGCGCGATCGAACCGACACTTGATCAGGTGGAGTGCTCCGCATGAGCCTTGACGATCTCCCACCGGACGACGTCGATCACACATCGTTCTCGGCCAGACCCTGCGTCGTGCACACCGCGCTCGAACCCGACCTGGGCGGCACGGTATCGGTGCACGGCGACATGGACATGACGGCGGCGCCGGTGTTCCGCCAGGCGATCGACCGGCTGGTCGACGAGGGCGCGCGCAGCCTGCGGATCGACCTGTCGGGTGTGCCGTTCATCGACTCGTCCGGGCTCGGCAGCCTGGTGTACGGCTACCGCCGACTGCGCGACCGGGACGGCGACATCGTGGTCTCCGGGGTCGGTCCGCAGCCCGCGCGGGTGTTGCGAATCACCCATTTGGACCGCATCTTGAAGGTGGAACCGACGATCGTGCCGGTGGTGCGGAACCACTGAACGGGGGCCGGTGGTCGCGGGTTCGCGGCTCTCGAATATCGATAGCTCGAACGCACGTTCCCGGTGGGTGAGTTCACCGATACCCCGGCCTCGACGGCTGGTTGGCCGACACCCCGGGTGTGCCGTCGAGTTGGCCGACACCCCGGGCGCGTCGCCGAGGTCGCCGACACTCCGGGCGTGCCGCCGAGTTCGCCGCCCCCGAGGCGCGTGGCCGCCGGGTTCACCGGCCCAGGCCGGCGTCCACCTCGCCCGCGGTACGGCTGCGGATCAGGTCGTTGATCGCCTCGCCCGGTCCGACCTGCTCGAACAGGGTCGGCGGGTGGAAGGTGACGTACATCGTGCGCCGCCCGCCCACCCCGGCGGGCGCCGGCGACGCGTGCAGCACGTCGGCGACGTGCACCGTCACATCGCCCGGATCGGTGGGGACCGCGACATAGGGCACGTTCGCCAGGTCCTCGCGGGTGGGCTGCGGGCAGGTCCGGCCGTGCGAGCCGGGGATCGCCTCCAGGTAGCCGGTCTCCGCCGAGGAGCCGGTGAGTTGGATGCCGATCGCCACCGACGGGCACATGATGTGATGGCCGCCCAGGCCGCAGTCCGTATGCCAGGGGATGTTCGCCAGGCCCTTGAGCCGACCGGGTGGCTTGAGCAGTACGGAGATCCCCTCCATCCGATCGGTGGACGCCGCGAGATCGTCGTGCAGCAGCCCGGCCAGGCGGACCAGGCGCGGGTCGTGGGCCAGCGCGGCGATCGGCGCCGAGTGCTCGCTCGCGTACACCAGCCGGCACAACACCTGCTCGCCCGCCTCGTTCTCCGCCCACCAGGATCGGTCGTCGTCGGGGCGGGCGGCGGCGGCCAGTCGGTCGACCTCCGCCTCCAAGGCGGCGATCTCGGCGGCGGTGAACACCCCGCGTACCCGCATCACCCCGGTCGCCTCGAACCGGTCGGCGAGTTCGCCATCCGGGTGATCGAGCGTCAGTTCGGCCGCCGGGTCCACGAGTTCGCCGTGCCGGTCGTATACCTGAGGGCCGTGCGGGAGGTAGATCTCGATGCCCTGGTAGAGCGCGCGCAACACCGGCTCCCAGCGGAACAGGTCGGCCACGGACCCGTGTTCGGTGTGCACGTCGCCCGCGATGGCCAGTGCCGCGGCGGTCCGCAGCAGGGTGACCAGGTCGGTCCACGCGTCGGGGGACAGCCGCACCACACAGCCGGCGTCCGCGGCGATCCCCTCCTCGATCCGCAACCGGTCGCGGTGCGCGCGGTACGTCCACGCGCCCTCGCCGATCCGCAGACCGAGCGGGTCGAGCCCGGTCAGGCCCGCCTCGGCCCGGCGGCCGGGTGCGCCGATGAGCAATCCGGGGACGATGTCCCGGTGGTACGTTTCCGCGTCGATCCGGTCGTGCCCGAGCATCCTGGCGACCTCCTGCGCTGTACGATGCCGCGCAGTATGCCGGGCGAACGCGGTGGGTTACCAGAGCGTTCGGCGGATTGTCGCAATGGATCGGCGCAATCGGGGCGGAAGTTCCGCCGGTTCGTCCGTCGCCGCGCCGATCTCCTTACCCGACAAGGCTGATGACGGGTCGTCAGCTCTCCGGCGCGTCCGGCTCGGACTGCACACGGGCCACGTTCGGATAGGCGCGGCGCAGGTGTGTCGCCACCGCGTCGGCCGCCGCGTCCGGGTCGTGGGCCTCGATCGCGGCCAGGATGGCCCGGTGGTCCGCGCGCAACGCGGCGGTGTCCGGGCCCAGTTCGGCCACCGCGCGCCGCTGGTGCCGGCGTACCGTGTCGCGCAGCGCGTGCATGAACGTGGCCACCAGCGCATTGCCGGACAACTCGGCGATCGCGGTGTGGAACTCGGTGTCCTGCTCGTTGAAGCGCGCCTGCGACACGTCCGGCTCGTCCATCGCCGCCACGATCGTGCGCAGTCGGGCCAGGTCGGCTTCGCCGGCGTGGTGCGCGGCGGATCGCACCGCCCACGACTCGATCAGCAGCCGGGTCTCCACCACGTCGTCGACGGCAAAGTTGGCCAGGCCCAGATGCAGGCCCAGTACGCCGGTCAGCGCCGGACCCGCCGAGCCGGCCAGGATCGCCCCCGCCTCCGGGCCGCTGCCCGGGTTGGCGACCAGCACACCCATCGCCTCGAGGACCCGCATCGCCTCGCGCACCGACGGGCGGCTGACCCCGAGCGCACCGGCCAGCGCCCGCTCGCCCGGGAGCTTGTCGCCCGCGCGCAGCCGGCCGGACGCGATCTGCTCCTCGATCTGCGCGACGACCTCCTCGAACGCGCGTACGCGCCGGACCGGGCGCCAGTCGGGGCCGTCTGTCACCGGGGGCTCCTGGGGGTTCGGGGGTTGCGGGGGTTTCGAGTGCGGGGCGGTCCACGTCCTGTCCCGCTCTTGTGGCACAGCATGCCATGCCCTTAGCGTGTGCATGCCACAGTGTGGTCTGACCACACGATCACTCAGCCCATCGAGCCGCGAGGAGGCCGCCCGCATGCGCGTCGGGCTGTTCATCACCTGCGTGAACGACACCCTCTACCCCCGCACCGGGCAGGCCGTCGTGCGCCTCCTGGAGCGGCTCGGCTGCACCGTGGACTTCCCCGTCGAGCAGACCTGCTGCGGGCAGATGCACTGGAACACCGGCTACGGCAAGCGGATCGAGCCGATGGTCGAGCGCTTCGCGGACACCTTCGCCGGCTACGACGCGGTGGTCACCCCGTCCGGCTCGTGCGGCGCGATGATCCGGGACAACCACCCCCGCGCCGCCGCGCGCGCCACCGATCCCACCCTCGCGGCCCGGGTCGCGGCGGTGGTCCCGAAGGTGTACGACCTCACCGAGTTCATCGTCGACGTGCTCGGCCGCACGGACGTCGGCGCGTACTTCCCGCACAAGGTCGCCTACCACCCCACCTGCCACTCCCGCCGGCTGCTCGGGCTCGGCGACCGGCCGACCGCCCTGCTTCGCGAGGTGCGCGGCCTGGAACTGCTCGGCCTGCCCGGCGAGGAGGAGTGTTGCGGCTTCGGCGGCACGTTCGCCGTGAAGAACCCGGACGTGTCCACCGCGATGGGCGCCGACAAGGTCCGGCACGCGGCCGGCACCGGCGCCGAGGTGTTGTGCGCGGCGGACAATTCGTGCCTGATGCACATCGGTGGCCTGATGGACCGTCAGCGCACCGGGATGCGCGTCCTGCACCTCGCGGAAATCCTCGCCTCCACCGAGCAGGAGCCCGCATGAGCGCCCGAGAAGGAGGCTCCTTGCCCGCCGCCATACCGCCGACGAGCGCCACGTTCGTCGGGATGCCGCCGTTCCCGCAGGCCGCCGGGGCCGCCGTCGGCAATGCCCAGTTGCGGCACAACCTGCGTAAGGCCACCCATACGATCCGGGACAAGCGGGCCCTGGTGGTGGGCGAACTCGACGACTGGGCCGAGCTGCGCGCGGCCGGCGCGGCGATCAAGGACCGCACGCTGCGCCGGCTCGACGAGCACCTGCTCGCGGTCGAGGCGGCGGTCACCGCCGCCGGCGGGACGGTGCACTGGGCGGCCGACGCGGCCGAGGCGAACCGGATCGTCGCCGACCTGGTCCGGGCCACCGGCGAGACCGAGGTGGTCAAGGTCAAGTCGATGGTCACCCAGGAGATCGGGCTGAACGAGGCGCTCGCGGCCGAGGGGATCCGGGCCTACGAGACCGATCTGGCCGAGCTGATCGTGCAGTTGGGCGACGACCTGCCCTCGCACATCCTGGTCCCGGCGATCCACCGCAACCGGGCCGAGATCCGGGAGATCTTCGTCCGCGAGATGGCCGAGTGGGGCGTCCCGGCACCGGCCGGGCTGACCGACGAGCCGGCCGCGCTCGCCGAGGCCGCCCGGCGGCATCTGCGCGAGCGTTTCCTGTCCGCGAAGGTCGCGGTGTCCGGGGCGAACTTCCTGGTGGCCGAGACCGGCACGCTGGTGGTGGTCGAGTCGGAGGGCAACGGGCGGATGTGCCTGACCCTGCCGGACACGCTGATCTCGGTGGTCGGGATCGAGAAGGTGGTGCCGACCTGGGCCGACCTCGAGGTGTTCCTGCAACTGCTGCCCAGGAGTTCGACGGGCGAGCGGATGAACCCGTACACCTCGATGTGGACCGGCGTCACCCCCGGCGACGGCCCGCAGGACTTCCACCTGGTCCTGCTCGACAACGGCCGAACCGACGTGCTCGCGGATCGCACGGGTCGGCAGGCGCTGCGCTGCATCCGGTGTTCGGCCTGCCTGAACGTGTGCCCGGTGTACGAGCGCACCGGTGGGCATGCGTACGGGTCGGTGTACCCGGGCCCGATCGGCGCGATCCTGGTGCCGCAGCTCAAGGGCGTCGCGACGGGGAAGGTGGACGCGCAGACGGCCTCGCTGCCGTACGCCTCCTCCCTGTGCGGCGCGTGCTACGAGGTGTGCCCGGTCGCGATCGACATCCCCGAGGTGCTGGTACATCTGCGCGAGCAGGTGGTCGAGGGCGGCGGGCATCGGGCCGAGCGGGCCGCGATGCGCGCGGCCGAGTGGGTGCTGGACAAGCCGAAGCGGCTGCGCCGGGTGCAGCGGGTGGCGGCGCGGTCGCGGCGGCTGATGCCCAAGCGGGCGCCGGGGGTGGGGGCGGGCTGGACGGACAGCCGGTCGTTGCCACAGGTGCCGGCGGAGTCGTTTCGGGACTGGTGGGTTCGGGAGCGCGGCGGTCGGTTGGACAGGTTGGACCAGCGGGCGGGCGAGGGGGACGGGCGATGAGTTCGCGTGAGCTGATCCTGGGCCGGGTGCGGCGGGCGCTGGCGGACGTACCGCGAGACGAGGTGTTCGCGGTGCCTCGGGACTATGCGCGGGCGCATGTCACGCAGGGTGTCCTCGAGTTGTTCGTCGAGCATCTGCGTGACTATCGGGCGGTGGTGCACGAGGTTGCCCCGGGGGAGTTGGCCGGGGCGATCGCCGAGGCGGTCGAGCGGCGTGCGGCCCGGCGCGTGGTGACGCCGGCCGGGGTGCCGGCGGCGTGGACGGCCGGGCTGGGGCAGGGGGTGTGCCTCGCCGATGGCTGGTCGTACGACGTATGCGATCCGTACGACAATCCTATTAATAACAGGCCTGCGCTGACGATCGCCGAACTGGACGCCGCCGACGGCGTGCTCACCGGCTGCGCCGTCGCGATCGCCGAGACCGGCACGATCGTGCTCGACGCCGGACCGGAGCAGGGCCGGCGGGCGCTGACCCTGGTGCCGGACTGGCATCTGTGCGTGGTGCGGGCCGAGGACGTGGTCGCCTCGGTGCCGCAGGCGATCGCCCGGCTGACCCCGGGCCGACCGCTGACCTGGATCTCCGGCCCGTCCGCGACCAGCGACATCGAGCTGGACCGGGTCGAGGGGGTGCACGGGCCGAGGACGTTGGAAGTACTCGTCGTGCGCTGAACGGGCGCCGGCGGGGGCGGTGGGCGGGAGCGTTCGTGCGGTGAGCCGGCCCGGATCATTTACAGTCCATAGGCGTGGCATCCGATACGAAGGCACTCGTCCGCTCGACCAAGAACCTGATGGAGATGGTCGACCACCTGGAGAACACCAGCCCGCAGGAGGCGTACGACGCGATCGCCGAGCAACTGGCGAATACGCGTCGCCTGCTGGGGCAGTTGACCGCGCCCATGCCGACCACGCTGTGCAACGAGCATCCGTACGGTCCGGTCGACGAGGACGCCCGGGACAAGTGCCTGTTCTGCGAGAACCGGCGGCGGCGCGGCCGGGCCCGGGACGCGGCGGACGCGCGTCCGCGTTCGGCGCCGTGTCCGCGTCACCCCGAGCGTGGGCTGCTCGCGCTCGGCGAGGCGTGTCCGCTGTGCGGCGGGTCCGACGGTACGCCGACGCCGCGTGGCGCGGTGCCCGGCGTGCGCGATCCGCGGCCCGCTCCGCTGTCCGGTGTCCGGGGCGTGGACATGCGGCTGACCGTACTCACCCGGCAATTGGCCACGATGGCGGCCGAGGCCGGGCAGGATCCGCGCGGCGAGGCGCTGCTTGCGGCGGCGGCCGATGTGCTGCGGGGCGCGCAGGGGCTGATCCAGGCCGCCAACGCGTTCACCGAGGGGCGTGGCGACGAGGCGTACAACACGGCGACGCGGGTGGCGCGGGCGTTGCGCAGCACGGCCGCCGAGGTGTTGGAAGAGCTGTAGGGCGGCGGGTCGGGATGCGTGCCGGCGCGGGCCTCGGCCACCGTCGTCCGGCAGGGCCGCTCTCGGGCGCCTTGGTCAACCCTCGTACGTCGACGCGATCGGGTCGTGGCCGTTCCAGACCACGAAGACGGACGAGGTGTGGCCGTCGCTGCTGAAGTCCACCCGGATCCACTGGTCGCCGGGCCAGACCTTGACCGCCCAGCCGGAGTTGGGGGTTGCCGCGATCAGCGTCGCGGTCGTCGCCTGGTAGCGAAACGAGGCCCGCCCGCCGCGTACCTCGAAGCTTTGTACGGCGGCGGCCGGCGGATCCTCGCGCAGCTGCGCGGGCGTCGGCGGCGCCGGCGTGGTGGGCGGCTTCGGGCTCGGCGGCGCGGAGGACGCGGGCGTGGCCGGCGGCGCGGAGGTCGGCGGGAGCGTCCGGTTGGTGGCGGAGATCAGGTCCGGTGCGGCACTGGTCGGCGGCGCCGACGGCGGTGGCGAGGTCACCGGGGGCGGCGGCTGGTCGCCGGCGACCAGGGTCGGCGGCCGGGGTGGCTCGAACACGGTGTCGCGCAGCACGCTGCGTACGCCCCACCAGGACAGCGCGACGGCCACCGCGGTCACCGCGAGCCACACCGAGATCGACGTGATGGTTCTGCGCACGGGCGCCATCCTCCCGCGTTCGGGTTTCCCCTCCCGGACGGGGTGGGCCGGGGAGTACGGGTACGGTTCCGAACCATGGCACAGGTGCTCGTGGTCGAGGACGACCAATTCGTACGTTCGGCGTTGATCCGGTACCTCACCTCTTCCGCACACGCCGTACGGAGCGTGGGAACGGCCCTCGAAGCGCTGCGCGAGGTGGCCCAATATCCGTTCGATGTGGTCATCCTGGACCTCGGGTTGCCGGATTTGGACGGATCCGAGGCGTTGAAGATGTTGCGCGGCATATCCGATGTCCCGGTGATCATCGCGACCGCCCGGGACGACGAGGCCGAGGTGGTCCGGCTGTTGAACGCGGGCGCCGACGACTATGTGACCAAGCCGTTCTCCGGAGAGCATCTGGGCGCACGGTTGTCGGCGGTGTTGCGCCGGGCGCGCGGGCGCAGTACGCCGGACGTGTTCGGCATCGGCGGGCTGCGGATCGACACCCGGCGCCGCGAGGCGCACCTGGACGGGCGCGAACTGGAGCTGACCCGGCGCGAGTTCGACCTCTTGGCGTTCCTGGCCGCGCGGGCGGGCACGGTGGTGCCGAGGCGGGAGATCCTGGCCGAGGTGTGGGGGCAGGCGTACGGGGACGATCAGACGATCGACGTGCATCTGTCCTGGTTGCGGCGGAAGTTGGGGGAGAAGGCTCGGGAGCCTCGGTATCTGCATACCGTGCGCGGGGTCGGGGTGAAACTGGAGCCGCCGGCGTGAGGGTCGGCTCGGGTACGGGTGACTCGGGAAGGAGTGCGGATTCCGGGCGGACGCCGCGGGGGTTGCGCGGGACGCTGGTTCGGGTGGCGATGGCGGTGACCACGATGGTCGCGCTCGCGTTCTTGATTCCGTTGGTGTTGGTGATTCGGGAGATCGCGGCGGACCGGACCTTCACCGACGCGGAGCGCCAGGCCGCGGCTTTGCAGCCGGCGCTGGTGATCACCACCGATCGGGCCGCGTTGGAGCCGGCGATCGCGAGTGTGCCGGCCGGGTCGAGTGGGCGGATCGCGATCCATCTGCCGGACGGGTCGGTACTGGGCCGCCCGCGCGCGAGCGAGCACAGCGTGGCCACGGCACGCGAGTCGGCGCGGGCGTTTCGGGTCCGGGCGGGCGGCGGCTGGGTGCTGTTGCAACCGCTGGTGCTCGACCAGGGCCGGGTCACGGTGATCGAGGTCTATGTGCCGGACGGTGATCTCGACCATGGCGTGGGTACCGCCTGGCTGGTGCTGACCGGGGTGGCGGTGGTCCTGGTCGGCGGCTCGGTGGTGCTCGCGGACCGGCTCGGCGCGCAGGTGGTGCGGTCGGCGCGGAGCCTGGCCGCGGCGGCTCGGGCGTTGGGTACGGGGGACCTGGAGGTGCGGATCACCCCGCAGGGGCCGTCCGAACTCCAGGAGGCCGCCACGTCGTTCAACACGATGGCCGACCGGGTCGAGCAACTCCTGGCCAACGAGCGGGAGATGGCCGCGGACCTGTCGCACCGGCTGCGGACGCCGCTGACCGCGTTGCGGCTGAACGCGGCGGCGCTCGGCGACGATCCGGTGGCCGAGCAGACCCGGAACGCGGTGGCCCAGTTGGAACGTGAGGTCGACGAGCTGATCCGGACCGCCCGCCGGTCCAGTGCGAGCATCGAACGGGTGGGCTGCGACGCGGCCGAAGTGGTCCGGGAGCGGATGGCCTTCTGGTCGGCGCTGGCCGAGGACGAGGACCGGCCGTGGCAACTGGTGGGCGCGGACGGGCCGGTACGGGTGCCGGTGTCCCGGGTCGAATTGGCGGCCGGACTGGACGCGATGCTCGGCAACGTGTTCCGGCACACCGAGGAGGGTGTGCCGTTCTCGGTCACCCTGCATTCGGGACGGGACGCGGTGATCCTGCTCGTGGCCGACGGGGGAGGCGGGATCGCCGACCCGGAGACGGCGCTGCGCCGGGGGCACGGCCAGGGCGGGGACGGGTCGACGGGGCTCGGCTTGGACATCGTGCGGCGGCTCGCGGAGGCGACGGGGGGAGAGGTGGGATTGGGCCGCTCGGTGCTGGGCGGCGCGGAGGTCAGCGTGCGGTTGGGCGGCGGCCGGACGGGGGCCGGACCGGGCCGGCGGAGTCGGCGGGCGGGGAAGAGCGGCCGGGGCCGGCGGCGGATGGGGGTGTGAGCGGGATCCGAGTCGGGTCCGGGCCGGGTCCGGTCCGAGTCGGGTCCGGGCCGGGTCTTGGTCGGGCCTGCGCCGCCTTCGGGCCGCCTTCGGGCCGCGTTCGGACCGGGGATCTTCTCACCCTGAGTCACGGTGTGTGCGCCACCCGGCATCTGAACCTTGATCAACCCTTAAGAGGGCCTTAAACCCTTCCTTCCGGCCGAATCCGGATGGGTGGGAGGTGTTCTTCGGCCACGGATTTCACTAGCCTTCAGACTGACGGTCCGTTCGGAACCAACGGGACTCCCCCCTTTCCGAGCGGGCCAGGCGCAGCCCAATCCCCCCCAGGGTCTGTAGCCATTGGGGATCTCGAATCCCCAGCCGCCCGTGTCCCCACCCCCACCCGGGGCGCGGCGGCCCCCGGCCCGAGAGCCAAAGCTCTCGGGCCGGGGTTTTTCTGCTCTATTTGGGCGGCTCCGCCGCTCTCCGCGCTTCGCGCGCCAAGCGAGGGTGACTAAGCGGGGAATGGTCTGAGAGAGCCCCGCCCGGCATTGGGTGGCCGGACGGGGCGAGGGTGAGCTAGACCGCGAGGGTTACAGGCGGCAGCGGGTCACGCTCGGGCAGGAAGCGCGCGTCCGGCTGCGGAAGCGGCGGGAATGCCGGGGCGTGCTCGGTGCAGGCGTAGAGGGTCCAGCCGGAGAGGGTGGCGGATTCGAGCACGGCCACCGGTACGCACCCGTGGCGCCCCTGCTTGCAGCGGCAGCAATAGCGGTAGGCCGGGGCGGGTATCACGCCATCACCCCCGCCGCACGTGCCGCGACGGTCCAGTCACGGGCGGGTCGGGTCGTGGCGTCGGCGAGTTCGGCGAGCCGTGCTCGTGCCTGCTGCCGGGCGTACTCGGCTTCGCTGTCAGCGCGTTGCTTCTCAAGCGCTTCGAAGTGGCGTGTGACGTATGGGCGGACGGCGTCGGCGGGATCGGCGTCAATGGTGATGTCGGCCGCGTGGAACGAGCGCCACTGGGGGCGCACCTGGGGCTTCGGGTTGGTCGGTCGACTCGGCCGGGGGCGCTTCGGCTCGGCAGGGCAGGCGTGCTTTCCGGTCGACTTCGGCGGGGTGGGCAGTCCGAATGCCCACGCGATGAAGCGGGCAATAAGCTCTGTCACGTCGTCTCAGCTCCTACAGGCTGTTTCGGCGAGCCCCGGCGGACCGGTCCTAAGCGGTTCGTCGGGGCGTTGTCTTTGCATGACGGTAGACCTTGACGTCAACACACGTAAAGGCCCGTAAAGACACGTGACCTTACGTCCTCTTATGTGCGCTGATGTGACCTGCGCGCTAACGTCGTGGCGTGGAATACGACCCGGACGCAGTGATCATTCGCGACGCACCCGAAGCCCCGTTTGAACAGTTGGCGGGCATCCTGCGCGCTCGTGTTCGGCGCGGGGACTGGAAGTCCCGTCGCCCGATCCCGGCAGAGTCCCGACTGTGCGACGAGTACGAACTTTCGCGTCCGACCGTTCGCCGGGCAATTGCGGTCTTGGTGGCCGATGGAGTGCTGTTCGTCGTTCAGGGGCGCGGCACGTACGTACAGGGCGCAGAACCCACGGGTGCCGAGGTCGAAGCGTCGAAGTGACCCGTGGTTGCCGTCCCGGGCACGGCGACCACTCTTGTTGCCGTCAGAACGGGAGATCGGAAACGGGCCGGGACTCCGGGACGGGTACGACCGTCTCCAGGTATGGCACCGAGTAGACAGAGGGGTGTGCGATCCCGTGACCGTGGTGCCCGTCCTCGCCGAACGCGTCCCCATGGTCGGAGCAGACGACGACCAACCAGGGAGGATGGGCGCGCAGGCCGGCGAAGAGTCGGCCCAAGTGGGCGTCCGCGTAAGCGAGGGCCGCGAGTTGGCTTTCCCAGGTGTCGTGCCTCGGCCCGCCGTCAAGGTAGGCGTGATGGGGCACGTGCGTGGCGGACACGTTCAAGAAGAGGAACAGCGGCCGTTGCCGCGTGCGTTCGGCAACGATGCCCAGTGCGCACGCCACTTGCTGTTCTGTGCTGTCGAGATGCGCCGCTGCGAACTCGGATGACCAGTACGACTCGGTGAACAGTGACGGGAGCACTCGCCCGAGTTCGGTCTGTCCCGAGAAGAAGCCCACCCCGCCGACACATGCCGTGGCGTACCCGAGGTTCGCCAAGCCGACCACGATGTTGGGCGCGTCGAAGACGTACGTTCGATCGGTGATGGTGGTCCCGGCCCCGGGCATCGACTTGCACGCCAGTAGGCGAGGGTGTCGACCGGGGCCGGACGGGGAGGGCAGGAAGCCCGCGAACATCGCACAGTGCGAGGGGAACGTGAAGGTGCCGGCGCTGCGCCGGTCTTCCCATGTTCCCCCGCCGAGCAGACCGGCCAGGTTCGGTGTGCGCCCCGCCGCGAGTGCCGCTCGCGCGACGTCGAAGCGGAGCGAATCCAGGGTGATCAACAGGACGTGATGTGTGCCGATGATCCGGTTCGCATCGAGCATGTGCCCTCCCCGAGGGCCCGCCGTGAGGTCAGGCCCCTGTGACGCGGAATTCTGCGGACAGTTCGTATCCCTGCTCGGTCAGTTCGGTCGTCGCCTCCTTGACGTCCTTGACGGTGTCGATGCCGCGCCAATAGCCGTCGATCCGGTACGCCCTCATGCGCCCCTGCTCGGCCAGAAGCGGGAACGTCGAATCTTCGTGATCACCCTTGTCGGGAAGCATCGCCACGATGTCGGGCGCCATCGCGTAGATGCCCGAGTTGATCCAATAGGGCAGCACAGGCGACTGAACGAAGCCGCGTACGACGTCACCCTCGATGTCGACCACTCCCCAGTTCGAGCGGTAGGGCGAGAGCGCGATAGTCACACCGACGTTCGTGCGCGCGTGCTGCTCGACCAGTTCACCTAGGTCGAAGTGCGTGATGACGTCGCCGTTGAGCGCGAGGAAATGCCCCGCCGGGTCGCCGAGTTCGCGTGCCGCAAGCTTCATGCCGCCGCCACGCCCGAGCGGTTCGTCTTCGTAGGCGTACACCGCCGTCAGGCCGAATCGCGACCCATCGCCCACGTACGCGCGGATCATGTCGGCCCGGTAGCCGACGGACAACACAGCCTGCTTGACGCCGTGCCGTGCCAACCACAGGAGTTGGTACCCCAGGATCGGCGAACCGGCCACCGGCACCATGGCCTTCGGCGCGTCGTCGGTATACGGGCGCATCCGGGTTGCCTGCCCGCCTGCCAGAATCACCGCTTGCTCGATCACCACGGTTTGGCTCCCATCCTCGCGAACGTGACCCCGTTGTCACGCTGAGAAATCATGGCATCGACTCGATCCCCCCTGCCCGCGATCCCGGCTGTGGGTTGAGACCCCGCCCGGATGCGCTTCCCCGAGCATCCGGGCGGGGCGAATCTGGGGTCAGCCCGGAGGCTTGACCTTGTGAACCTCGGACGCCTTGACCATGTGCGGCACCCCGCCGGCGATGACGATCAACACCCGGTCGTTGTCGAGCCCGGCGCAGTCCTCGGCCCGTTCCACCCGGCCGGGCGGGAAGTCGTGACCTCGGCCCGGCAGCGACGCCACCCATTCACCCACGCCGATCCGCTCGGGTACTCGACGGGGTTCCTCGCGGGGCGGCACGGTGCGCGGGGCGACGACGGGAACGACCACGCCGGACGCGCTCACCACGAAGTCGGGGCGGGTCATGACGTCGTACCGGGTCGACGGGTCCGGAACCGGGTATCGGCGCGCGCCAGGTACCACCGGCGCGCCCGCCGGAGAATGACCCCACGTTGGGCAACTTCCTGCGGGGTCAGCGGCATCCGCTCGTTGCGACGCCCTGCGGTGGGAGGTTTCGGTGACATCGGATCCTTCCTCGTTGGACGTTCCACATCCCCGTGGCTCGATCGATCGGTGCCCGGCGCGGTCCGTGCCGTTGGGCACGCGTCGGCGTCGACCGAACCCACTTAGGCACCGGGCGCGACCACGAGGGTCGATCCACTCCGTGTCCACATGTTTGCGGTGTGTGGTGATTCCTCGCGGCGCCGGAAAGGGCGTCATTCCGGGGTCACAAGGGGCGTCAAATCGGTGTCGTAAGCGTGTTCGCGCGTCTACCGTGATCCGTATGACGCAACCCAACAGCACGCTGCGCGCGGTCCGTATGGGACTGCTGCTGAGTCAGGACGACATGGCCCGAGCCCTTCGCGAAGCCGGCGAACGGGCGGGGGAACCCAACGGATGCAACAAGCGGCTCGTCCAGCGCTGGGAGTCCGGCGACGTCGCGGCACCTCGGCCCGTCTATGCCCGTGCGCTGGAGTCCGTCACCGGTCTTCCCATCAGTGCGCTCGGGTTCGCGCTGCCGGTCCCGATGGCGCGCGTCGCGGAGGACGGTTCGGGCGGGCACGACGTGGAGCCGTCGATCGCCGGCGTGGGTCCGGCGCGCGGAGGTCTTGCCGCCGACCCGCGCGGGGCCGCCGGGGGGACGTACAACGGTGTCTGGCTGAGCCGCTACGAGTACTTCTCCAGCGGCCGGTCCGGCTCGTTCGTGGGGCAACACTTCGTCGTCGTGCTCCAGCACGGCAACAGGCTCACCGTGCGCAGCCTGCCCGGTTCGTCGGACTCGCCGCTGACCATGGATCTCGTCGTGGACCGCAATATCGTGACGGGCACCTGGATCGAACAGACGGCGCAGGACGGCTATTACCAGGGAGCCCGCTACCACGGGGCGATCCAACTACTGATCGAACCCACCGGGCGTCGCATGTCCGGGAAGTGGGTCGGGTTCGGCAAGGAGTTCGACGTGAACACCGGACCGTGGGAACTCGTCTTCAAGGACGCGTCCACAACCAGGGCGACACTGGCGCAGTACAACCGACGACCCTGACACGGCATCGATGTCCGAGAACGCCAAAGAGCCCCGACCCGCCGGCGGGTGGCCAACGAGTCGGGGCGGGTGTTCAGTCCCAGATATCGGAATGGTCGCTCTGCTCAGGCGGGACCAGGCCGGTGCGTGCGCTCGGCGAGAGACCCAACTCCCGTACATATCGTGCGAGTTGGGCGCGATACTGCGTGGCGATCGTGGCAGCGCCGTTCTTCTGCCACCCGCGCTCGCCCCGCACGAGTAGGCCGGTCTCGGAGATCTCCCGCTCGCACTGGTCGATGCGCGCCATGGCGACGCAGTAGTCCGTGAGAACCACCGTGTCCACGTCGGCGAGACCGACCGTGAGTTCGAGGACGGGCACGATCCTGCGCCACTCACGAGAGGCCACCTTGCGACAACGGGCGTTCACGGCGCGGCGTGTCGGGTCGTCCGGGCTCTTGAACGTGTCGTGCCAGTTCGGCTCGACCAGCTCGGCGCGCGGCAGGGTGACGGTGTTCGGCACGGCTCGCCTGCCCGGGTTGCCTTCACGGATAACTTGCAGGGCCGGTCTCTTGCGTCTCGGGTCGGCCAATGCGGGCTCCTCTCTGTGGTTCGGTCGGTCGGCCGGCCCCGCGCAAACGGGTCCAGTTGCGGCGCTGAAGTTCCCGCTCCCTGTCGCTCAAGGTGAGGCGGGGCGGGGGGTCACTGCCTGGTCGGCGGGCTCAGCTCAGCCCGGATTCACGCTCTGAGCGACGCTCGGCCGCCCAACCGCCGGGCTGCCGCTTTGCGGTCTCTCCGTTGTGGCAGCGCACGCACAGCGGACGTAGCCGCTCCCACGCGTCCGGGTCGGTCACGCCCTGGTCGATGAGCTGCCGCCGGCTGATCGGGTGATGGTCGGCGACAACGGCGGCTTGAGCACACAGCACGCACCACGGATGCGCGTACAGGTAGGCGCGGCGGGTGCGCTGCCAACGCACGTCATAGCTCTTGCCGTTGCTCACGCGGGACTTGTTCGCCTCTCGTCTGTGCTTGGCGCATTGGCCGCCCGAGGTCAACTCGGGGCACCCGGGGATCGGGCAAGGGGGGCGGGGTCTTCGGGGCATGGGGGTCCAATCCCGGGCCGGGGGTATTCGTTGAACCCCCGGCTTGTTGTGGTTACTTGGCTGCGTTCTGAATGCGGACGTGCGCCGCTTCGACGGGGAAAGCGAACCCGATGCGCATGGTGCCCTTCACGGCGACGCGGTCACTGGTGAAGTACACGGACTTGTCGACGTCGAGCTTTGTTCCGTCGCGAATGATGGTCAGCATGTCGGCGCGGCTGACGCCGTAGACCACATCCGCCGGGGCGTACGGCGATACGAATACGGGCCGTCCGAGAATCTGCCGCCGGCCCTCGGCGGTCATGTCGGAGTTGAGTAGGCCACGGTTCGAGTTCGCCTGATCCTTCAGCTTGGCGATTTCCAGCGCGGTGGCCGCGTCCATGACCCACGCGGTGATGTTGCCGCCCGCGGCTTCGGACAGCGACAGTGCCTCTTCCAGCGGGTCAAGATCCTTGTAGGTCACCGGTGCCGCGACCTTCGATATCCCGGCGAGCGAGCCAAGGCCGGAAGGGTTCGGCGCGGTGAGCGTGTTCAACAGCGCGTTGTCGACGCTGTTGGCGATCTGCCGCGCGATCGAGCGGCCAATCTGGTCGCCGGCGGACGGGGAACTGTCCTCTGCCATTTCCCGGCTGATCACGGTGAGTCCCGCGAACTTGGCGGGGGTCACGATGATCTCGTCGAACTTGACATCGGACGGGGTGATCTCGGCACCTTCGGCCACGGCGCCAACCGTGACGTCAGAGGTGAGGAGCGGAACACGGTAGTGCGTGCTGCCGGTCTTCACGGGCGTCCCGATCTGCATCGCGAGGGAGAGTTCCCGGACGGGCTTCTCGACCAGTTCCCCGTACTCGTCGGGCAGAATGCCTTGCGTGCCGGGCGTGTTGGTGTAGATGGAGATGCTTTCCTCGGCTCTCTTCGGCGTGTCGTGCGGGTGGCGTGTCCGGTGTGTCAGCGGCCTCGCAGCGCGGACTTCCAATCGGGCGTGTCGTAGGGGTCGTCATCGCTGCTGATCGATCCCGGCCCGGGTCCCACAACGCCCCACCCCCGGTTGATGGAGAACAGATAGGGGCGCGCCTTCGACAGCGCGTCCAACGCGGCACCGACCTTCGCGTCATCGACGCACCCGGATTCGTCAAGGAGTCCGGAAAGTTCCTGTCCTCCGAGGTCGAATAGGTCGGCCCCGCAAACAAGGCGCTCCCCGGCCCGCCGCTCGACTTCTCGCCGCAACATTGCGTCGATGCGCTTGTTCGCCGCGCCCAAACGGTCGCGTGCCTCTTCCAGCGCCCGGCGCTCCGCTTCGGGTGCCGAAGCCTCCTCGGCGGCAAGGGGGCTGGTGGGTGCTGCGGGCTTTTGCTCGGGCAATTCCTGGTCGACGGCGTTCTCGGTGTCGTTCATGGCGGGGTTGCCGCCCGAGCCGGCTGTTCCGGCGAATCGGGGCGACGCTCCTTCCTGAAGGCTTCGGGCATGCGGAAAGCCCCGGGCCGGTTGACCAGGGGCGGCGGGGCTACGCACGTCGTGAAGCTGTGCGCAGCCCCCGCGGAGAGCTTCGGTACTCGGTCCGCCGGTCCGTCGTGCGGGTGGGAGCGCGGTAACCGGTCTCTCAATCTGGTGTGGGGGTCAGTGATGGCCTCGGGTGGCCGAGAGGTGGTGAGGTGACGTTCGGGACCCACTTTTGGATATGTCTTAGAGATCTCTAAGGCATTCCAGAAATAGGGTCTCGAACGTCACCTCACCACCACACCGACCGCCGACTGTGCCGTTTAGGCCGGTATGGGCGCCCGCTGTCGGCCGGCGCCGGTCGGTGCGGGGTCGGGAACGGTCAGTCCGTCCCGGGGTCGGGTGATCGCTGGCCACCCGTCGACCGTGCGCGCGTCGTTGCGGGGCTTGCCCGCCGGGGTCGACTCGGGCAGCACGACCGACACGTTGCGGCGCTCTCCGACCGGCGTAGCGCTGTTGTGGAGCTTGTCCGCGGCGGCGGTGCCGTCCTGGTCGACGGTCTCGTTCAACCGCACGCGTGTTCCCGCCGGTGTCGGCAGGGTCGGCCGGTCGGTCTCGGCATCGGCGAGCGCGTCGGACTCCTCAACGATGGAGTCGAGTTCGCCGGTCAGCGTGAACTCAACGAGGGATTCGTCAAGCTCTCGTGGTGCCCTCGGTCCCTTGCGCACGGTGAGCTTCGCGCCGGCCTCCAAGAGCATGGCGCGCTTGCCTTCCGTGTCGGCTTCGTGCCAGTCGTCGGCGTAGGTGCGGCCGGTCGGGACGACCTCTCGGCGTTCGGGTCGGGCGGGGGTGGCTTCGAGTTCGGCGAGTCGGGCGTCAAGTGCGTCGGCGCGCGCCTGCCACGACTCCCGGCCGGCTCGCGACTTCTGCCGCCCCTCCTGCTCCTGGTGGGCGTCGAACTCGGCTCGGGTGGCTGCGATCTCGGGCGCGGGGTCGTACCCGGGGATCACGGTCACCTTGTGGTAGGGGATGTGCCCGACGCGCTTCAGGAACTCGCGTTCCACGTAGTCGTGGACCCACTCGGCGCGGATGCTCGCGGTGCCGTTGCAGTCCATCCCGCGGCTTCGCGGGTTGCAGTGGTAGAGGTCGTGTGCGCGCCGGTCCGACTTCCGGGACAGGTACATGCGCTCGGTGCAGGCGTGGCAGTGGATGACCCGGAGCAGCATCGCGGGGGCGGAGTCGCGGCGGATGGTGCCGGTGAACTTGTCCGCCCGCACGGCAAGGATCGCGTTGATCGCGTCGTACTCCTCCCGGGTCAGGAGAGGGGTCTCCGTGAACAGCACGGGGGCGCCCTGTGCGTCCCGGACCGGTTGACCCTTGTGCAGCTTCCACCCGAGTAGTGCGGGGCTGCGGAGGATCCCGGTCACGGTGTCGCCGCACCACGACCAGCGCTTGAACACGCGCCCCTTCTCGCCGTGCTTGGACTTGGGCGACTTCCCGCCGAGGGGCTTGCTGGCCTTGTGGTTGAGGTAGTCGCGCCACGTGAGGGCGCCCTCGGCGTTGAGTGCGGCGGCAATGGCGGACGCGGAGAGCCCGGCGAGGATGTCCCGGATGATGCGGGTCAGGAGCTTGACCGCGTGGGGGTCCGGGACCAGGGTCACCCCGGAGCCGTGCTCGGCGGGCATGGGGGCGGTCGTGTAGCCGAACGGCAGCTTCCCGCCCGGCCACCGGTAGGGCATGGTCCGCATGGCTGCGTGCGCGCCGATGACGCGTTCCCGGATGGACGTTGCTTCGACCTGAGCGGCGAACGCGAACATCATCATCATGAGTTCGCTGATCGGGTCCATCGGGTTGCGGAAGTCGAAGACGAGTCGCCCGGTCCCGCCGATTCCCTCGGCGAACACGAGCATCTTGCGGTGCAGCCGGGCCCACGTGGCGAGCGCGTGCATGTCCGCCATGGACCGAATGGCACGGTCGAAGCGCCAGAAGATCAGCGCGTCGAAGTCGTCCGGTCGGCGCAGCCACTCGCCCAGCTCGGGACGGTCGAACGGGCCGAGCTTCGACGCGGACACGTCAAGGTCGTTCGCGATCCGGTCGGCTATGTCGATGCTCAGCGCGCCGGCGACGTTGTGGCACCCGTCAAGCTGCCGGGCGGGGCTGGTGGTTTCGTCGGTCAGTACGGATAGGCGGATGGCGGCTACGCCGCGAAGGTATGCACACACTCCGGTGTGGGGCTCAGCAATGGCCCTGGGAGTGCTGACCTGCACTGTTGCGGACACTGGGGTACTCCCTGGTGTTCCGCTTAGTCAGCCTTCATTGGCGCGTCGATCACGTGGGGCGGCCGGGGTCGCGGGCGCTGACGCGCCAGGCCGCAGCGTCCGTCGGGAAATTGGGGGAACGCCCGCCTCGCATCGGCAGCCGATCCACCAAATCTCGGCCGGCCACCCCGGGGGCTGCGGGGCCGGACCAGGTTGCCCCGGAGCCTCTGGAACCGCAGCCGTCGAGGTGAGCGCACCGGGTGGAGCGGGTGGGCACACCCTCCCGAGCCAAGTGCCACGTGAGCGTAGCCTGCCCCGAAGGTGACCTGGACGAAAACGTCGGTGGAATACCCGAAGACGGGCCCGGCCCGACCCACGCGTCGCCGGTAGCGTCGTCCGGTCGCCCCCGGCGACGGCCGATTGCGCGCCGGTGGATGCCGCGCCCAGAGGATGCGGTGGCGTGCCGAGAATGCAGTGGTCCGGGACCTGGTACCGATACGTGTCGGCGTTGGTGATCGGCATCGGATTCCTGGCCGTGGGCGGCACCCACGAATCGCCCGCGTACGCCGACGAGTTGCTGAGCCACGCGAAGTGGACAGCGGTATCCGACACCGAACTGACGTACAGCACCACCTATGCGTATCCTCCCGTCGCCATCACGCTGCCGGACCGTCCAGGCACCCTGTCGATTCGGCTGGCGGCCCGAGAGCGCGGGACCGCCGGGCCACTCGGGGGGCCGGCCGACGGGCCCCGACCCGGCATGCTGATCGAGGCGAGTGTGCCGGTGACCGCCGGTAACGCGCTGCACCCGGGCCTCGATCTGGTCATGAACTCCGTCTCTCTGGTGGTGACGTTGGGCCCGGACGCCGAGGGCGCGCCGATTTGGCTCGCGGTTGAGGACGGGGGCCAAAATGCGGTGGAGGAACGGGTGTTCCCGGGTGTCAAGGCGCGGCAGGGGTCGTGGGCGGGACCGGCCGTGACCCTCGTGTACCGGATCGCCGGCCCCGCCCACCTGACCGCCCCCAAGGGCGTGGACTTCGGAGCGCACGCGGTCCGCTCCGGATGGCGTTGGCTTCCCGTGCGCATCGAGAACACCGGCGGACTTCCGCTCGTGGTGCGGGACTTCAAGCTGCCGACCGGCGACTTCACGTTGCACGACCCCGGCACCACGTGCCGCCGAGGGGCGACCCTGGCGCCGGGCTCCGGGTGTGATGTGGCGGTGATGTTCCGGCCCGGCTCGGCGGGCGCTCGTGCGGCCTCGTTGACCGTACTGGGCGACGGTTTGCTCGTGGTGCCGCTCACGGGTACGGGCACGGGTACAGGAGGCGACGGCGGCGGACCGAGTCCGGTGCCGCCGCCCCCGGCCGGGACGGCCTCCACCAGCGCCGCGCCCGGCGGTTCGGCCGCCGGCTCCGACCCGCCGACCTCGGTCGAGCCGCCGGCGGTCGGTGCTGATCGCCCCGCGCGGAACCGGGCCGCCGGCGGAATGTCGGCGTCCGAGTTCCTGCTGGAGTGGGCGCTGCCGATGGGGATCGGCCTTGCGGTCGGTCTGTACATCCGACGCCGACTCCGGCTGCGCCGCGCCCGGTCGTAGCGGGTGGTGGCCGGTGGCGGCCGGGTCGTGGGGTCCCGTCGCTCGACCGAAGACCCCACGACGCGAGCCGGCTCGCGACCTACAGCGCGCCGACCTTTTGCAGGAACGCCGTCGTCTTGGCCGGGTCGTAGAAGAACTCCTCGAACTCCGCCGGGTTGTCGAACGCGCTCATGATCGCGTCGCAGACGGCCGGACACGTATTGCCCGCGCCCATCAGCATCTGGATGTGCTCCGGGGGTACGCCGAGCAGCGTCGTGGAGAACTTGACGCCGTGTCGGGCGCGGGACCAGAACGCGTCGAAGACCGATTGCATCCACTGGGCGTCGAACGGGCGATCGCCGTGCGCCAGGATCGAGTTCAGGTACAGGTCGGCGGCGCGCGCGGCGTTGTTGGAACCCTGGCCGCTGAGCGGGTCGTTGGTGACCAATACGTCGCCGATGCCCAAGGCCAGCCCGCCGGAGGGGAGTTGGGCGATCGGCTTGCGCACGATGGGGGCGAAGCCGCCGCTGAGCACGCACATCGGGTCGGTGAGTTCGGCGCGGCTGATCCGGTCGTAATCCCACGGCGCGAACTGCCGGACCAGGTCGCGCATCAGCGCCCAGTGCGCGTCGGGGTCGCGGACGCCGCCGAACACGTCGAGCGGGCCGCCGGGGACGGCTTCGAGCAGGATGATGTCGCACGCGCCGGACAGGGTCAGGCCCGGGAACATGATGATCTCGCCGGCCTCGGGTATCGCGTTGACGTGCAGCGCGTCGTGGCCGACCGCCGGGCGCGGGGTCGCGCCGTGGAAGTAGGCGACCGCCAACCGGCGTTGCGGCGTGGTGAATTCGGACCGGTCGTGGTCCCGGTCGAACATCGACACCAACTCGCCCTTGCCGGCGGCGACCACGACCAGGTCGTAGTTGCGGGTGTACCAGTCGATGTCGGACACCGCGACCGGGTGTACGACCAGATTGCCGCCGCGCGTCACGAACAGGTCCATCCACGCGGGCATCTTCATCCGCTGGTCGACCGACTGGGCGCCGCCGAGGTCGCCCAGCCAGTTCACCGCGGGCGTGCCGTCCGGGCCGGGAATGGTGAACCCGGCCCGGTCGATCGGCGGCACCTGGTCGGCCCACAGGTCGAGGGCGTACGGCTGCTCCAGGGCGATCGTGGCGGGCATCATGATCTGCGTCGAGGTCACCCGCCCGGCGCGGACCTCGTCCGGCGTCCGCTCGGTCATCACGGTCACGTCGTAGCCGTGGGCCAGCAACCCCAGGCCGAGCTGGAGCCCGGATTGGCCGGCACCGACGATGAGGATCCTGCGCATGGGTGAAGTCCCTTCCCCTGATCAAGGTCGGAAGCATCGTATGGCTCGCGTTGCGTGTTCAACGGAGTACCGAGCGAGAAAGCCGGCCGGCCCGGTTGTGTACCGATGGGCCCAACCGTCCCGTCCGTCATCCCGGCCGCACACGTACCTTCTCGGACCGCCTCGATGTGACGCGCGTCACCGGAGGATTTCGGGCCGGGGTGGCCGGGATTCGGGTCGCGTCCGGGTGTGGGCCCGCGAGCAGGCAGGATAGACGGGTGACTCTCATCGATCTGCTCCCCGCCGAGGCCGACCCCGACGCCCTGTACGAGGCATTCGCCGCGTACGCGGAGGAGCGCGGCCTCACCCTGTACCCCGCGCAGGAAGAGGCGCTGATCGAGCTGGTCTCGGGGAACAACGTCATCCTCAACACGCCCACCGGCTCCGGGAAGAGTCTGGTCGCCGCGGGTGGCCACTTCGCCGCGATGGCGCGCAAGGAGCGCAGCTTCTACACCGCGCCGATCAAGGCCCTGGTCTCGGAGAAGTTCTTCGACCTGGTCGCCCAGTTCGGCACGGAGAACGTCGGCATGATGACCGGCGACGCGTCGGTCAACGCGACCGCGCCGATCATCTGCTGTACCGCCGAGGTGCTGGCCAACATCGCGCTGCGGGACGGCGCGGACGCCGATGTCGGCTTCGTGGTGATGGACGAGTTCCACTACTACGGCGACCCCGACCGGGGCTGGGCCTGGCAGATTCCGCTGATCGAGCTGCCGAGGGCGCAGTTCCTGCTGATGTCCGCGACGCTCGGCGACATGGACCGCTTCCAGACCGAGCTGAAGCGGCGTACCGGCCGGCCCACCGCGATCGTCAAGTCGGCGACCCGGCCGGTCCCGCTCTACTTCTCCTACCGGGTCACCCCGCTGCACGAGACCATCGAGGAACTCCTGACCACGCGTGAGGCGCCCGTCTACATCGTGCACTTCACCCAGGCGTCGGCGGTCGAGCGGGCCCAGTCGCTGATGAGCATCAACATGTGCACGCGCGCGGAGAAGGACCAGATCGCGTCGGTGATCGGCGGCTTCCGGTTCACCACCAAGTTCGGCCGGCAGCTCTCCCGCTGGGTGCGGCACGGGATCGGCGTCCATCACGCGGGCATGTTGCCCAAGTATCGCCGGCTGGTCGAGCGGCTGGCCCAGGCCGGGCTGCTCAAGGTGATCTGCGGTACCGACACGCTCGGCGTCGGGGTGAATGTACCGATTCGTACCGTGCTGTTCACCGCGCTGTCCAAGTACGACGGCCAGCGGGTGCGCCGGCTGCGGGCGCGCGAGTTCCACCAGATCGCCGGGCGGGCCGGGCGGGCCGGGTTCGACACCGTGGGCAACGTGGTGGCGCAGGCGCCGGAGTACGAGATCGAGAACATCAAGGCGCTGGCCAAGGCCGGCGACGACCCGAAGAAGCGCCGCAAGGTGGTGCGCAAGAAGGCCCCCGAGGGTTTCGTCGGCTGGAACGAGGAGACGTACACCAGGCTCCAGGAGGCCGAGCCCGAGCCGCTGGCCTCGCGCTTCCGGGTCACCCACGCGATGCTGCTCGCGGTGATCAACCGGCCCGGCAACGCGTTCGAGGCGATGCGGCACCTGCTCACCGACAACGACGAGCCGCGCCCGCAGCAGTTGCGGCACATCCGGCAGGCGATCGCGATCTACCGCTCGTTGCTCGACGGCGGCGTGGTGGAAAAGCTCGCCGAGCCGGACGAGGAGGGCCGGATCGTCCGGCTGACCGTGGACCTGCAGGCCGACTTCGCGCTCAACCAGCCGCTGTCCACGTTCGCGCTGGCCGCGTTCGACCTGCTCGACCCGGAGGCGCCGACCTACGCGCTGGACGTGCTCTCCGTGGTCGAGGCCACCCTCGACGACCCGCGCCAGATCCTCGCCGCGCAGCTGAACAAGGCCAAGGGCGAGGCGGTCGGGCAGATGAAGGCGGACGGGATCGAGTACGAGGAGCGGATGGAGCGGCTCGCCGACATCCAATACCCGCGCCCGCTCGAGGAGTTGCTCGAACACGCCTATGCGATCTACATGCGCAGCCACCCGTGGGTCGGGGACCATCCGCTGTCGCCCAAGTCGATCGTGCGGGACATGTACGAGCGGGCGATGACGTTCGGGGACTACGTCGGCTGGTACGAACTGGCCCGCACCGAGGGCATCGTGCTGCGGTATCTGGCGAGCGCGTACAAGGCGCTGAACCAGACCGTGCCGGACGACGCCAAGAACGAGGACCTGCACGATCTGATCGCGTGGCTGGGCGAGTTGGTCCGCCAGGTCGACTCCAGCCTGCTCGACGAGTGGGAGAAGCTGGCCAACCCGGACGCGACCCAGGAGGAACTCGACGACATCGAGGGGCGGACCACGCCGGTCACCGCCAACGAGCGGGCGTTTCGGGTCCTGGTTCGCAACGCGCTGTTTCGTCGGGTGGAACTGGCGGCGTTGCGGCGCTACTTCCAGCTGGGCGAGTTGTCCGAGCAGGAGGGCGACGGCAATTGGGACGCGGAGCGCTGGCAGGACGCGTTGGTGGACTACTGGGACGAGCACGACTCGATCGGCACCGGTCCCGACGCGCGCGGCCCCAAGCTGATGCAGATCACCAAGGAGGACTCCGCGTGGCGGGTCCGCCAGGTGTTCGACGACCCGGCCCAGGACCACGACTGGGGGATCACCGCCGAGGTCGACCTGACCGAGTCCGACGAGACGGGCCGCGCGGTGTTGCGAGTGGTCGCGGTGGACCGGATGTAATCGGGCAGACTGTGGCCATGACCAAGAAGCGGCCCGGGGTCGACGCGAACGGTTCGATCCTGTCCAGGCACTCACACAACTCGGTGCTCTCGATCGGGTCGGAGGGCTCGGTCCTGTCCATCGGTTCGGTCGGCTCGGTGTTGTCGATCGGCTCGGTCGGTTCGGCCCTGTCCTTCGGCTCGATCGGCTCCGCGCTGTCCGCCGCGTCGGTCGGCTCCTACCTGGGCGTGGCCTCGGCCTTCTCGACCCAGTCGGTCTGGTCCGCCTTCTCCATCCAATCCACCGGCGGCATCCTGGCGAACCGAAACCAAAGCCGACTCGCCCGCCGCGCAGCCGTCCCGGCCACCATCGCCGCAGCCACCCTGGCCACGACGGCGATCCTCACCCGCCGCCGCACGCGCTGACGCACTCGGTCGGCCTCAAACGCCGGCCGGGCTGTAGGGGGTGCCGCCCTTCTCAGCCCGGCCGGCGTTCCAGATCGGGGCGGCCAGGGCGCGGAAGGTCGTAGGCGATCGTCAGCTCCGCGTCGGCATCCAACCCGAGCGTGGCCAGCCCGTCCCGCACCATGGCCTCGGTCCCGTCCAGGCTCCTGACCTGGCTGAACAGCCCGACCTCGGGAACCAACAGAGCCCACCAGTCGCCCGACCGCCGCACGGTCATCGTGTATGTGGTCACGACCATGCAGGGTGGCACGTCGGATTCGGGCCGTCCGGGTCTGCGGCGATCTCCACCCGTAAGGGTGACGCGGCGTCGGCGCGGGCACCGCCCTTTCAGCCCGGCCGGCGTTTGAGGCCACAAAGCCGACGGGGCGCCTGACGGTCAGCCCAGGTCCAGGTCGTCTGCCGGTCGTGGGGTGGGGCGATGCAGCGGAGCGGGTGTGCGTTTGGTGCCGGCGAAGGCGGTGAGGTCGTAGGCGGTTTCGGCGTGTACTGCCAGGTCGAGGCCCTGTTGTTCGTGGTCGGCCGGGGCGCGGAAGCCGATGGTGCGGTCGATCGCCTTCGCGATGGCGTACGTGACGCCGAAGGAGAATGCGGAGACGACCACGATCGCCACCAACTGCTTGCCGAGGAGCGCCGCGCCGCCGCCGTGGAGCAGGCCCGTCGGGCCGCCGGTGACGTCCTTGGCGGCGAACAGGCCGATCAGCAGCGTGCCGACCACGCCGCCGACGTAGTGGACGCCGACCACGTCCAGCGAGTCGTCGTAGCCGAACCGGTGCTTCCAGCCCACCGCGAAGCTGCACAGGACCCCCGCCACCAGCCCGATCGCCAGCGCCCCCGGCAGGTCCACCACGCCGCACGCCGGGGTGATCGCGACCAGCCCGGCGACCGCACCCGAGGCCGCGCCGAGCGTGGTGGCGTGCCCGTCCCGCCGCTTCTCCACCGCCAGCCAGCCCAGCAGCGCGGTACACCCCGCCGCCTGCGTGTTCACCAGCGCCTGCGCGGCCAACCCGTTCGCGCCGAGCGCCGAGCCGCCGTTGAAGCCGAACCAGCCGAACCACAACAGCCCCGCGCCCAGGACCACCAGCGGCAGGTTGTGCGGCCGCATCGGATCCCGCTTGAAGCCGATCCGGGGCCCGAGGACCAGAGCCACCGCCATCCCCGCCGCGCCGCAGTTGATCTCGACCACCAGCCCACCCGCGAAGTCGAGCGCGCCGAGCCGATGCGCGATCCACCCGTCCGGCCCCCACACCCAGTGCGCCAGCGGGACGTACACACACGTGACCCACACCCCACAGAAGACCACCCACGCCTTGAACCGGGTGCGGTCCGCGATCGCCCCGGAGATCAGCGCCACGGTCAGGATCGCGAAGGTCAACTGGAAGGCCATGAAGAGGAGTTCGGGCACCGTGCCGTGCAGGTCCGTCGGCTTGGTGCCGGCCATGAACAGGCCGTCGAGATCGCCGAGCAGCCCGCCGCCCAGATCGCCGCCGAAGGCCAGGCGATAGCCGAAGGCGAGCCAGACCACGGTAACCACCGCGATCGCCACGAAGCTCATCATCAGCATGTTCAGCACGCTCTTGGCCCGGACCATGCCGCCGTAGAAGATCGCCAGCGCGGGGGTCATCAGCAGCACGAGCGCCGTGGCCACGAGCAGCCAGGCGGTGTCTCCGGCGTTCGGCGCGTCGGTCGCGAGCGTCATGCGGCTCCCTCATGGGCCTGATGGGGTCTCAGGTCAGGGTGCGCAGGTCGGGTTTCCTGACGTATACCTCGGTGTTACGCGCCGGTTAAGGAACCGGCCGCGTGTTACGCGGGCATTGCCCGGCGATGAGCGGGTACGCACGCGGTGAACGCCCCGACACACCCACGAAACACCCCGCCCGCGAACATCCTCGGTAAAAGATAAAGAGGTCATCCCGGAACCGGAGCGATACGGGCCAAACAAATAGTGGGCAGGGTCGGTCGGTTGCTGATAGTTCTTGGCGTCGTGACCACCTCGATCTCCATAGTCGCGTCGCGCGCTCGACGCATCATCCCGGCCGGCGTCGTGCTGGCCCTGGCCGTCGGCTGCGGCGGATCCGGCAGCGGCACCGAACCCAGGGCCAAGCAGCCGGCCACCGCGGCGCCCGCACCGGCCGGATCCACCCCGCCGAGCGCGAACCCCCCTGCGGCCAAGCCGATCGGTGCGGACGACCCGGCGCTCAAGGAGTTCTACGCTCAGCAGCCCGCCTGGGCGCAGTGCCCGGACGACAAGCTCACCAAAGCGGACGAGAGCCTGCTCGACTGCGCGAAGTTGCGCGTACCGCTGGACTACGCGAACCCCGCCGTCGAGACGATCGAGCTACAGGCGTACCGCAAGAAGGCCACCGGCGAGCGCCTTGGCATCCTCGCCGTCGACCCCGGCGGCCCGGGCTCTGGCGTGCAGGGGACGACCCTGGGGTTCGCCAAGCGCCCGGCCCTGGCCGAGCGTTACGACATCGTGGGGATCGACCCGCGCGGGACCGGCGGAAGCGGCTCGGTCAAGTGCGTCGACGACGCGGGCCTGGACCGGTTGCACGGCCTGGATCCGACGCCGGACGACCCGGCCGAGCTGTCCCGAATCACCGCGTTCTACCAGGAGTTCGCCGAGGGCTGCACCGCGCACAGCGGCAAGCTGCTCGCCCACCTGGGCAGCGAGGACGTGGTGCGGGACCTCGACGTCCTGCGCGTCGCGTTGGGCGAGGACAAGCTCAACTACTTCGGCTACTCCTACGGCACCTTCCTCGGCGCCCTGTACCTGGAGAAGTTCCCCACGCACAGCGGCCGGTTGGTCCTGGACGCGCCGATGGACCCGGCCCTGGACCGGGTCGCGGGGGCGCGCAGCCAGGCCCAGGGCTTCGAGCGCACCTTCCGGGCATTCCTCACCGATTGCCTCAAGCAGCAGGACTGCCCACTCGAGGGCACGGTGGACGAAGCGACGAAGACCCTCGCGGACCGCCTGCACAAGCTGAGCCAGGCACCCCTCAAGACCGCCCGGGGTCGCACGATCGGCGAGGGCGAGGTCGCCTACCTGATCGCGCAGGGCGTCTACGTCGAACAGTCCTGGAAGGACCTGCGCATCGCGCTGCGCACCTACCTGCGCGACGACGCGGCGCAGGCCGCCACGGAGACCGACCTGTGGCTGGGGCGGGACAAGAACGGCGCCTATCCCCGGGACCACACCGCGGCCAACATCACCATCAACTGCGCCGACGGGCGGTCGTTGACCGTCGCCGAGGCCGACAAACTGGCCCGGGAGGTGGCGGGCACGATGCCGATCACCGGGCCCGGCGTGGTCTGGTCGTTCGCCGCCGACTGCCGACCCAACGGGGTCGATCGGGCTCGGGCGATCAACGCCCCGGGGGCCCCGCCCGTGCTGGTGATCGGCTCCACCGGGGACCCGGCGACGCCGTACGAGCAGGCGCAGTCGCTGACTCCGCAACTGCCCGGCGCGGTACTGCTCACCCGGGTGGCCAACGGACACGGGTCGTACAACCACGGCAACGCGTGCATCGACGGCGCGGTGGAGACGTACCTGGTCAAGGGCGAACTGCCCGCGCCCGGCACCCGCTGCGGCTGACCGCCGGCCGGCTCGGGGACGGGATCCAGATCACGATTGTGGATCCCGTCCGCCCCCTTCCCGCCGGTGCGTTGTACGGTCCGGGAGTGACAGTCACACCACTCGCGACCTGGCCCGCCGACTATCCGAGCGACTACGCCGTGGTCGATGTGGAGACGACCGGGTTGCGGGGTTCGGATCGGGTCGTCTCGGTCGCCGTCGAGGTGTTGGACCGGGCGGGCGAGGTGACCGATCGGTGGTCCACGCTGGTGGATCCGGGGCGGGATCCCGGACCCGTGCACATTCACGGGCTCACCGCCGAAATGCCGGCCGGGGCGCCCACGTTCGAGCGGGTCGCGGACGAGTTGGCCGAGTATCTGACCGGGCGTGTGTTCGTCGCGCACAACGCGCCGTTCGACTGGAAGATGCTGGCCGCCGAGTACGCCCGCCTGGACGTCGGGTTGCCGATGGAGCGCCGGTTGTGCACGATGGCGCTCGCCAGGCATCTGGAACTGCCGGTCGACGACTACCGGTTGGCCACCCTCGCCGCGCACTACCGGGTCCGCCAACTGCACGCGCACGACGCGGTGGACGACGCCCGGGTGCTCGCCGAGGTCTTCCGGTACAGCCTGCACGAGGCGGCCGGCGCGGGCCTGCCGCTGCCGCTGACCGCGCCCGGGAGCGGCCCCGGACAACGCCGCGCGGCCGGCGCCCGGCGGCCGACCGAGGCCGGGCCGGCCAAGTCGCCCTCCCCGTGGCGCAATCCGGGCCGGCTCGACCTCGCGACCGGCCTGGTCCAGGGGATGCGGGTGGCGTTCACCGGCGAAAGCCGGGAGTCGCGCGAGGAGTTGGCCCGCCGCGCGACCGAGGCCGGGCTGTACCCGACGACCTCCGTCAGCGGGCAGACCTCGCTCCTGGTCACCAACGACCCCACCAGCGGCAGCGGCAAGAACCGCAAGGCCGCCCACCTCGGCACGCCGGTGATCGACGAGACCACGTACGTACGGCTGTTGGCCCGGGTCCGACCGGGGACGCCGCGCGCCGCGTCGGCTCCACCGGCAGTGCCCCCGCCGCGTGCGGAGCCCGCCCCACCGCCCGCCGTCCCCGCTGCCGACCCCACGGTCCGTCAGGTCCTGGTCCTCCAGGGCCGTGACGAGCACCTGGACGGCGGCCGGGTCCGCCAACTCGTCCTCGACTCCGGCGCCCGCCTGCGGATCAACCTCACCTCGACGGTGGACACCGTCGTGGTCCTGCCCGGTGCGGCGAACGATCCCCGGATCGCCCGGGCCGAGGGGTTCGGCGCGACCTGCCTGACCGAAGCCGAGTGGCGCGCGTCACTCGCCGAGGCACCGCCGACCCCCGGCGCCGGCCACCTGCCACGCGGCGGCACCGTCGAACTACCCGGCGGTGCCGCCCCCGGCCGCTGGACGCTCAACGCGTCCTGGGCCTGGGACCGCCCGGACGAGGACCTCGACCTGGTGGCCTTCCTCCTCGACGGGAACGAACGGGTACGCGGCGATGCCGACTTCGTCTTCTGGAACCAGCCGGCCAGCCCGCTGGAGACGGTCGTCCTGGACGCGTCCGGCCCCGCCGAGCAGACCGTCACGCTGGAATTGCCCGCGCTGCCGAGTGAGATACATCGCGTCGTGATCGCCGCCGCCGTCGACGGGGAGAGCACTTTCGCGGCGGTCGGGCCGATCGAACTCGACGTCGCGCCGTTCCAGGCCACCTCGTTCGTCCGCTCGGTGCTCGACGCCGCCACGGTCGAACGGGTGTTGCTGCTCGGCACGTTCTACCGCCGGGGCGCGGGCTGGAAGTTTCGGACCGAGGGCCAGGGCTACGAGTTCGACCTGGCCGGCCTGGCCGAGTCGTACGGCGTGGAGATCGCCTGAGACATGTCGCCGACCGGCGGGTAACCGGGGCGCGATTCGGTACGCGGGCGGCGGAGTGGTTTGCTTGACCCGGCCGACAGCAATCGAGGGCAAGGAGTGGTCATGGCGCAGGTCAGGGCAACCGCACAGACGACCGTGGCGGCGGAACCGGAAGCGGTTTTCGCGGCCGTGGCGGACTACGCGGACGTGCGGCCCAAGCTGCTCACCGAGCACTTCTCGGAATTCGACGTCCGCGAGGGCGGCAAGGGCGCCGGTACGGTCGCCCACTGGCGGCTCCAGGCCACCAGCAAGCGCTCGCGCGACTGCCTGGTGACGGTCACCCAGCCGGCCGCGCTGACCCTGGTGGAGACCGACGCCAACTCGTCGATGGTCACCACCTGGACGGTGTCGTCGGCCGGTACGGGCAGCCGGGTCGAGATCGTCACGGTGTGGAACGGGGCGGGCGGCATCGGCGGCTTCTTCGAGAAGACGTTCGCGCCGGCGGGCCTCAAGCGGATCTACGACGGTGTACTCGCGAAGCTGCCCGACGCGCTCTGACCGTACGCCGCACACCGCCGGGCGGCCGCCACCACGAGGTGGGGCCGCCCGGCGGCGCCCGGGTGCCCGATCGCCCCGCCGCTCAGGTGAGCAACGACCCGGCCCCGATGCCCAGCGCGGCGGCCGAGACGAGCCCGAAGAACGCGACCCACACGGCCCCCGGCACCCGGGTCAACTCGGCCAACTGGTCCGCGTCCGACCAGGGCGCGCGCCCGCGGCTGCGCATCTGCTGAAGCTCGAAGACCGGCCGCACCCCGGCGACCAACAGGAACCACACCAACAGGTAGGCGAACGCCGCCTGGGTCCGGGCACTGGTCAGCCACGAGATCGCGAAGATCACGCCACCGGTCACCAGCAGCACCAGTGCGCCGAACCAGTTGCGTATCGCGATGAACATCAGCGCGAGCAACACCAACGCCACCCACAACACCATGGTGATGTGCGCCCCCGCGAGCAGCGCCGCGCCACCCGCGCCCAGGAGCGAGGGCGTGATGTAGCCGGCCATCGCGGTGAACACCATCCCGAGACCGGTCGGTTTGCCCACCGAGACGGTCACCCCCGAGGTATCCGAGTGCAGCCGGATCCCCGACAACCGCCGCCCCATGAGCAACGCCACCATCGCGTGCCCACCCTCGTGCGCGATCGTCACAACGGTCCGCAACGGCCGCCAGGTGGGCCGATACAGCACCACCACGACCGCGACCGCCCCGGTCACCAGCGCGAGCCAACTCGGCGGATCCGGCTGAGTCCCGACCACCCGGCCCCACAGATCCCGCAACGACACCGCGTCGACACTGCTCACGCCGCCCCTCTCGTCCCTGACCCAAACCCCGACCCCCCACCTCGAACGCTACCGCCCACGAAGACCCCCGGGCCGCCCGCAAACCTTCCCGTGACGCGACTGTCGCTTCGTGACCACTTCCGCGCTGCACGACCACTCCCGCGCTTCGCGACCATTCCCGCGCTGCGCCGCCCGACCGCCCGCGACACCGCCCGCCCCCAAACGGTTCGAACCACGCCCACCCGCCCGGTACGCTCCGGGGGCATGGTCGCCCTCTCCGGTTCCCCCCGCATGCCCGACAAGCCCACCCTCGACGGGCTGGAAGCAAAATGGTCGCGCGTCTGGGACGAGACGGGCGTATACCGCTTCGACCGCAGCAGGCCCCGCGCGGACGTCTATTCGATCGACACCCCGCCGCCCACGGTCAGCGGATCCCTCCATGTCGGCCACGTGTTCTCGTACACCCACACGGACACGATCGCCCGCTACCGCCGCATGCGCGGACGTGAAGTCTTCTACCCGATGGGTTGGGACGACAACGGCCTGCCCACCGAACGCCGCGTCCAGAACCACTTCGGCGTGCGCTGCGATCCGGCTCTGCCGTACGACGAGCATTTCGTCCCACCGGGCGAACCCACCGAATCCACCGGACCCGGCAAGCCCGGTAAGTCCGGTAAATCCGGCAAGGTCGCCGGCTCGCAAATCCCGGTCTCCCGGCGCAACTTCATCGAACTCTGCGAGCAGCTCACCCGGCAGGACGAGAAGGCGTTCGAGGAGCTGTGGCGCCTGCTCGGCCTCTCCGTCGACTGGACGCTGACCTACCAGACCATCGACGCGGTCTCCCGTACCGCGTCCCAACGCGCCTTCCTCCGCAACCTCGACCGCGGAGAGGCCTATCTCGCCGAGGCCCCCACCCTCTGGGACGTCACCTTCCGCACCGCGGTCGCCCAGGCCGAACTCGAGGACCGCGAACGCCCCGGCGCCTTCCACCGCCTGGTGTTCCGCGCGCCCGGCGGCGACGCCCTCGAAATCGCCACCACCCGGCCCGAGTTGTTGCCCGCCTGTGTGGCCCTGGTCGCGCATCCCGACGACCCGCGCTACGCCCACCTGTTCGGGTGCAAGGTGCGGACACCGCTGTTCCACGTGGCCGTTCCGGTGTACGCCCACCCGCTGGCCGACCCGGACAAGGGCTCGGGGCTGGCCATGGTGTGCACGTTCGGCGACACCACCGACGTCACCTGGTGGCGCGAACTGCACCTGGACACCCGGGCCGTGCTCGGCTGGGACGGCCGCTTCCGGGCCGAACCGCCCGCCGGGATCGACGCCCCCGAGGCGGTCGAGGCCTACGCGCGCCTGGCCGGCGCGACCGTGTTCACCGCGCGGGAGCGAATCGTCGCGATGTTGCGCGAGAGCGGCGAACTCGTCGGCGAGCCCAAGCCGATCACACACGCCGTCAAGTTCTACGAGAAGGGCGACAAGCCGCTCGAAATCGTCACCACCCGGCAGTGGTACCTGCGCAACGGCGGACGCGACGGCGGGCTTCGGGCCCGACTCCTGGCCAGGGGCGCCGAGTTGACCTGGCATCCCGCACACATGAAGATCCGCTACGACAACTGGGTGGAGGGCCTCAACGGCGACTGGCTGATCAGCCGACAGCGCTACTTCGGCGTCCCGGTGCCGGTGTGGTATCCGCTCGACGCGGACGGTCTGCCACGGTACGACGCGCCGCTGCGCCCGGCCGAGGCGGACCTCCCGATCGACCCGTACACCGACGTGCCGGCCGGTTACACGGCCGAACAACGCGGCGTGCCGGGCGGGTTCGTCGGCGACCCGGACGTGATGGACACGTGGGCCACCTCCTCGCTGACCCCGCAGATCGCCGGCGGTTGGGGTCGGGACGAGGACCTGTTCGCCCGGGTGTTCCCGATGGATCTACGCCCCCAGGCGCACGAGATCATCCGTACCTGGCTGTTCTCCTCCGTCGTCCGCGCCGACCGCGAGCAGGAGAGTCTGCCGTTCGGGCACGTGGCGATCTCCGGGTGGATCCTGGATCCGGACCGCAAGAAGATGTCCAAGTCCAAGGGCAACGTGGTCACTCCGATCGACCTGTTGGCGCAACACGGTTCGGACGCGTTGCGCTACTGGGCGGCGAGCGGTCGGCCGGGCGTGGACACCGCGTTCGACGTCGGTCAGATGAAGGTCGGCCGACGGCTGGCGATCAAGCTGCTCAACGTGGGCCGGTTCGTGCTCTCGATCGGCGCGGCCGAGCAGCCCGACGCGGTCACCGAGCCGCTCGACCTCGCGCTCCTCGCCGAGTTGGCCGAGGTGGCCCGGGCGGCGGGCGAGGCGTTCGAGGACTACGACTACGCGCGCGCCCTGGAGCGGACCGAGCGGTTCTTCTGGTACTTCTGCGACGACTACGTGGAACTGGTCAAGGCCCGCGCGTACGGCGAGGCCGGCACCGAGGCCGGGGCCGCCTCGGCCCGGGCCACCCTGGCCGGTGCGCTGTCCGTGCTGCTGCGGTTGTTGGCGCCGGTACTGCCGTTCGCGACCGAGGAGGTCTGGTCGTGGTGGCAGCCCGGTTCGGTGCATCGGGCGAGCTGGCCCACCCCCGAGGCGGCGCCGGCCGACCGGGCGCTGCTCGGCGCCGCGTCCGAGGTGATCGCCGGGGTGCGCAAGGCCAAGTCCGCCGCCCGGGTGTCGATGCGCGCCGAGGTGGCCGCCGTCACGGTGACCGGTGATCCGGCCGCGCTGGCCCGACTCGCGCCGATCGAGTCCGACCTGCGTGCGGCCGGGCACATCGCCCGGATCGACACGGTGCCGGCGACCGGACCGCTTACCGTCGACGTCACCCTCGCGGAGTCGTCGAGCTGACCGGCCATCAGAGTGGCACCGGGTGCCCATGTGACGTTGTCCACCCGACGCGGGCTTGAAGTTAGGCAAGCCTCACCTTTATGTTGCGGAGTAGGACAAGGCAAGGCTTGCCTAATATTACGAGTCTGGCGAGCCCTCTGTCCGCTCACTCCACAGCTCGAAAGGCCGCCGGATGCGTCTGCGTCGTACCAGTCTGAAGGTGGCCGCGGCCGTCCTCTCCCTCACCGCGTTCGCCACGGCGTGCGGTGGCGACGACGACAAGAAGTCCGACGGCAAGGCGGGCGGCTCCGACCGGGCGGCGTCGGCGCTGCCCGCCACCGTGGACACCACGATGGGCAAGGTCACGGTCAAGGACGCAAGCCGGGTCGTGCCGCTCGGCGGCGACATCGCGCAGACGGTCTACGCCCTCGGGCTCGCCTCGAACGTGGTCGGCGTGGACTCCTCGGGCGCGGTGTTGCCGGAGAGCAAGGGCAAACCGACCTTCGGCAACTCGCGCTCCCTCAACCCCGAGGGCATCCTCGCCCAGCGGCCCACGGTCGCGATCGGCAGCGCCTCGGTCGGCCCGCGTACCGCGATCGACCAGCTCAAGGCCGCCGGCGTGCCGATCGTGCTGATCCCGGACAGCAGCAAGCCCGAGGACGCGATCACCCGGATCACCACGATCGCCACCGCGCTCGGCGTGCCGGACAAGGGCCGGGAAATGGCCGACAAGACCGCCGGCGAACTCGCCGCCGCCAAGGCGAAGGGCGCCCAGGCGACCACCAAGCCGCGGGTGGCGTTCCTCTACATCCGCGGCCAGGCCAACCTGTACCAGATCGGCGGCAAGGGTCTCGGCCCGGACAGCATGATCACCGCCGCCGGCGGTATCGACACCGGCACCGAACTGGGCGTGCAGATGTCCGCCGCGCTGACCCCCGAGTCGATGGTGGCGGCCAAGCCCGACGTGATCCTGGTCTTCCAGAAGGGCCTGGACTCGGTCGGCGGCATCGACGGCGTACTCAAACTGCCCGGCGTCGCGCAGACCCCGGCCGGCCAACACCGCAAGGTCGTCGCGATGGACGACCTGGAACTGGGCGGCGGCGGCCCGACCGCCGGGGTCGCCCTGAACAAGCTCGTCGACCTGTTGCACGGTTAGCCCGTGGCCACGGTGACGGGACGTCAAGAGCCCACCGGAGAAGCGAAACCGAGCGCAACGGCGGCCGAACTCGAGGCAACCACACCCCTGGTGACGGCGAAGCCACGCGCACACGGGCGTTGGCTGATGCCGACCCTCATCCTGCTCCTGGTCGCGGTCAGCGTCGTCTCGGCCGGGATGGGTGCCTACGACATCCCCTCCGACCAGGTGCTCTCCTCGGCGCTGCAACACCTCGGCCTGGACGTCGGCCAGGTGTCGCAGGCCAACGAGGCCGTGTTGTGGAACATCCGCTTCCCGCGCATCGTGCTCGGCATCATGGTCGGCGCGTGTCTGGGCTGCGCCGGGGCGGCGATGCAGGGGGTGTTCGGCAATCCGCTCGCCGAACCCGGCGTGATCGGTGTGTCCTCGGGCGCGGCACTGGGCGCGGTCGGCGCGATCGTGCTGGGCGTGTCCACGTTCGGCTCCTGGACGGTGACCGCGTTCGCCTTCGCCGGCGGCCTGCTCACCACACTCTTCGTCTATCTGCTCTCCCGCTCGGACGGCCGTACCGAGGTGGTCACCCTCGTGCTCACCGGCATCGCGATCAACGCCCTCGCGGGCGCGGCGATCGGGCTGTTCACGTTCGTCGCCGACGATGCCGAACTGCGCAGCATCACCTTCTGGAACCTGGGCAGTGTCGGTGGCGCGAGCTGGCCGATCATCGGCGCCCTGGCGCCCTTCGCGCTGGTCGGCCTGCTGGTACTGCCCAGGTACGCCCGGGCGTTGGACATCATGGCGCTCGGCGAACGCGGCGCCCGACACCTGGGCGTGGACACCGAGCGGGTCCGGGTCGTGGTGGTCGTGCTCAGCGCGACCCTGGTCGGCGCCGCCGTGGCCGCCGCCGGCGTGATCACCTTCGTGGGCCTGGTCGTTCCGCACATCATCCGGTTGATCGCCGGTCCCCGGCATCGCCTGCTGCTGCCCGCGAGTGCCGTGCTCGGCGCGCTGGTCACCGTCGGCGCCGACCTGGCGGCGCGTACCATCGCGATGCCCAAGGAGGTTCCGCTCGGCGTGCTCACCGCGCTGATCGGGGCGCCCTTCTTCCTGTGGTTGTTGCGCAGGACCCGTTCCCGGCAAGGAGGTTGGGCCTGATGAGGCTGCTCGCCCGGAACCGGATCACGGCGCCGCGGACCGCGCCCGAGGCCGGCACGATCGGCGTCGAGGCCGAGGACGTCACCTTCGCCATCGCCGGCCGCAAGTTGGTCGACGGCGTCTCGCTGACCGTGCGACACGGCGAGATCGTCGCCGTACTCGGCCCCAACGGCGCCGGCAAATCCACCCTCCTCGGCCTGCTCACCGGCGATCTGACCCCGCATCACGGCACCGTACGGATCGCCGATCGGCCGTTGACCGACTACTCGCAGCGCGAACTCGCGCTGCGCCGCGGAGTGTTGCCGCAGAGCGTGACATTGTCCTTCCCCTTCACGGTGGACGAGGTGGTCCGGATGGGCCGCGCGCCGCACGCGGGGTTGCCGAACGACGGGTCCGGGTCCGAGTCCGAGTCCGAGGACACGATCGTGGCCCGCTGCCTGGCGGAGACGGACGTGGCGCATCTGGCCGATCGGGTCTACCCGTCGTTGTCCGGCGGCGAGCGGGCCCGGGTCTCGCTCGCCCGCGTATTGGCGCAGGGTGCGCCCGTACTGTTCCTGGACGAGCCCACCGCCGCGCTCGACCTCAAGCACACCGAGGACGTATTGCGGCTGGCCCGGGCGCGGGCCCGACGCGGCGACGCGGTGGTGATCGTGCTGCACGACCTCAACCTGGCCGCCGCGTACGCGGATCGCATCGCGCTGCTGGCCAACGGCCGTCTGGTGGCGTGCGGTCGGCCGGACGACGTATGCACCGCGCCGGTGCTCTCCGAGCTGTACGGCCACCCGGTCGAGGTACTGCGGCGTCCGGGGACGGACGAGTTGCTGATCCTGCCGTCGCGCTAGTGCGGCACTAGCTGCGCAGACCCCGGAACTCCCCGGTGGCTATGCGTGCAAAGCCTTGTGCAGTGCCGCGAAGGATCCCGCCGCGCACTCCTCGCAGCGTGGGATCAGGTCCACGAAGCTCATGAAGCCGTGCACCATGTCCTCGAACAGCTCGCAGTGGACCGGGTTGCCCGCCGCGCGCAACCGGACGGCGTAGTCCGCGCCTTCGTCGCGCAGCGGATCGTGGCCGGCGAGCACCACGTGTGCCGGGGCCAGGCCGGACAGGTCCACGATCGTGCCGATCGCCGCGTATGGGCCGTACGGGCCGAGTTCGGCGCCCTCGCGTCCGCCGAAGTAGTGGCCCATGAACCACACGATCGAGTCGGCGGTGAGCAGCGGCGCGTGGGCGTTCTCGGCCCGGGACGGGGTGTCCTCGATGCCGGTCGTGGGATACCAGAGCAGTTGCAATGCCGGTTGTGGCAGGCCGTGTTCGCGGGCGAGCAGGCAGATCGTCGCGGACAGCGTGGCGCCGGCGCTGTCCCCGGCGAGGGCGATCCGGGTGGGGTCGCCGCCGAGTTCGGTGGCATGTTCGCGGATCCACCGGTAGGCGGCGAAGGCGTCCTCGATCGCGGCCGGGAAGGGGAATTCCGGGGCGAGTCGATAGTCCACGGAGACCACGATGCTCTCCGCGTGCCGGGCGATCCGCCGGGCGAGTGCGTCATGGCTGCTCAGCCCGCCGATCACGAAGCCGCCGCCGTGGAAGAACAGGGTTACCGGCAGCCCGGGTTCGGTCGACGGCCGATACACACGCGCGGGTCGTGCGTCGACGGCGCCGGGGATGGTGCGGTCCTCGACCCGGGCCAACTCGGTCATCACCGGCAACAACCCGATGCCGGCGTCGATGGTCGCGCGGGCGGTCGCCGCGTCACCGACGAACAGGTCCTCCGGCATGACCGTGAGCAATTCCGCGAGCTGCGGGTCGATGGACACCACGTTCCCCCTTCGTCGACGACATCCGTACCGGGCGGTACGGAATGTACGACGCTTCTCCGGAAGGGGGAACCCACCTCGGGCCCGGACCGCGACCATCGGTCTCGGACCGCGACGGCCGCAACTCACGCCGCGCGCACCGGCGGTCGCCACGACAGCACCGAGTCCAACGGCCGCAGCGGCGCGTCCGGGGCCAGCCGACCGGCCACCCGCAGCAGCGTGTCGCGCAGCGCGACCGCGCCGCGGTTCTCCCACTGGGCCATCGCGCCGAGCTTGCGCGACTTGCGGACCACCTCGGCGGTCCGGGCCGCCCGGCGCGCGGTGTGCGTCGGCAGCGCGTCGACCACCTGATCGGCGGTCAACCCCGCGAGTACGTCGGCCAGTTCGATCGCGTCCTCCAACGCCTGGTTGCCGCCCTGGCCGAGGTTGGGCGTCATCGGGTGCGCGGCGTCGCCGATCAGTACGACCCGGCCGGCATGGTGGGCCGGCAGCGGTTCGGCCATCTCGTGCACGTCCAGGTGCAGGATCCGGTCGGTGGGCGTGGCGGCGATCAGTTGCGCGATGGGCGCGTGGAAGTCCCGGTACAGCCGCAGCAGTTCGGCCCGTTCGTCGTGGTGCTCGGTACCCTCCGGGCGGTTGGCCGTTGCGTACCAGTAGGTCCGGCCGTCGGCCAACGGCATCGTGCCGAAGACCAGGCCGCGCCCCCACGTCTCGCCCGGGACGCCGCCCGGTTCGGACACGATCGCCCGCCACGTGGTGAACCCGGCGTACCGAGGTCCCGGGTGCGCGGGGAAGAGCGCGCCGCGGATCGGCGATCGGATCCCGTCGGCGCCGACCACCAGATCGGCGGTCAGCGTGCCGGTGGTCGTGGTCACCTCGGCCCGCCGATTCCGATCGCCAGGCTCGACGCCGAGTACGGTCGTCCCGGTACGCAGGGTGTCCGCCGGCAGCCCCGCGAGCAGCACCCGCATCAGGTCGGCCCGCGCCGCGACCACCATCGGCTCGCCGAACCGGGCGACGAACGCCTCACTGCTGGTGGGCGCGAGTACCCGACCGTCGGGCCGGCGCAACTCCGCCGCACCCTTGATGGCGGCCAGCCCACGCAGCGGCCCGCCCGCCCCGATCCGGTCGAGGGCGCGCAGCCCGTTCGGCGCGACGACGATCGCGGCGCCGATCGGTTCGAGGGTGGCGCTGCGTTCCAGGACCCGGACGGACCAGCCGGCCCGGTGGAGCGCGGTGGCGGCGGCGAGCCCGCCGGGGCCGGCGCCGACGACGATCGCTTCGGGGGCGGTGGGCTCGGTGGGCGTGGTGCCCTCGGTGGGCTTGGCGCTCTCGGTGGGCTCGGTGGGCTTGGTGGGCTTGGTGACGGACATGGCTCTCCCCAAGGTTTCGAATCCTGCCGATTCCGACTTCCACTCCTGCCGACGTCCACTACAGATGTAGAGGTCGGCCGAACGATCGTGACTCTACACCTGTAGTGGCTGTCCGCTCTACAGGTGTAGCGAGATCGCTAGGCTGCTCCCATGACCACCGCCAACCGCAACACCAGTCCCGGCGTCGGCTCCGGCCCCGGCGTCGGTCCCCGCAGCAGCCGTAGCAATCCCGATCGCCTGCTCCTGATCGGCGACACCGCGATCCGTCTGCTCGTCGAGCGCGGCATGCGTGGCCTGACCCATCGCGCCGTGGACGAGGCCGCCGGGCTGCCGCCCGGGTCGACCTCCTACTACGCGCGCACGCGCGTCGCGCTCCTGGAGGTCGCGCTGGCCCGGATGACCGCACTGGAGGCGGGGGAGTTCGGACCCGTGTTGGCCGAGGGCGGCGAGCCGGCCGCCGTACTGCCGGGGGCTGCGGCCGACCTGGCGGACCTGGGCGACTTGGATGACCTGGCCGATCTGATCGCGGAGATCGTGAGCGTTGCGATCAGGGACGGGCGTGACCAGAAGATCGCCCGCTACGAACTGGCCCTGGAGGCGACCCGGCGTCCCGAGCTGCGCGGGGTGTACGACGGGGCCGGTGTCGCGTTCCGCTCGGCGGCGGTCGCGATGTTGGCCGGGCTCGGCTCGCCCGAGCCCGAGCGGCACGGGCGTTTCCTGATCGCGTGGTGCGAGGGGGTGATGTTCGACTCGATCGCCGGCGCGGGGTGGGCGACGCCGCCCTCGCGTGCGGAGATCCGTACCGGGGTGGCCGAACTCCTGGCCGGCATGCTGGGCGATTCGGCCCTACGGCCCTCCGGGAAAAGCCCCAACGAGTGACATGGGCGACTCACCCGATCGTTCCCGACCCCCTTGGTCAAAAGTCGTTTCATCCTGACTTAGTCTGTTCGCTTGTGAGTAATGAGCACGTGCGCCAAAGGGGCGATAGGCACCACCGGGTCGGGGAGTCGCACTACCTGCCGGAGCCCGATCTCAAGGACAAGGGGCTGAACCGAAATTCCATCGGTCTGCTGGGGAGTGTGGTCGTCGCCATCTCCACGGTGGCGCCGGTGTACACCCTCACCGGTGCGCTGGGCCCCACGGTCAACAAGGTCGGCACGCACGCTCCGGCGATCTTCCTGGTCGGCTTCATCCCGATGTTGCTCGTCGCCTTCGCGTACCGCGAGCTCAGCAAGGCCGTGCCGGACGCCGGTACCTCGTTCACCTGGACGGTCAAGGCCTTCGGCCCGCGCGTGGGTTGGATGTGTGGCTGGGGCCTGGTGATGGCCACGGTCATCGTGCTGTCCAACCTGGCCGGGATCGGCACGTCGTTCTTCTATCTCGCGCTCGGCGAGGGGTTCAGCAGCGACTGGGTGAAGAACCTGGACGACAACAAGTGGGTGCACGTCCCCACGTGTCTCGTCTTCATCGCGATCGCCACCGCGATCAGCTATCGCGGGATGACGGTGACCAAGCGGGTCCAGTACGTGCTGGTCGCGCTCCAACTCGCGGTGCTCGCACTGTTCATCGTGATGGCGATCGGCAAGGCCTCGGCCGGCGATGTGCCGACCTCGATCTCGTTCTCGCTGGATTGGTTCAACCCGTTCGCGATCGGCAGTTTCGCCGCGCTGACGGCGGGATTGTCGTTGTCCATCTTCATGTATTGGGGTTGGGACACCGCACTGAGCATCAACGAGGAGACCGCCGGCGGGCCCAAGGTCCCCGGGCGGGCCGCGATCATCTCGGTTCTGTTCATCGTGGTGGCCTACCTGATGACCGGCGTGGCCACGCTGATGTACGCGGGCACCGGGACCACCGGACTCGGCCTGAACAACGAGGAAGAGGACAACATCTTCGCGAAGTTGGCCAATCCGGTGATGGGTTCGCACCTGGGCATCCTGATGTTCATCGCGGTACTGGCCAGTTCGGTGGCCAGCTTGCAGACCACGTTCATCCCGGTGGCGCGGACGTTGTTGTCGATGAGCGCGTACGAGGCGGTGCCGAAGGTGTTCTCGCGCGTACATCCGCGGTTCAAGACACCGGGCTTCGCGACTGTTACGGCGGGTGTCGCGACCGGCGTGTTCTATACGGTGATGACGATCCTCTCGCAGAACGTGCTCACCGACACGATCTACGCGCTCGGCCTGATGATCTGCTTCTACTACTCGCTGACCGCGTTTTCCTGCGTGTGGTATTTCCGCAAGGATCTCTCGCGTGATTTCCGCGAGTTGCTGGTGAAGGGCATCATGCCGGCGCTCGGCGGGCTGATGCTGGGGACCATCTTCATAAAGACGCTGATCGACGTGGCCGACCCGAACTACGGCGCCGGCAACAAGGTCGCGGGGGTGGGCAGCGTGTTCATCATCGGCGTGGGGTTGTTGGTGCTGGGCGCGGTGTTGATGGAGATCCGCCGGATCGTGAGCCCGGCGTTCTTCCGCGGCGAGATCCTCAAGCGGGACACGCCGGTGCTGGTGCCGGAGGAGGACTGAGCGAGCGAGTCGGAGATGGAACGGGACCGGGTGAGCGGGTGACCTGGGGTGACCCGGGTGACCCGGTGACCCGGTGAGCGGGTGGGCCGGTAAGCGGGTGGGCCGGTTCGGCCCACCCGCTCTTTTCGCGCGCACGTCAGCGCGTCGGCGGCACCGGAATGCCGGAGGCCCGAAACCCGCACTCTCCGCACTGAAACAGATCCGGGCCTTCCGCCTTCCAGTCGTGCGGAGTGTCGTCCCAGTGCTCGAAGGAATTCTTCCAGTCCTTGCGAGGCGGATTGCTTCGCCGCCGAGGTTCCCGCGTGTCGCCCCTCGACGCCACCGGCTTCTCGCCCATCACATCTCCACCTTCCGCGTGCTGTGCCCGATTCCGATTATCGAGGCGAAAGCGCAGCTTGACGCCGACATCACGCCAACTTCGCCCGGTTGACGCCGAATCGGCTTCTCCGGCGGCGGCGGCGGCGGTGGCGGTGGCAGCGGCGGCGGGCGGGCCGGCCGGCACCGGCTCGGGAGGGAAGACCTGCGGGGCGAGCCGGCGGTCTATCGCTGGAGTTGCAGCGGCCGGCCCCGGTACCGCGGGAGTTGAGGCCGTAGTGCCACCGCCGGGTTGAGGCTCGTCGCGGCCAAGCATTCTAGGTTGGTGGCCACGCCGGGTCGGACGACCGGCACCGGCACCGACACCGGCACCGGCAACCGGCCCAGCGCGACAGGGAGTCGGCCGAGGTCGGGCATCACGGGGCTGCGGTTCGCGATCGAACCGACGGTCAGGCGTGCTCGGCAATCTCGCAACGTTGACCAGGGCTCACAAAACGCTTGCACCCGGCGCCACCGGTTCATCAACAACGACCGGCGGAAGCGCCGTCACCATCCGAGTCACTCTCGTATTGGGGGAGAACGCACATGGCATCGAAGACACTCACGAAAGCGCTGTTGGGAACCCTCACAGCCGCCGCCCTCAGCATCGGCACCCTCGCCGGCGCGACCACGGCCGGCGCCGCACCTGCCGCCGAGCAGGTCCCCACCGCCCGGAGCGTCAGCATCCAGGCCGTCAACAACCTCGGCCTGAACACCGGCGAAGGCAAGCGCGTTCAGTGCTTCGTGCGTAGCGCCGGATACGACCCCGGCACGATCGACGGCCGGCTCGGCTCCAACAGCTGGAAGGCATGGCAGAGTTTCCTCAACGATGGCGGCTACGGCGCCGGAGCCGTCGACGGTTCTGTCGGCCCCAACACCATCCGCGCCCTCCAGCGCTACCTCGTCGCCCTCGGCTCCGACACGGGCGGCATCGACGGCGTCGCGGGACGCAAGACCAGGGCCGCCTGGAAGGGGCTTGCCAACGCCCGCGACTGGTGCAACCAGTAGTTCGCTTTTGACGGCTCAGGGCTTGAGCCACCGGAGGATGGCCACGACGCGGAGTGCCGCCTGGTAGTGGTCGGTGGCGGGTTTGTCGGCCCGCGTGGTGATGCCGCGCGAGTGTTCGAGCCCGGTTGGATGCAGTTGCGCTTGACCGTGTCGCGTGACGGGTGGGCGTCGCGGTCCGGGCGGCGCGGCCGGCCTCCGTGCCGGTTGCGCCGCCTCCGGCGCGGGTGCCGGTTGGCGAGGACGGTGTCGGGGCGTGCCTGCGGTTTGCCGACCGCACACGGGACCCGGATGGCGGGCGTCACGGGGGCGTCCGGCGTCGGTGCGGGCCTGGGCAGCGCTCGCGCCCCGGCTCCGCCTGGCGGGACCCAGCCTTGTTCGACGCGGGGTGTTCATACGGTGGCGCCGAGTTGTTCGGGGTCGAGGCCGGCGGCGAGCAGTGAGTCCCGGAGCATGCGGTACAGGGTCGCGGCCTGGGGGAGTGTCAGGTGCCAGGTCTCGGCGGCGAGTTGGGGTCGGCCGGTCGGGTCGCCGAAGCTGTACAGGGCTCGCAGGGTGATCGGCCGGGTGGGGTCGGCCGGTTCGTGGTCGGCGTCCAGCGTGTGGGTGTGCGGTACGAACGGGCGGAACGTCGGATGTGGTCGGAACGGCGGGTGCTGCGGGGTGAGTTGGGGGAGACTCACGACGGCTCCCCGGTGGCGGACATGTGCTTGAGGCCCAACGGGACCAGGATTTCGAACTCGTACGGTCGTACGACGGCCCAGTGCGCCGTCTCGCCGGCCTCGGAGCCGACGGGGCCGGTGGCGGCGGCCTCCAGGAGTACGGCGAACTTGGCCGGGCTCAGGTGGGGTGCGGCGTCGCCGAGTACGGTCGTCAGGCCCCGGTTGTAGTGGGTGACCGCTTCGCGGAGTGCGGGGTAGGTGAGCCGATGGTGCCCGAGTCGGGAGACCACGTCGGCCAGGTTCGCCCCGAACGGCCCGTGGGAGGGGGCGACTCCGCAGCCGAGCAGCCATGGGTCGCCGGTTTCGGCGTCGATGCGGACATGGCCCGGTTCCATCGACCACACCACCGTTGCCGCCGGCGAGGAGATGGCTGCGTCGACGCGGCTCGCGGGGATCAACGACCGGTACGGATGCCCGCCCGGGAGGCGCGCGGCCCGGTCGAGGCCGGCGCGGCGCTGATCGGCGAACACCGCCAACTCCTCGACGAATTCGCCCGATTGACCGAGAACGGCGGTCCTTCCTCCGGCAGCCGCGATCGGCTCGAACTCGAACGCGCGGTGAAAGGCGCCATCGAGGCGACCGATGCCCTCGGCGGTCAGGTTGAGGGTGGTGGGGCCCACGGGCAGGGTGGGCGCGGCGGTTTCCCACGCCAAAGGCGCCAGGCTGCCCAACCAGTCCTCGCCGTACGCGGAGGACACCTTCGCCACGTTCACCCCTTCGGGGTGGGCGACCCGGGCCCAGTCACGAAGTCGGGGGAGTAGGGCGATGGTTCGGGCCAGCGGCGACTTCCTCGCCGCCGGGACGTTGCTTCGGCCGGACGTCTGCGGTGAGTCGGGTTGGTGCATCACTTACTCCAGGCGGTTCGGTGGTCGAGAGAAGGGGCGAACGCCACGGCCTTGCTCATGGGTCGTGGCGCTCGCCTTTGCCGCCCACCTCTAGCGAAGGCGGACGACCACCCCGGCCCGCGCGTGGTCGACGCCACGGGAGGGGCCGGGTGGTGGGCGGTGCGTCCCCTCCCGGGTCGATCGCACCGCCCACGCTCAGAAGTGACGTACAGTCAGGACAGGTACGGGGAGCGGGAGTTGGGGTTCACCAGGTACTCCACCGGCGGAGCTGCCCGCTCCACGGTGACCTTGGCCGTCACCGCGTTCCACGTGGGACAGCCGCAAGGGCTTCGTTCATCCGATATCGGGCGAAGGAGAACCTCGTTCCCCCGAAACCCCTCCACATACCCGGACTGCCCGGCATCCGGATCGAACACCCGGGCGCCATAGTCCACTTGCCTGCTCTTTGACGAACGGGTCATGCCGCATCCAGGACGGCTCTGAACACCTGTTGTCCCGGAGTGCGTTCCTCGCACGAGAACGTCCGGACGAGGTTCCGCACGATCACCAGACCGCGCCCGCTCTCGGCATCCGGGTCCACGTCGCCGAACTCGGGTAGCACGAACCCGGTTTGGGGGACGACGACTTCCAGCTCAAGTTCGGCCAAGTGCCTGCGCCAACAGATCCGCACCAGCACACGCTGCTCGCCGACAAGCCCCGCGTGCTCGAACGCGTTGGTGAGGAGCTCGGCTATCACGAGGACAAGATCGCCACCGTCCACCCGCCAGTTCCGACAGGCCACCAGGGCGCAGGCGCGAGCCCGCTCCACCGGGCGATATTCCCCCGGGGCCAGGTTCAGGAGGCACGCCGTCCACGCGTAGAGGGTGGGGCGAACGAGACAAACGGAAGCGTCGGAAGGCACAGCTATCCCCTTGAGGTTGGGGGCGTGGCTCAACGATCTTGCTTGCGTTCCGTGATGAAACCGGAGCGCACCGTGCTGGTAGAAGTTATGACAGAGGACTCACCGCAATGCAAGTCCTCGATGCGAAACTCTCCCGTTTCTAGGCAAGGGGTCGCCCGAACCGCCAAACTGTGCGCGGGAACCCAACTCTGGGAGGTACGAGTCTTGGCAGTGCGAACGCTCCGCAGGCTGCGCGTCGGGAGGGAACTCCGGGCCCTACGCCGAGCTTGCGGGCTCAACCTCGAAGAGGCAGCGAAGTTGTTCGGCCGCAGCGACGGCAGTCTGAGCAAGATCGAGAACGGGCAACAACGGGTCTTCCCTCGGGACTTGCACGCCTTCTTCGCCGTGTACAACGTCACGGACGAGGATCGCAAGAATGAACTCATGGAGCTGGCGAGCCGAAGCCTGCAACCGGCGTATCCGGCCCAGTACGGAGAGGTCGTACGCCCCTCGTTCGCCGACTACTTGGCCCTGGAACAGGACGCGGTCTCGATCATGTACTGGGGCGAGACCATCCCGGGCTTGTTCCAGACCCGGGACTATGCCATCCAGGTCGTGGAGTCGGGCCAGATCTGGCAAGAACGCAAGCAGGTCGAGAAGTTCGTTGATCTGAGGCTCGAACGCCAAACGGTCCTTACCCGCGTGGATCCTGCGCCTCCGAAGATTCACATCGTGATGGGTGAACGGGCCCTGCTACAGCGGCAGGGCAACGAACCGGCGGTTCACCGCAAGCAACTCGAACACCTCGTAACCACAGCCGGGTTGCCCAACGTTTCCCTTCAGGTCCTGCCGTTCACAGCGGGGCCGCATCCCGGCGACAATGGGCCCTTCACCACGATGACGTTTGCTCAGGACGAACCCCCTGTCGCCGTGGTTGGCATGCTGATGTCGGCGATCTTCTTCGAGGAGCCGTCGTCGTACCAGCGCTATGAGGCCGCCGGAGAACAGCTCCGGATGGCAGCGCTCTCTCCACGGGAGTCGCTGGCAAAAATCACAACGATCATTGAGGAACTGGCATGACCACCATCCCCCAGGCAACATCAGGCTGGACCAAGAGCACTCGGAGCGACAACGCGGACAACTGTGTCGAGACGCGGTGGCACGGCGACGCGGCCATGGCTGTCCGCGACAGCAAGCGGGGCGAGGGCAGTCCCGTCCACATGTTCGGCGCCTCTGCTTGGACTGCGCTGCTGACGTCGCTCAAGGGCTGACGGGTTCATCGACTCGCAAGCGAGGACGCCCCCGAGTCGCGGTGGGCGTCCTCGCTACGCCGCCATGGTCGTGGGTTGGTACTCATCCCGATGCGCCACATGGGCATCATCCGTCGCTGTACGTCGTAGACGTGGAGACTGGTGAGGCCGACCCGATCGCCGGCTTCGACCAGGGTGCGTGGGCCGCGTTCGTCGAGGCCGTCAAGTCCTGACGTCACCAGCGCGGGTTCCCAAGGGGAATCGAAGGAAGGGTGAGATTTGTGAAGGCACGCGACATCGAACTGCACTGGCGTAAGGCCACTGCCAGCGAGGGAACGAACAACTGCGTCGAGAGCGCATCTCGCGCCGGGCAGGCTCTCGTTCGCGACACCAAGGACCGCGATCGTGGCATGCTCACGTTCGGTTCGGCCTCTTGGGCGGCCATGGCTGCCGCGCTTCAGGGCTGAGTTGTTGCTGACTCTCTGAAGCCAGAGGCCGCCCTTCGGGATGTGAGGGGCGGCCTCTTGCATCCCCGGAGCGGCGGCAGGCGAAGGATCCGGCCGTTCGCTGCGGCTTCGTGAACACCTGCTGGTCACAGATGAGTTGACCGACTACTCGTTGTTGAACCCCATCGGGGGCAGCGTCGATGCGGGAAGGCTTCCGAATGTCGCCCTCCAAGTCCTACCGTTCACTGCTGGTCCGCACGTCGGAGACAAGGGCCAGTTCACCTGCATGGACTTCAGCGGTGAGCCCCCCGTCGTGGTCATCGAATCGTTGCACTCGGCGTTGTGCCTCGAAGGTCCCGACGTTGCTGCCCAGTACGCGGAGGGCGGAGAACAACTGCGCATGACGGCACTCTCACCACGTCAAACGGCAGTCACGATCCGCAGCATCATGGAATCAGAGTGGACAACATGAACAAGACCAAGGCATCTGACGAATGGACCACCAGCTCCTACAGCAACAACGGCGCGAACTGCGTTGAGACGCGCCGATCGGCGAGCGTCGCAATGGCCGTGCGCGACAGCAAGCTGGGCGAGGCTGGCTCGATCGCCGGCTTCGATCAGGGCGCGTGGGCCGCGTTCATCGAGACCGTCAAGTCCTGACGTCAAACCAGCGCGGTGCCCCAAGGGGAATCGAAGGAAGGGTGAGCTTGTGAAGGCACACGACACCGAACTGCACTGGCGCAAGGCCATTGCCAGCGAGGGATCCAACAACTGCGTCGAGAGCGCATCTCGCGCTGGGCAGGCTCTCGTTCGCGACACCAAGGACCGCGATCGTGGCATGCTCACGTTCGGTTCGGCCTCTTGGGCGGCCATGACTGCCACGCTCCAGGGCTGAGTTGTGGCCAACTCTCTGAAGCCAGAGGCCGCCGGCTGGACCAAGAGCACTCGGAGCGACAACGCGGACAACTGTGTCGAGACGCGGTGGCATGGTGATACGGCCATGGCTGTCCGCGACAGCAAGCGGGGCGAGGGCAGTCCCGTCCACATGTTCGGCGCCTCTGCTTGGACTGCGCTGGTGACGTCGCTCAAGGGCTGACGAGTTCATCGGCGGGTCGGGTTGAAGACGAACGGTCCGATGGCGAGGTCGCCCCAGGCCGTGCGGTGGTGTTGGCCCTACCGCTGGACCTACGACGGCAGCCCACTCAAAGCCGCATGAACCCCCGAAGGATCAACGCGGCGCTGCACCAGTGCTGCGGACGCGTGTGTTCGGAGCAATATTCGAGGGCTCCAGGATCAGCGCTCGCTCTGGTGTTTGAGGCTGGTCTTGGCTGTGTTGCGGATCCGGTTGGTGCGGCCGGCTTCGGCGAGGAGCTCGAGGGCTGTGGTGTTCGACGCTGATGCTGTTTTGAGTTGGAGCCAGTCGGACGAGTCGTGCAGGGCGTCCGGACTCCACGGTTGTCGCAGTGTGATGGCTCGGAAGAAGGACCAGTCGTGCAGGCGCCGGGTGAGGCGCGGATAGCGCGTCGTGGCCTGGGTCATCTTCTCGACCCACGGTTCGTAGGCGGGTTCGGGGTGGAGGTCAGCGGCTCGGCGGTCCAGGTGACGCAGGACGGCGGACTGGGCCATCTCCTGGACCGGGTCGGTGAGGACTTCGGCGACCAGGCCGACCTCGTCGGCCTCCGCGACCTGTTCGAGCTCGCGCAGGTAGTCCCAGAAGCGGAGGTGCTCGGCCGGTTCTTCCTGCGTTGGGTCGTCGTGGTTCATGCGGCCTGGTCCAGCCGTTCGATCAGGATGCCGTTCTCGAACGTGGCACCGGCGCGGACGAGGGTGACCAGGTGGGCGCCGGTGATCGCGCGCCGGCAGGCCTGGGTGGATTCGGCGAGATTTACACCATCGCGAGCGCGGCGGCCGGGCTGCCGGCACCGCGGGTGACCTCGGTACGGAGCTTGTCGCCGACAACCAGTTCGGGGTCGCGCATGCCGCGCCGGCGGCAGTCGCGCAGCAGGTCCGCCCATGACTCCTTGGACTCGCGCAAGCCCTCGGCCAAGGCGACGAACTCCTTGGTGCCGTCCGGTCGGACCCCGAGCAGGACCAGCACACACGAGTGCGCCTGGCCGAGCCGGACCTTCAGGTGCACGCCGTCCGACCACACGCCTGCCCCTCCATCCGGGAGGGCGAATCGAGGTTGCGGATCAGGGCCATGCCGAGGGTGAGTAGGGCTCCGGCACCCGGACCCTGTACGGCACGGGAGGCGATCAGCGCCGTCATGGAGAGTCGGCCGCCCCGCAGGCGAGCGAGGCGACCGGGAACACCGCGAGTCCGCCGAGTAGTATCTGGCGGCCTTACACGTCGGAGAAGCGGCCGTAGACCGGGGCGCTGACAGATGATCAGAAGGTCGAACTGTGGTTCCTTGCAGGCAAGTTGATCGAGTGCGCCTACCCGGCCGAGGACGCAGACATCGTGCGCTCCACGTTTGACGATTCCACTGACTCTCTGAAGCCCGAGGTCGCTCTTCGGGGCGGCCTTTTGCGTCCCCGAAGCGGCGGAGGCAGGCGAAGACCGGTGGGTTGCTGCCGGCTATGCGATCACCTGGTAGCGCCGCATATGCGTTCGTGATCATGTCGCCGGGCCGAGTTCCCGCCCGGCGACGGAGCCGCATTGCGGAGGGTCGCGCTCATCATCGGGAAGCCGTTGCAAGCCCGTGGCGCGGTGGACGACCCCACGAGAGACATTCGCCGGGAACATCCCCTGGCGCGCGCCGCCCACATGACCTGCCCGCGCCCCATGGACGGAGCGCGGGCAGGCCGGGGGTTGTCCGTGTGCCGCTATGTCGGAATACGGCTTTGCTATCGGTTCCGGGAACCGCCGGTCGGTTCCGGTATCCGGCCGATGAGGTCGACGTGCTCCTGACTGCTCCGCACGGTGATCTTCTGCTGGGGGTAACGATTCGCCAGATCTCGCCGGGCCGCGTCCAGGTCTCCAACGACCGAAACGGTCAACTCCCCGGATGCGTCGCTTACATCGGCAACCTTGTACGTACTGCTGCGCATCTCGGCGATGGCGATCTGCAAGGATGTGATCTGCTCGCGCTTGGCCCCCTCGGGACCGCTGCCGCTTCCCTGGTCGGCACCGGCGCATCCTGCGAGCAGAAGTGCCAGGACAGCACCGCAGAAGAGGGCTGGACTACCGGAATTCCCGATTCCGGGCGACGATCGCACCGATGCACCTTCTCTCAAGTGGCGATGACCACGCCGAAATCCGAGAGTACCCGTCGAATAGCGATGTACGCAACGCCCTCGTAGCAGATGGTCTCGCCGGCCGTTCCTTCCCCCCAGACCGGGCAGACCACATAATTCCCATCGGAAGCACTGATGATTCCCCGCGCCTCCATGTTCCCGCCATACGTCCCGTCGGGACTGGCGACGATCGGACCGCCGCTGTCGCCCTGGGCAATGGCAATATCTGTCGGATAAATCCGCTTGGCGAGGATCGCCGGGCCGCGAGTCACGCCGTCCTCTCCCTTGAATACCGTATTATCGTTGTAGACCTTCAAATTGCATCGAACGCCGGACATTGCCCCGGAAGCACAGACGAAGTCGCCGTTGTTGTTGTAGTTCGCCCCCACGACGTGCTTCGCGTACCCTGCCGAGTCGTCCCAGGGGCCGTCGTAGTAGTAGGGGCCGACCGTTCCATTCTGCACGCCAATGACAGATATATCGCGATCTGCTCGACTGGCCACCACCGAACCGATGAGAATGTTGTTTCCGTTGGCGTACCAGCCCGAAGCGCCACAGTGCGCTGCCGTCAAGATCACCGGCGCCCCGCCCCGCCACCCGGTGAAGCCGGTGGTGCAGAACCCGCCCCCTTGAGGGTGGAGTTGGCCTCCGGCCCGCCAAGGAGATTGGTCATAGGCCCGTGTGGTGTCCTTCGGCTTCGGCTTCACGTATGCCTGGACTGGCACCCCGGCGATGCCTTCGACCTTCAAGGCCACGTCTCGGGAGATGGCCACGGTATCGGCCGACGCGAGTTGCGCCGCAGTTGCCCGCGGCTCGAAGCCGACCGATAGACCCGCGCCTTCCGGAAGGATTGAGATGGAGTGCCAGTCGGCAACGGCCTCGAGTGCCGCCTGATTGCCTTGGCCGGAAACCAGACGCTGCCGGCCCGCTTCGAGTTCGGCTGCCGAGAATCGAGCCGAATGAAGCTTGACTGTGATTCCCCGAGGGGGATCGGCGAGAATCGCCGTGACCACTCCGGGAGGGGCGCCCTTCCAGTAGACATCCAGCGTGGCTTTTTCCGCATCGAGGACCAGCCCGGCATATCCGGGTATCCGGTATCGCTCGGCCTCGTCCACACCGGCGATCCGATTGGCTAGTTCCTTGAGAACCGGCTGACGCAACAATGCTTCTTCGCTGACTTCGGCCGGCTTCGGCATCGAAGTCGAAGACTCGGGGACGCCGAGCCCGGGCTTTGCGGCGCCGGTTATGCATGTCGCCAGTAATAAAGCGGCTGTGATTGACCCCGCAACTGATCTGACTCGCATATTGTGGAATCCTTCCGAAGGGATGAAATCAGCCGCCCGGCTTACTCCGGATGACATGCTCGTGACCCTAATAGTCATCCTGAAAACAAAGTCAACATCTGGTTGGATCGACCGAATTCACCTCGGAACTGGCCAAATTCGACCGGCCACAACACGGTCGAATGCCGCTTCCGTGCTGCGTGATCTTGTCTGTCGGCCCCAACGCCATCCGCGCCCTCCCGCGCTACCTCGTCGCCCTCGGCGCCGACGCCGATCACCGGAGGCATCTTCGGCGTCGCCGGGCCCGAGACCAGGGCAGCCTGCAAAGGCATTGCCAACGCCCGCGACTGGTGCAATCAGTAGGCCGCGTTTGATGGCTCAGGGCTTGAGCCACCGGAAGATGGTCGCGACGCGGAGTGCCGCCTGGTAGTGGTCGGTGGCGGGTTTGTCGGCCCGCGTGGTGATGCCGAGCCAGTGTTCGAGCCCGGTTGGATGCAGGCTTGACCGTGTCGCGTGACGGGTGGGCGTCGCGGTCCGGGCGGCGCGGCCGACCTCCGCCCCGGTCGCGCCGCTTGCGGTGCGGTGCCGGTTGGCGGCTTGGGCGGCGAGGACGGCGTCGGGGCGCACCTGCGGTCGGCCGACCGCACACGGGACTTGGATCGTGGGCATCACGGGGGCGTCGGGCTTCGGCCTGGGCGGCGCTCGCGCGCCGGTTCCGCCTGGCGGGCTCCGGCTTTGTGTGCGGGTGTTCATGCGGTGGCCTGGGGGAGCGTCAGGTGTCGGGCCTCGGTGGCGAGTTGGGGTCGGCCCGTTCGTACCGCACACCCACACCCTCGACGCCGACCACGAACCGGCCGACCCCACCCGGCCGATCACCCTGCGAGCCCTGTACACCTTCGGCGACCCGACCGGCCGACCCCAATTCGCCGCCGAGACCCGGCACCTGACACTCCCCCAGGCCGCGACCCTGTACCGCAGGCTCCGGGACTCACTGCTTGCCGCCGGCCTCGGCGCCACCGTATGAACACCCCGCGTCGAACAAGGGCCGAGTCCGCCAGGCGAAGCCGGCGTGCGAGCAGGTGTGCCCCGACCGACCCGACGCGGCGCCGGTGTTACGGAGCAGGGCTCTGCGCGGTGGCGAGCGCCTGGATGTGGGCGGGGACGACGCAGGCCTGACGGGCGAGCAGGTCCGCGAACGTGGTGGTCAGCGGGTCCGGCCTGGTGCGGGTATAGGCGGTCAGGGTGCGGCGGACCGGCGGGTCCGGCAGTCGCAGCAGGCCGTCGAAGTCCGACGGGACGATGTTGGCCGGGACCAGGGCTGGACCGAGCCCGGCGGCGGCGAGCAGCGGTGCGGCCGAGGTCTGCTCGGCGTGAACGGCCGTCTGCGGTTGGAATCCCGCCTGGCGGCAGACCTGGTCGAGCAGGTCGGCGAGCCCGTTACCGGGGGCGTAGCGCACCCAGGCGCGGTCGGCGAGTGCCCCCAGTGCCAGCGGCTCGGCCGGGGTGTCCGCAAGCGGGTCGTCGCTCGGCAGGACGATGACGAACTCCTCGATGCCCAGGTCGCGCACGGGCCCCTCCCAGCCGGCGGGCGAGGGGCCGATGGCCAAGTCGGCCTGCCCTGCCGCCATTGCGGCCTGGAGTTGGTCGGCGTGCGGATACTCGCGCAGCCGGATCCGCACGCCCGGGTGCCGTCGGCGCCAGGCCCGCAGGACGGGCGGCAGGATGCCCAGGCTGACCGAGTAGACGGTCGCGACTTCCAGCTCGCCGCCCTCCAGTCCGGCCGCCCGCCGCGCCGCGGTGTGCAGGCGCTCGCTCTCGGCAAGTGCGGCTCGGGCGTGCGGCAGCACCGCGCGGCCCATCGGAGTGGGCCTGATCGCGCGCGGCAGGCGTTCCAACAGCGGTCCGCCGAGCGAACTCTCCAACGCCCGGATCTGGTGGGACAGTGCCGGCTGCGTCACGTGCAGCAGTTCGGCCGCCTGCGTGAACGAGCCGGTGTCGACCACGGTGACCAGGTATTCGAGCTGCCTCAGCGTTGCCATGAATAGATTTTATCGCAATGAGAGAAAACAAGCCTTGGACTCATGGGTTGGCGTCGGGAGAGAGTCGGGACAAGCCCACCACCTCTCCCTGGGAGTTCGACATGACAACCTCCGCCGATCTCACCGGACAGCGCCTGGTCATCATCGGCGCCGGCTCACGCACCGGCCGCCTGCTGGCCCGGACCGCCTCGGCGGCCGGTGCCGACCTGGTACTCGCCGGCCCCGACCCGCGCAGGCTCGAATGGACCGCCGGCGAGCTGGCCGGACCGGCCGAGGTGGTCCCGGTCGACCTCGCCGACGAAGCCTCGATCGCCACCCTCGCCAAGCAGGTCGGCGGCTTCCATCACCTGGTCTCGACCGCCGCGATGCCCGCCAACGGCCCGCTCGCCGAACTCGAACTCGCCGACGTGCAGCGCGCCTTCGCCGCCAAGGTGATCGGCCCGCTGCTGCTCGCCAAGCACCTGGCCGGCCAGGTCCGCGAGGGCGGCTCGTTCACCTTCTTCTCCGGCGTGGCCGCCTGGCGCCCCGCCCCGGCCCGGACCGTGATGGCCACCACCAACGGGGCATTGGCGTTCCTGGTCCAGGCCCTCGCGGTGGAGATCGCCCCGGTGCGCGTCAACGCCGTCTCCCCGGGCATCGTCGACACCGGCTCCTGGGACGGACTCGGCGCCGGCAAGGAGGCATTCCTGCGCACCATCGCCGAGCGCAACCCGGCCCGTCGGGTGGGCACCCCGGACGACCTGATCAAGGCGGTCCTGTTCGCCGTCACCAGCCCTTACGTCACCGGCACCGTGCTGCACGTCGACGGCGGCGGCCGACTCGTCTGAAAATGGCGGCGGCACTCGAGTCGGCTCGACGGCTGCCGGGTCGGATCAGTACGTCGACGAAACCGGCGGACCCGCCGGAACGCGGTAGATGACGTCCGGCACATCGCTTGATCGGGGCTCTGGCGCCCACTTGTGCCAGATCAGCGCGTTGCGGGCGAGGAGCCGATACTGGCGGACGCTCCAAGGCCAAGCCCAAGGCCGGCCAGGGATCCGACAATGATGTCGCCGGCTGAGGTCCCGTCCGCAGGGGGAGCCGCATTGCGGCGGGTCGCGCTCATCGATTCATTGCTTCAGGAACCTGAAATAGAACGCCCCGAACACCAGGACGACCCCGACGTTCACCGTCAGCCGCTCCCAGAACTGGTGTCTGAAGAACAGAACGTCCAAGCCCACTACGACGCCTACCATCGCGAGCACGTAGAGCACGACGACTGCCTGTCTTCCCATCCCATCCCCTTTCCTTCTACTACGTGCGGACACGGCGGGGCCGGGACCGGGGCCTATTTCGCCGGTTCCACCGTGATGTCGGTGAACTCCACCCGGGCGTCCTCCGTGTATGCCCCGATGTTGCCGCCCAGGTAAGGGCGTTCCTGGTCCTCGTAGGCCACCAGGCCCTTGCCGTCGACGCTCACCTCCAGGTGCGCGCCGCGCTGGGCCACCTGTACCGCGGACCACCTGCCGATGGGGAAGGGCTCGGAATCCGTGGCCAGGAAGCGCTGGCCGCCGGGGTAGGCGGGATCGCGCTTGGCCAGTTCCCAGCCGTTGGGCTTGAGGGTGACGTAGTAGAAGTGTTCCGGGTCGGAGTACGCCCACACCAACCACGGCACCTCCCAGGGGTTGGGCGTGGGCGTGCGCAACTGGGCGACCGTGCGCATCCGGGCCTGGAGGTTCATGCTCCCGTACTGCCGGGTGGAGACGATCAGTCCGGCGTGGGTCTCCGCCGCGGTCCGCGCGGGCTCGGGGGAGAGGGACAGGCCGTTGTGGAGGCCGATGTTCTCGCCGTGGCCGTCGAAGACCGAGCGCCACGGGCCGTGGACCGAACCATCGGCCCACGGCCGCGCCGGCCCGCCGCCCCGGCCGCCGAGGAGGGCGCTCGCCGCGAAGGCGAGCCCCGCCACCGCGGCGGCGGCGAGCAGTGCGAGGGCGAGGCGCCGGTGAACTCTCGTCATGCCGTCGAGTATGACCTCGGACCGTCGGACGGACCGGGGATGACCAGCGCGTTCGGCGTGGCCGCCGCGGCGGCGGCCCGCGCCGAGGTCCTCGGCCGCCCGCGCCACGATCCGCTCCGTGGCGTGCCCGTCGCCCATGCGCCGAAGCGCCGAATCCGGGCCGTGGGGCGCTGGTTCAGTGCATGTCGAGGTGGTAGCGCGTGACGTTGGCGTCGCTGTCGTCCTGGGTCAGGGCGACGTTGCGGAGCTCGACGGGTCGGGTGGTGAGGATGTTCACCGCCATGCCCAGTTCGTTGGGGCGGTTGCGGTCGAACACGGATCCGATCGTGCTGACCAGTTCGATCAGGGGATGTCCACCGACCTGGGGTGCGGGCTGGGGCTTGGTGGCCACCGGGCCCAGCAGGAGGATCAGCTGGTTCAGGTCCTGGGCCTTCTCCAGCCTGACCACGTCGGGGCGGGGGCCCTCGACGACCACGGTCACCCGTACGCCGTGGTCCTTGACGGTCAGGTTCGTGATCTTCGCTTCGCTCATGCTCGGTCACTCCCGTGTCGTGGTCGGCGCTCGCGAGGCGTGCGACACCGATCCCGGAGGTTGCGGAGGTTGCTTTCGCGCCCAGCCTGCTGCCGCCGAACAGCCCACATCCCGCATTACGCCATCGGCGGCATGTCACACCATCGGCACCCGCCGCCGCGCGGTCCACCGGAGGTTCCTCACGAACCTGGTCCGACTCCGGGTGTGAGTCGAGCAACGCGCGAACCGCCGATGTCGGGGCCGCGAGGGCGGGCGTCCGCCGGCGTTCGACCGGGCGGTGTACCCCGAACGCAACGTGGTGGAGCGGTGTTTCGCCCGCCACCGCTGCACATTCTCAACATTCTCACGGTCGGCCCGGGGAGCCCAGCAGGTCGCGTAGCTTCTGGTCCTCGCGGATGGTGCCGGGCGGAGCCGTCCGTTCGAGGGCGGCCACGAGTCGTTGCCGGTCCCTCCGGCGCACGGCCACCAAGGGGATTCGGCAGCGTGCCCCGGTGTGGCTTTCGAGCAGGAGGGTGTGCGGCTCCCGGTCGCCGTTCGCCTCGGTCGCCACCGAGCGCAGCTCCGCCAGTGGGAGACAGGTGCGACGCAGGCCCCGGCGGACGGTGATCCGGCCGCCGCCGACGGTGACGGAAAGCAGGAGCACCAGTGCGGGCGTGAGGGCGCTTACCACCGCCCCGACGGCGTACATCGAGGTGTTGGGGCCGCCGTCGAGCGCCTTGGGCAGGCACAGCAGGAGGCCGACCGCCATCGGGGACAGCCCGAAGAGTGGGTTCGGCCGCACGGAGATCGGTGCGGACGAGGGCAACGCCTGGTCGGTCATGTGCCGTTCCTGTCGTCAAGAGGTACGGAGCGCGAGGCAGCACGGGCGACGGGTCGCCGTGGCCTCCTCGAAGTGACGGTACCGAATCGGCCGCTGCCGGTATCGGCCGGAATCCGGGATCGGCGGGGGATCCCGGTGCGGTCGACGTACGCTTCCCCGACGCGGGCCGGGCCGGCGCCCGAAGTCCCAGGCGGCTTACCGGAGTTCGGGCCCGCGAGCGCGAACGTGGGCCCGAAGGGCACGGGCCACCAACGACCCCGCTGCCGAACGGCATCGGCCCCGCCCGCGACGGTGCGGAAGGCGGATCGGGCATTGCCGTCGTCGAAGGGGCGGAAGAAGTGCGCCCGGCGCCCGGCGCCCGTTCGAGCGGAATGCGTGCATGGCACCGCACACCGCGTCGCGATATTGAGCGAACAGAAGTTGCCCGGCGCGGAGTTCGGCGGCCGGGGCGGTCGGCTCGGCGCCTCTCGGTAGCCGGGTGAGCCGGGCTACCGGCGACAGCCCCAGGCGGAGATCAGCGGCGCCGTGGCCAGGTCCAGTCGGCCGGTGGCGACGTTTGCCAGGTGGCGGTCGATTTCCTCGTCGGTGGCCAGGCCCTGTTCGGTCAGGTGGTGGCGGATTTGGCGGACCGTTGCGGCTTCCAGCGTGGCGCAGGCCGGCGAGGTGATCGGGAAGTATGCGTCGGCCCGTACGTCTTGCAGGCCGGCTGCGCGGAGCAGGCGGGGCAGGGTACGGCCGTATGCCAGGTCCGCGCCGCGGGCGGCCATCAGAGTGCGGAAGGCGGATCGCAGGCGGTTGGCGAGCTGTTGGTCGGGGCCCGACTCGTCCGGGCACAGCAGCGGTTGCAGCGCCGGGTCGGCGTCCTCCAGGAGCAACCGGCCGCCGGGGCGCAGCGCCCCGACCATCCGGCGCAGGGCCTCGGCGCGGTCGGTGACGTGTACCAATACCAGCCGGGCGTGCACCAGATCGAAGCCACCGGGCGGCGGTGGGTCGGCCACCACGTCGTGGGACCGCACCTCGATCACGCCGCCGGCGATGCCCTTCGTCCAGGACACGTCGATGTCCGTGGCGAGCACCGCACCCGTCGGGCCGACCCGCTCCGCCAGCCCGAGCGGCACGGACGGACCACCGGCGCCGACCTCCCAGCACCGCATGCCGGCCCCGATGCCCAGCCGGTCCACGTGCCGGAACGTCACCGGGTCGAACAACTCGGCGAGCGCGCCGAAGCGCACGCCGGCCTCCGTCTGCGCGTTGTCCAGCAGATAGCCGCCGTCGGCGTCGGACTCGGTCATGTGGCGATTGTGACAGGCGGTCCCGGGGCGGGATGCGCCGCGAGAATCCGCAGGCCCGGGTGGCGGAAACCGCCCCCGGGCCGGGCCGTGCTCGGTACCCGCCGCCGCGGCTACAGCAGGTTCTTCATGAACTCGGTGGGCCAGGCCGCGGAGAAGGGCTTCGGAAGCCAGACGGGTTCGCCGACCCGGAAGACGGTGGGCTCGGGGTAGACGCCGTTGGTCGCGTCCCGGAAAAGCAGTACCTCGGCCCTGCGGCGGTCGACGACCAGATACAGCGGGATGCCGCCTGCCGCGTACTGGCGGGGTTTGGCGGCCGGATCCTCGCGGTCCAGGTCCTCGCGCCGAGTGGAGTTCGACGTCACCTCCGCCAACATCAGGATCCCGGTGGGCGACATGGCCTTGCCACCTCTGACCAGGACGCGGCGGGAAGGGTCGAACACCACCAGATCCGGGGTGCGCTCGGACGCGCCGACTTCCACCGAGGTGTTCTCACGCAATGCCCGCGCGGTGCCGCCCTCTTGAGGCAGTGCGGTGAGAAAGGAACGCAGGTCGTCCAGGATGTCCCCGTGCGCCGCGTCGGGAGCGGTCGTCATCACGATGCCGTGTGGCGTCGACTCGAACGTCACCGGCTCGGACAACGCGGCGAGCTCCGGCACCTCGCGGACATGGTCGAGGATGCGGCCGGCGACGAAGGCGATGTAGTCGGGGTCGTGGACGTCGGGAGTGGGTCCGGAATCGGCGGGCTCCATATTCACAGTCTGGTGCCGGGCGCGGCGCCAGTGACCCGCGTCCGGGATTCACCGACTGTTCGGGCTCGCTCGGAGTTCGCCGTCATTGCCACGACCCGCGAGGGGCGAGCTGGTTGCCGAGTCGGCTTCGGCGGTACAGGACCTGGCGGCCGGCGCGGGCTCGGGTGACCAGGCCGGTGGCGTGCAGGACCTGTAGGTGTTGGGAGACGGCGCTCGGCGTTACCCCGAGGCGGCGGGCGAGTTCGACGGTGGGGAGGGGCTCTTCGAGCAGGGCGAGGATTTTGGCCCGGGGCGCACCGAGCAGGGACACCAGGGCGGGGGTCGTGGGGACGGGCTCCGGGGCCCAGAGCGTGGCCGTGCCCCTACTGGGATAGACCAGCGACGGGGCCTCGTCCGCGCTCAGCGGCGGTGCCGGTTTGTGGGCGAATACCGAGGGCATGAGCAGCAGCCCGCGACCGGCGACGGCGACCCGGTGCCGGCTGATCATCCGGTCGATGTACAGCACGCCGTTGTGCCAGCGCAGGTTCGGGTGCATGTCGGCGAAGAGCAACCGGGCGCCCCCTACCGCCAATTGGCGGGCCCGGTAGGTCATGTCGGCCTCCACGACGAGCCGCGCCTGGGGCCAGATCGGTTCGAGGGCCAGTTCCCAGTACCGCCGCAGGAGGTCGCAGATGGTGTCGCGGAGTACGGCCACCCGCGTATCGTCGCCCGTGGCTTCGTACAGGGCCGGCGGCAGCGGGTCCGGTGCGTGGGTCAGCAGCAGGTCGTGGCGTACCCGGGCCGGGGACGTCCCGCGCACGGTGGCGAGTTCCGTCGCGAATGCGGGTTCGAACTCCGTGGGGTTCGGGGTCAGGAAGTCGGGGAGGGTCCGCCGCCGGGCGACCAGGGACATCAGCAGATCCGCGTCGAAGTCCTCGCCGCCGAGTCGGGCGAGCACCGATCTACGCCAGGGCAGGTGCAGCGCGGAGAGCCCGGGATCCTGCAATACGCGCAGGCTCATCAGGGTTTCGTGCATCGGCGAGACGGCGAATCGGGTGTCCGCGAGATCCTCGACGCCGAGCTCGAAGCTGATCATTGCGCGACCCCTACCCGACGGTGCTCGCCCGGGGCTCTCGCGGGCCCCGCAGCGGGAGGGTTTGGCTGAGCACCACATTCGTCGTCGTACTGCCGAACTGGGCCAGCGCGTCGACCAGTTGCTCCAGGTGGGCGGTCGAGGTGGCGGCCACCTTCAGGACGTAGCAGTCGTCGCCCGTGGTGCGCAGGCACTCCAGGATTTCCGGGCGCTCGGCGAGCAGGCGGTGCAGCGGCTCGTGGCGGGTTCCGGGGTATTTGAGGCGGACCACCGCAAGTACCGGGTAGCCGGTCCGGTGCAGGTTCACCTCCGCTCGGTAGCCGGTGATCACCTCGGCCGCCTCCAGTCGGCGGACCCGCTCCGTGGTTGCGGACGGGCTCAGGTTCACCCGGCGGGCCAGCTCGGTGTACGGGATTCGGGCGTCTCGCTCGACCTCGGCGAGGATGGCCCAGTCCGTCGCGTCAAGACTCTCGGTCATCCGGCCAGATTACCGGGGGATCCACGGGCGAACCGCCGCTGAACAGGGATGATTCCCTTCAGGGAGGTGGGCCCGACTGGCTAGGGTCGACGTTGTGAAGATCGGCGTCAACGTCCTCAATTTCGGCCCGGGCACCGACCCGGGCGTGTTGCGCAACTGGGCTCGGACCGTGGAGGGGCTCGGATTCGACCTGCTGATGGTGTCGGACCACATCGCGATCACGCCCGACGTCGCCCAGCGCTATCCGGCCCCCTTCTACGAGCCGTTCACCACGCTCTCCTGGCTGGCCGGCGTCACCACCCGGATCCGGCTCGGGACCACCGTCCTGATCGCCCCCTACCGCCACCCGCTGCTCACCGCCCGGATGGCCGCCAACCTGGACCGGCTCAGCGGTGGCCGGCTGGTCCTGGGGGTCGGCGTCGGCTGGGCCCGGCAGGAGTTCGCCGCCCTCGGCATCCCGTTCGAACAACGCGGCCGACTGACCGACGAGCTGCTGACCGGCGTGCGGGCGGCCTGGGCGGAAACCGCCGACTACGGCACCGGGAGGATCCCGATCTGGGTCGGCGGCAACAGCGACGCGGGCATCCGCCGTGCCGTCCGGCTCGGGGACGCCTGGCATCCGCTGCGCCCCACCATGCCGTGGTTGCGCGAGGCCGCCGTCCGGCTGAAGGTCGCCGCCGATGCGCAGGGCCTCCCCGTACCCGCCCTCACCCCGCGGATCGCGCTCAAGCCCACCGCGACGCCCGTCGACGGACCACAACGCCTCGCCGGCGAAGGCACGATCGACCAGATCATGGCCGACCTCGAGCAACTGCGCCTGCTCGGCGCCGAGACCGTCGTGCTCGACCCGTACCACGGCGACCCGAGTCAGACCCTCGACCCGCGGCCGGCCTGGGCGGCCCTCGCCACCGTCGCCGCGCGCCTGCCCACCCCACCCGCGAACGGACCACGATCATGACCACACCCGAAGACCACGCCCTCCTCCGCCAGGCCATCGCGCTCGCCGCCAAGGCCGTGGCGAGCGGCAACCCGCCGTTCGGATCGCTCCTTGTCGGCCCGGCCGGGACGGTACTCGCGAAGTCGTACAACACCACGCTCACCGACAACGACATCACCGCCCACCCCGAACTCAAGCTGGCCCGCTGGGCCGCCGCCGAACTGGAAGCGGCCACCGCGGCCGGCACCACGATGTACACCAGCTGCCAACCGTGCGGGATGTGCGAGGCGGCCATCCAGCGAGCCGGCCTGCGCCGAGTGGTGTACGCCCTGTCCAACGAGCAACTCCTGGACATCCGCCCGGGCAGCGGCCTGCCGGCGGTGCCTCAGGACGGCCCCGCGCTGCTCGACGAGGTGCGGGACGTGGTGGCGCCGTACTACCACTGACCCGTACCGCCGGCCTCGATTCGGGCTCAGCCCTGGAGCGCCGCCACGCGCAGCGCGACCACCAAACCGTCCACCGCGGCCCGGTCGGGGTGGTCCGGCAGTACCGAGTCGAGGGCGTCGAGGGTGGCCTTTTCCTGTTCGAAGCGGGCCGCGAAAGCCTCCGGGTGCTCGGCGGCCAGGCGGCCCGTCGCGAACAGGTCGTCTCGGTGGGCGCTCACGTCGAGGGTCAACTCGCCGGTGCGGAGCAGCTGTTGGGCCTGGAGGAGCAGTCTCAGGCAGTGCCGGCCGTGTTTGGCCGTGCGCTTGGCGGTGTCGGCGCTGAAGCCCTCCTTGCCCGCCTCGTGCCGGCCCAGGAGGCGTTTGGCCTGTTGTAGGGCGTAGCCGCCATAGGCCGAGCGGACATACTCGGTGGAGAGGAACGACCCGCGCAGCGCGCGGAGTCGGCGGCCCGCCTCGGTCTCCACCCGATACTCGGGGAGCCACAGCAGCTCGGTGACCGTCGGATTGCACTTGAGCGCCAGTGAGCAGTATTTGCCCAGCTCGTGCATCGTCACGTCCGGCTGTGTGGTCACCCGCGAACCGCTCGTCACGGTCGCGCCGTCAAGGCCGAGCACCTCGCGGGTGTCCGCGAGGTAGACGCCCAGGAGGTCCTCGTCCGACTCGGCGGTGGCCAGGCCGTACGCGGTCGACCCGACCACCCCCATCAGCAACGTACGCATCGCACCGACCCCCTGCTTCCCCGTGACCGTGTCTGTGACCATGACCCTGGCCCTGGCCCTGACCGTGATCGTTCCGCCCGAGCTCGCAGTATCCGACACTCGGCGCCCGGAGCGAATCCCGATTTCCGCTCGCCCGTCCTTGCCAGATACCCCCTGGGGGTATAGTTTCCCGATGTGGCCATCGAACCGGCCACCCGAACCAAAGGGAGTCCGTCATGACCGTCCACGCCCACCACGCTGCCGCTCCCGCCACCCCCGAGGGGCTCCAGGTCTCCCGGGACGGCTACACCCTGATCCCCGTCGCCGCGCCCGCCGGCACCTTCGCGTTCCGGATCGACGGCCCCGACGGAGCCCCGGTGCGCGAATACCTACCGCAGCACGACAAGGACCTGCACCTGATCGTGGTCCGCCGCGACCTGAGCGGCTTCCGGCACGTACACCCGGTGCTCGGCGCGGACGGCGTCTGGGCCCAGGAGCTGACCCTCGACGAAGCCGGCACCTACCGCGTGTTCACCGACTTCGCCCCCGCCGCGACCGGCACCCCGCTCACCCTCGGCGTGGACATCCACGTGGCCGGCGACTTCCGCCCCGTACCGCTGCCCGCGCCCGCCGCGACCGCCGAGGTGGACGGCTACACGGTGACCCTGACCGGGGAACCCGCCGCCGGGCAGGGCGCGCACATCACCCTCTCGGTGGCCAAGGGCGGCCGGCCCGTCACCGACCTGGAGCCCTACCTGGCCGCGTTCGGCCACCTGGTCGTGCTGCGCGACGGCGACCTCGCCTACCTGCACGTACACCCGGGCGGTGCGCCCGGCGACGGGGTCACCCCGGCCGGTCCCGAGATCGCCTTCCACACCGAGCTGCCCAGCGTCGGCACCTACCGGTTCTTTCTCGACTTCCAACACGGCGGCGTGGTCCGTACCGCCGAGTTCACCGTCGAGGCCGGGAAGCCCGCGCCCGAGCAGCACGAGCGGCACGAGCAGCACGCGGACCCGCACGCCGGCCACCAGGGCCACCACGGCCACCACTGACCGACGACCGATCCCGCCCGCTCCACCCCGCTCGACCCTTCCATCGCCAAGTGACCGGCCGTTAACATCCGGAAGTTGCCGTCGACACCGCCACCGACAACTGTCGCCAACCGTTGTCGACAACTTCGGCACCGCGCGGCCCATCGGCGAGGAGGCGAGCAAGTGCCCGTACTGCGATCCCGGCTCGATCCGCGCTCCGACACCTACCGGGCCAACCGCGCCGCCCAACTCGCCGCCCTCGCCGCCCTGCACGAGCAACTCGACCTCGCGCGAGCCGGCGGCGGCGAGCGTTATGTCGAACGCCACCGGGCCCGTGGGCGGTTGACCGCCCGTCAGCGGATCGAACTGCTTGTCGACCGGGATGCGCCGTTCCTGGAACTGTCCTCGCTCGCCGCGTGGGGCACCGAATTCACCGTCGGCGCGGGACTCGTCACCGGCATCGGACCGGTGCACGGCGTCGAATGTGTCCTGATCGCCAACGACCCGACCGCGCGCGGCGGTTCGGTCAATCCCTACTCGCTGCGCAAGAATCTCCGCGCCCTGGAGATCGCCCGCCGCAACCGCCTGCCGGTGGTCAACCTGGTCGAGTCCGGCGGTGCCGATCTGCCCAGCCAGGCCGAGCTGTTCGTGCCCGGTGGCCGGGTCTTCCACGACCTGACCGAGCTGTCCGCGCTCGGCATCCCCACCATCGCGCTGGTGTTCGGCAACTCGACGGCGGGCGGTGCGTACGTGCCGGGCCTGTGCGACCACGCGGTGTTGGTGGCGGGCCAGGCCAAGGTGTTCCTCGGCGGCCCGCCGCTGGTTCGGATGGCCACCGGCGAGGAGGCGGACGACGAGGAACTCGGCGGCGCCGCGATGCACGCCCGCGTATCCGGCCTGGCCGACCACTACGCCGTGGACGAGTACGACTGCCTGCGGATCGGTCGGCGGATCGTGGCCGAGCTGAACTGGCGTAAGCACGGCCCGGGTCCGACCCACCCGGCCGACGAACCGCGTTACGACATCGACGAGCTGCTCGGCCTGGTCCCCACCGACCTGCGCATCCCGTTCGACCCGCGCGAGGTGCTCGCCCGGGTCGTGGACGGCTCCCGATTCGGCGAGTACAAGCCCGACTACGGAGCCGGTCTGATCACCGGATGGGCGTCGATCCACGGCTTCCCGATCGGCGTACTGGCCAACGCGCGTGGCGTCCTGTTCGGTGAAGAGGCGAAGAAGGCCGCCGAGTTCATCCAGTTGGCCAATCGTTCGGACACTCCGCTGCTCTTCCTGCAGAACACCACCGGCTACATGGTCGGCACGGCGTACGAGCAGGGCGGCATCGTCAAGGACGGCGCCAAGATGATCAACGCGGTGACCAACTCGACCGTCCCGCACCTCACTCTCAATATCGGCGCGTCGTTCGGCGCGGGCAACTACGGGATGTCGGGGCGCGCCTTCGACCCCCGGCTGCTGTTCGCGTGGCCGACCGCCAAGCTGGCCGTGATGGGCGCCGCGCAACTGGCCGGCGTGTTGTCCATCGTCGGCCGACAGGCCGCCGCCGCCCGTGGGATCACCTTCGACGAGGAGGTGGACGAACTGCGCCGGACCACGATCGAGGCGCAGATCGAGCGCGAGTCGCACGCGTTCTTCGTCACCGCCCGGCTCTACGACGACGGCGTGATCGACCCGCGCGACACCCGCACGGTGCTCGGGATCGCATTGTCCGCCGCACATTCGGCGCCGGTCGCGGGTACCACGGGATACGGGGTCTTCCGCATGTGACCCGGCCTCGGCAGGCCCCATCACGACATGCACACCGAGGGGATCGAATGCCGCTCATCCGCAGGTTGTTGATCGCCAACCGAGGCGAGATCGCGGTCCGGATCGCCCGCACGGCGCGGGAGATGGGGATCGACACCGTGGCCGTGTACGCCGATCCCGACGCGGATTCTCCGCACGTCGCGGCGGCCGACCAGGCCGTCCGGCTGCCGGGCGCCGCCGCTTCGGACACCTACCTGCGCGCCGACCTGCTGCTCGACGCGGCCCGCGCGACCGGCGCCGACGCGGTCCACCCGGGCTATGGATTCCTGTCCGAGAACGCCGAGTTCGCCCGCCGAACCAGCGCTGCCGGCCTGACCTTCGTGGGCCCCACGCCCGACACGATCGCCGCGATGGGCGACAAGCTCGCCGCCAAGGACCTGCTGGGCCGCGCCGGCGTGCCGGTGCTGCCGGGCGGGAGGGTCGAGTCGGGCGCCGGCGCGGCCGAACTCGCCGCCCGGATCGGCTTCCCACTGCTGGTCAAGGCCGCATTCGGGGGCGGCGGCCGAGGGATGCGCGCGGTGTACGAGGAGGCCGAACTCACCGAGGCGATCGCCGCCGCCCGTCGTGAGGCCGCCGCCGCGTTCGGCGACGACACGGTGTTCCTGGAGCGCCTGATCGACCGCCCCCGACATATCGAGGTACAGATCTTCGGCGACACCCACGGCACCGTGCTCGCCCTCTTCGAACGGGACTGCTCGATCCAACGCCGGCACCAGAAGCTGATCGAGGAATCACCGTCGCCGGCCGTAGGCCCGAGCCTGCGCGCCGAGTTGCGCGCGGCAGCGGTCACCGCCGGCCGAACGATCGGCTATCTCGGCGCCGGCACCGTGGAGTTCGTCCTGGACCGGGCCGGCGCCTTCCACCTCCTGGAGGTCAACACCCGTCTCCAGGTCGAGCACCCGGTCACCGAACTGACCACCGGCCTCGACCTGGTCCGCCTGCAACTCCAGGTCGCCCAGGGCCATCCGCTGCCCGCCGAGCCGATCAGCACCGCCGGCCATGCGATCGAGGCCCGGCTCTACGCCGAGGACCCGAGCCACGGCTACGCCCCCTCGGTCGGCACTCTCCACCGCTTCGAAGTCCCGGACTGCGGACCCGCATCCGCATCCGCATCCGGATCGAACGGCGTCCGGGTCGACGCCGGCGTGGCCACCGGGAGCCGGGTCGGCGCGCACTACGACGCCCTTCTCGCCAAGGTGATCGCCTACGCGCCCACCCGCGACGAGGCGTGCCGCAAGCTCGCCCACACGCTCGCCCGAGCCCACCTGCACGGCGTACGCACCAACCGTGACCTGCTCGTGGGCATCCTGCGCGCACCCGAGTTCGCCGCCGGCGACGCGGACACCGGTTTCCTGGACCGACACCCCGCCGCCGAACTGTCCGCCCCAGACCCGGCCGCGCTCCCCGTACACGCTGCTGCCGCGGCGCTGGCCGGCCAGGCCGAACGCCGGGCGACGGCCCGCGTGCTCAAGGGCATCCCGAGCGGCTGGCGCAACGTACGCGACACCGACCAGCAGGTGACCTACACGCACGACCCGGACGCCCGGACCACCGTCTCCTACCGCCTCCCGAACCACGTCGCGATCAACGGAAAGCCCCTCGCCGGCCTGGTAGTTCACGCCGCTCACGCCGACCGCGTGGACCTGACCACCGACGGCGTGCGGCGCACCGTCGCCGTGCACCGCGTCGGCGACACCGTCTACCTGGACAGCCCGCTCGGCGCGACCGTGCTCACCGAGCTGCCCCGCCTGCCCGAACCCCCGGATCCCGCACCGGAGTCCACCGGTGCACTCGTCGCCACGATGCCCGGCACGGTGGTTCGCGTCGCGGTGCTCGAAGGCGACCAGGTCGCGGCCGGACAACTTCTCCTGGCCATCGAGGCAATGAAGATGGAATACGAGATCACCGCGCCACATCCGGGAACGGTCACCCACCTGCCCATCGCCACCGGCGAAGCGGTGGACACCGAAACGGTGTTGGCGGTCGTCACCGTCACCACCACCGCCACCACCACCGCCACCACCGCCACCGACCCGGAGCCGGTCGAATGACCGAGCCGGAGACCCCCGCCAACCCCACCCCCACCCCCAACACCCCACAGCGCCCGGTCCGGATCGCCAACTGCTCCGGCTTCTACGGCGATCGGCTCGCCGCCGCCCGGGAAATGGTCGAGGACGGCCCGATCGACGTGCTCACCGGCGACTACCTGGCCGAACTCACCATGTCCATCCTGTGGAAGGCCCGCGCCAAGGACCCATCCGCAGGCTACGCCCGCACGTTCGTCACCCAGATGGAACAGGTGATGGGCACCTGCCTGGATCGCGGCATCCGGATCGTCGCCAACGCGGGTGGCCTCAACCCGGCCGGCCTCGCCGAACGCCTGCGCACGAGCGCGCAACGCCTGGGCCTGGCCCCGAGGATCGCCCACATCACCGGGGACGACGTCCTGACCAAGGTGGCGCACGGCCCCCAGACGGTGACCGCCAACGCCTACCTCGGCGCCTGGGGCATCACCGAAGCACTCGCCGCCGGCGCCGACATCGTGGTTTGCCCGCGCGTCACCGACGCCTCCCTCGTGGTCGGCCCCGCCGCGTGGTGGCACGGTTGGCGGCGCGCGGACCACGACCGCATCGCCGGCGCCATCGTCGCGGGCCATGTGATCGAGTGCGGCCCACAGGCCACCGGCGGCAACTACCCCTTCCTGGGCGAGCAGCCCCGACCACCCCGCCCGGGCCGCACCGCCGACTTCGCGCTGGACACGCGCCGTCCCGGCTTTCCGATCGCCGAGGTGGCCGCCGACGGCTCGGCGGTGATCACCAAACATCGGGGCACCGGCGGCCTGGTCTCGATCGGCACGGTCACCGCGCAACTCCTGTACGAGATCGGCGGACCCGCCTACGCCAACCCGGACGCGGTGGCCCGCTTCGACACCGTGCGCCTCACCGCCGCCGGGCCGGACCGGGTCCGGATCCACGGGGTGCGCGGGCTGCCGCCGCCCGCGACCCTCAAGGTCGGCGTCAACGAACTCGGCGGCTACCGCAACACCATGACGATGGTGCTCACCGGCCTGGACATCGAGACCAAGGCCGCACACGCGGAACACATGTTGTTCGCCGCGCTCGGCGGCCGGGACCGCTTCGCCGAGGTCGACGTACGGCTGCTGCGCTTCGACCGGCCCGACGCGCCGACCAACGAGCAGGCCACCGCGCACCTCCGGATCACCGTCAAGGACCCCGACCCGACCAAGGTCGGCCGGGCCTTCTCCGGCACGGTGGTCGAACTCGCGCTGGCCGGCTACCCGGGCTTCCACACCACCACCCCGCCGACCGCCGAGACCGCGTACGGCATCTTTCGCGCCGCGAGCATCCCGACCACCGAGGTCGAACACACCGTGGTGCTCCCGGACGGCCGATCCCGGCGGATCCCACCACCCGAACTCACCGCGCCACTACCGGAGTCGCCCGCGCAGCCCGGAATCCCCGGCAAACGGACCGGCAACAGGAGCGGCAACAGGAGCGGCAACCGGACCGGCACTCGAACCCGCCGCGTCCCCCTCGGTCTGGTCTGCGGCGCCCGCTCCGGCGACAAGGGTGGCGATGCCAACCTCGGCCTCTGGGCCCGGGACGACGCCGGATTCCGCTGGCTGCGCGGGCATCTGACGGTGGATCGGCTGCGCGAACTGCTCCCGGAGGCGAGCGACCTGCCGATCGAGCGGTACGTCCTGGACAACCTGCGCGCGGTCAACTTCGTCCTGGTCGGCCTGCTCGGCGACGGCGTCGCCGCCTCCACCCGCCCGGACCCGCAGGCGAAGGGCCTGGCCGAATACATCCGGTCCCGACACACCGACATCCCCACCACGCTGCTGGACGGGTGAGCCATGCGATTGGACGGGTGAGCATGCGATTCGCGGACGACTTCGAGGAGAACGACGAACACCGGGCCCTGCGCGCGGCGGTGGGGGCGATCACCGACGACTTCGGCCCCGCGTACTTCGCCGAACACAGCCGGGACCGCCGGCCCACCACCGAACTGTGGCGCGCGCTCGGGAAACACGGCTACATCGGGGTCAACCTGCCGGTGGAGTACGGCGGTGGTGGTGCCGGCCTGGTCGAGCTGACCATGGTCTGCGAGGAGGTCGCCGCGCACGGTTGCCCGCTGCTCCTGCTCCTGGTGTCCAGCGCGATCGCGGGCGAGGTGCTGACCCGGTTCGGCACCGCCGAGCAGCGCGAGACCTGGCTGCCGCGGCTTGCGGCCGGCACCGGGAAGATCGTGTTCGCGATCACCGAGCCCGACGCCGGTTCCAATACCCATCGGCTGGCCACCACGGCCACCCGGGACGGGGACCACTGGTTGTTGCGCGGCACCAAGCAGTTCATCTCCGGAGTCGACGAGGCGGACGCCGTCCTGGTGGTGGCCCGTACCGGCACCGATCCCGACTCCGGGCGCGGCCGGTTGTCGCTGTTCCTGGTCGACCCGGCCGACCCGCGCCTGACCGCGACCCCGCTGGCCATCGAAGGCGCGGCGCCCGAGCGGCAGTTCACGCTGCACTTCGACGACGTACCGGTACCCGCCGACCGGCTGATCGGCACCGAGGGCGACGGCCTGCGCCAGGTCTTCCACGGCCTGAACCCGGAACGGGTGACCGGAGCGGCACTGGGCGTGGGCATCGCCCGATACGCGCTGGCCCGGGCGGCCGAGTACGCCCGCACCCGCGAGGTGTGGGGCCGCCCGATCGGCACCCATCAGGGCATCGCCCACCCGCTCGCGCAGGCCGCCATCGAGGTCGAGCTGGCCGCGCTGATGACGTACAAGGCGGCCCGCCTGCACGACGCGGGCGCCGCCGCGGTCAAGGCCGCGGGGGAGGCGGCCAACATGGCCAAGTACGCCGCCGCCGAGGCGGCCATCCATGCCGTGGACGCCGCGATCCAGACCCACGGCGGCAACGGCATGAGCCGTGATTTCGGCCTGGTCCCGCTGTGGGGCATGGCCCGGACGTTGCGGATCGCGCCGGTCAGCCGGGAGATGATCCTCAATCACGTGGCGCGGCACACCCTGGGATTGCCGCGTTCGTATTGACGCCGGTCAGCCCGTGGAGGAGCCCGCGTACCGGTGTGCGACTTGTGAATGACGTCGCACGGGACCAGGGATCGACGCGGGAACGAGCGCGCGGGCACAAAATAGACACCCAGGCTGCTCCGCTCCCGGCGCGGCCGAGTGGGGCGCCGGTCACGGTCGGTGCCGGTGCCGCCGGGGTCGGGGCCGGCGGTCGGGTAGGGCTACGAAGGCAGTGGGAGCGTTGGATCAGGTGCTGGCGGGGCGTCCCTTCTGGGATGTGGACATCACGAGCGTGTGGTTCGTCATAGGCATGGCGGTGACCACCGCCGTCACGGCGTTCGCCACCGTCTGGTTCTGGAACCGCCCCACGCTCCAGCGCACCCGCCGGATCTGCACGCTGCTGTTCACGCAACTCATGGTGACCTTCACCATCCTGGCCGCGGTCAACGCGCAGATGTACTTCTACTCGACGCTGTCCGACCTGATGCACATCGCCGACGGGCCGTCCGTGCCGGATGTGTCCGTGTCCACGGTCAAGGTCAAGCACCTCGACCCCAGGCCCGACGTGCCGTTCTCCGACGACGACGGCAAGGGCCTGCCGTTCATGGTCACCAAGCCGCCGCTGACCGACCAGCCGCGCACTCCGCGCACCCGGCGGCACGGCGCGGATCCCAAGCACGGGGTGTTGGTCAACACGAGCATCCAGGGCCCTCGGACCGGCTACAAACTGGCCACCTTCGTCTACCTGCCCGCCGCCTACTTCACCGCGGAGAACTCGCGGGCCCGGTTTCCGGTGATCCAGCTCACCTCCGGGTTCCCCGGCACGCCGGACACCTGGCTGCGCCGGATGAAGGTGCACCAGATGTTGTCCGGCCTGATGGAGTCCGGCCGGATGCCGCCGACGATCGTGGTGATCGCGGCGCAGAACCCGATCGAGGGCCGGGACAGCGAGTGTGTGGACGCCCCGGGCGGGGCGCGCGCGGACACCTACCTGGGCCAGGACGTCCCGGACGCGATAATGGCCAACTTCCGTACCGCGCCCGCGCCGGCCAGCTGGGGGTTGCTCGGCTATTCGACCGGCGGCTTCTGCTCGGCGAATCTGGCGCTGCGCCACCCCGACCGCTACGGGGCGGCGGCCAGCCTGTCCGGCTACTTCAAGGCGATCACCGACATCACCACGGGCGATCTGTACCGGGGTGACGACGGGCTGCGGCGGGCCAACAGCCCGCTGTACACGATCGACAACGCGCGTCGGCCGCCGGTGCGGATGTACCTGTTCGCGGCCAAGGGTGAGGGCAAGACGGTGCGCGAGGCGCGCGAGTTCGCCCGCAAGTTTCGGCCGACGGACCTGGTGAAGGTGCAGATCGAGTCGTCCGGCGGGCACAACTTCGGTACCTGGGCCAAGGGGCTGCCGAACGCGTTCGAGTGGCTCGGCGGGCAACTGGCGCCGGCGCCGGTCGGCGAGCGGCCCGGCGGCGACGTACGCGGGCCGGCCTTCGCCGGCGGTCGGCCGCTGCACTGAGTGGGCGCCGGGGGCGGCGGCTTCAATACGGCCGGGTACGGTGCGAGACTTCTGCGGCGCCATCCGAACGGAAGCTCAGCAGCCCGCGCCCCAGGGCCCGAAGACACGCCCCAGGGCGCGGGATCGCCGCCCCGAGACGAGGATCGCCCATGCATCCCGGTGTCATCGCCGCCGCGCACCCCGATCGCCCCGCCGTGCTGATGGCCGGCTCCGGCCGGGTGGTCAGCTACGCCGAGTTGGACGCCGAGTCCAACCGTTTCGCCCACCTGCTGTACGCCGCCGGGCTGCGGCCCGGCGACCACGTGGCCATCGCGCTGGAGAACCATCCGCTCTACCTCGCGCTGACCTGGGCCGCGCAACGCTCCGGGCTGATCTACACGCCGGTCGGGACGCGGTTGCTCCCGGACGAGCTGGCGTACGTGGTGGACAACTGCGCGGCCCGGGTGTTCGTGTCGTCGGCGGCACTGGCCGACCTGGTGGGCGCGATCCGCTCGCGCGCGCCTCGGGTCGAGCGGTGGTTGACGCTGGACGGCGCGGTGCCCGGGTTCGAGCCGTACGAGGTGGCGGTCCGGCCATTTCCCAGTGTCCCGATCGCCCGGGAGATCGAGGGCGCGGACATGCTCTACTCGTCCGGCACCACCGGGCGGCCCAAGGGGGTGTTGCCTCGGCGCGAGGAGCATGCGCTGGGCAGCGGACCGGCGCTGACGCTGTTTCACCTGCTGGGCGCGCTGTACGGGATGAACACGTCGGGGGAGGGCGGCGACGTCTACCTGTGCCCGGCGCCGCTCTACCACGCGGCGCCGCTGCGCTACTGCATGCAGTTCCTGCGCGGCGGACACACCGTGGTGCTCCTGGAGCGGTTCGACGCCGAGGCGGCGCTCGCGGCGATCGAGCGGTATCGGGTGACGCACAGTCAGTGGGTGCCGACGATGTTCGTCCGGATGCTCAAGCTGCCGGCCGAGGTCCGGGCCCGCTACGACGTGTCCTCGCTGCGCTACGCGGTGCATGCGGCGGCGCCGTGTCCGCCGGAGGTCAAGGAACGCATGCTGGCCTGGTGGGGGCCGGTGTTGTACGAGTACTACGCGGGCACCGAGGGCAACGGCTACGTCGGCTGCACCCCCGAGGAATGGCGCGCGCATCCCGGCACGGTCGGCCGGCCGATCCTGGGCACGCCGCACATCTGCGACGACGCGGGCCGCGAACTGCCGGTGGGGGAGCACGGCATCGTCTACTTCGCCGACGGGCCGCAGTTCAGCTACCACGAGGACCCGGCCAAGACCGAGGCCGGCCGCGACCCCGGCGGCCGAGGCTGGACCACCCTGGGCGACATCGGCCGGCTGGACGCGGACGGCTACCTGTACCTGACGGACCGCCAGGCCCACATGATCATCAGCGGCGGCGTGAACATCTACCCGCAGGAGGTGGAAAACCTTCTGGCCCTGCACCCGGCGATCACCGACGTCGCGGTCTTCGGCGTACCCGACGAGGAACTCGGCGAACAGGTCAAGGCGGTCGTGCAACCGGCCGAAGCCGCGTGCCCGGGCCCGGAGTTGGCGGAGGCCCTGATCACGTACTGCCGATCCCGCCTGGCCCACTACAAATGCCCGCGCACAATCGACTTCCGCCCCGACCTCCCGCGCCACCCGACGGGGAAGCTGCACAAGCGGCTTTTGGTGGAGGAGTATCGCGCGGCGGCGGCGGCGGCAGCGGCAGCGGCAGCGGCGGGGCCGGCGGCGGGGCCGGGCTGAGCCCGAGGCCGAAGCCGAAGCCGAAGCCGAGCCCGAGCCCGAGCCCGAGGCTGAGCCAGGCGCCAAATGCCTTGTCCGTCACGGCGGTTGCCTTGGTATGGTCCCGCCGTGTTCACCCTTGCCGAACCTCCGCTCTTCGCCCGCCTTCGGGACGCCCGCTCGGTGTTGATCGCGGGGGCGGGTGGCGGCTTCGACGTGTTCGCCGGGCTGCCGCTGGGCATCGCGTTGACGGATCTGGGCAAGCGGGTGCACTTCGCCAATCTGTCCTTTGTGACGGTGGATCAGTTGCCGTCCCCGATCCGGCTGTTGCCGGGTCTGGCGGCGGTGGGGGCGAATACGCCGGGCCACGACGGCTACTTCCCGGAGCGGGCGCTGGCCGCCTGGCTGAGGCGAAACGGCTTCCCGGACACGGTGTACGCATTCGCGCGGAGCGGGGTGATGCCGTTGCGCGCGTCGTATCGGCGGTTGGTCAAGGACCTGGATATCGACGCGATCGTGCTGGTGGACGGCGGTACGGACATCCTGCTGCGCGGCGACGAGGAGTCGTTGGGCACGCCGGAAGAGGACATGACGAGCCTGGCGGCGGTGGCCGGGGTGGACGTGCCGACCCGGCTGGTGGTCTCGCTCGGGTTCGGGATCGACGCGTACCACGGGGTGTGCCACGTGCACGTGTTGGAGAATCTGGCCGCGCTCACCCGGGCCGGGCACTATCTCGGCGCGCTGTCCATCCCGCGTGAGTCGAGGGAGGGCAGGCTGTTCCTGGACGCGGTGGCGGAGGCGAATCGGGCCACGCCGCAGCGGCCGAGCATCGTGCAGGGGTCGGTGGCGGCGGCGCTGGACGGGCGCTTCGGCGACGCGCAGTTCACCGAACGAACGGGCAACGGCGAACTGTTCATCAACCCGCTGATGGGCCTGTACTTCGCCGTCGACCTGATCGGCCTGGCCGAGCACTCGCTGTACCTGGAGCGGTTGGAGGGCAGCCGAACGCGGTGGGACGTGGCGCAACGCATCCGCGACTTCCGCGACGAGACGGCGACGACGCGGCCATGGCGGGCAATCCCACACTGATCGACCCCCTGAGCCACGCCCACCCCACACCGCAGCCGGCGCGGCACGCCACCGCGCCGCGCTTCGCCGCGCCGCGCTTCGCCGCGCCTCGCCCCGCCGCGCCTCGCCGCGCCTCGCCCCGCCTCGCCCCGCCGCGCTTCGCCTCGCCGCGCCGCGCCTCGCCTCGCCCCGCTTCGCCTCGCTTCGCCGCGCCTCGCCTCGCCTCGCCCCGCCCCGCCCCGCCCCGCCTCGCCCCGCCTCGCCCCGCCCCGCTTCGCTTCGCCTCGCCCCGCCCCGCCTCGCCCCGCCGCGCTTCGCCTCGCCTCGCCCCGCCGCGCCGCGCCCCGCTTCGCCGCGCCGCGCCCCGCTTCGCCGCGCCGCGCCGCGCTTCGCCTCGCCGCGCCGCGCCGCGCCGCGCTTCGCCTCGCCTCGCCTCGCCCCGCCCCGCCCCGCCCCGCCCCGCTTCGCCGCGCCGCGCCGCGCCGCGCTTCGCCTCGCCGCGCCGCGCTTCGCCGCGCCGCGCTTCGCCGCGCCGCGCCGCGCCGCGCCGCGCCGCGCTTCGCCGCGCCGCGCCGCGCCGCGCCCCGCCGCGCCGCGCCGCGCCTCGCGCCGCTCCGCCTCGCCGCCCCGCGCCCCGCCGCCCCGCGCCCCGCCTCGCCCGCCTGGCTCCGCCGCGCTCCGCGCCTCGCGTCGTGTCGCCCCGATGGAGGGATGGGTCGTTCGTGGCGGTGGGTAGGACTTGGGCATGACGGTGAGTGTGGAGTCGGTGCGGGTTCGTGCGGCGTTTCGGGATGGGCTCGTGGAGGTCACCGGCGGCCGGGCGCCGGGGTTTGTGCAGGCGAACCTGGTTGTGGTGCCTCGTGATTGGGCCTATGACATGTTGTTGTTCGCGCAGCGCAATCCCCGGTCCTGCCCGCTCCTGGAGGTGCTGGACGTGGGCAGTCCGTACAGCGAACTGGCGCCGGGGGCCGACCTGCGTACCGATCTGCCGCGCTATCGGGTGTGGCGGGACGGGGAGTTGGTCGACGAGCCGACGGATGTTCGGGAGTTGTGGCGGGACGATCTGGTCACGTTCGTGATCGGGTGCAGCTTCACGTTCGACGCGGGGTTGGCCCGGGCCGGGATTCCGGTGCGGCATCAGGAGCTCGGGCGCAACGTGCCGATGTACGTGACGAATCGCCCCTGCCGGGCGGCGGGTCGGCTGGCCGGGCCGCTCGTGGTGTCGATGCGGCCGATCCCCGGGGAGTCGGTGGCGCGCGCGGTCACGGTGAGCGCGGCGCTGCCCGCGATGCACGGTGCGCCGGTACACGTGGGCGCGCCCGAGGCGCTGGGCATCGGCGAGTTGGGCCGGCCCGACTTCGGTGACCCGGTGCCGATCGAGGCGGGCGAGGTGCCGGTGTTCTGGGCGTGCGGGGTCACGCCACAGGCGGCGTTGGCGGCGTCGAAGGTGCCGTTCGCGATCACCCACGCGCCGGGGCACATGTTCGTCACCGACGCGCGGGTGGAGGACTATCTGCTCGGGTGAGGACGAGGGTGAGGGTGAGTGGCCGTCAGGTCTCGCGCAGCGGGCGGTAGTCGTCGGGGCTCAGGCCGAACGTCCAGGCGACGCCCTCGCGGGCGGTCTCGGTGTCGGGCGGTACGCGCAGCCAGTAGGTGCGGGTGCTGCCGTCGGGTTCGGGGGTCGAGTTGAGTACCTCGACCATCATGATCGGTTCGTCGTCGTCGAGTTCGATCTCCCACAACACGCCGGTCTCGTCCCGGTCCACCGGCTGGGCGCCCACGTCGCGCAGGTAGCGGTCGTAGCCGTAGATCTCCAGCATCACCCGGCGCAGTTCGGCGTTGTCCTCGTTGTGGATGGCCCGTACGGTCAGCCGGCTGCCGCCCGGGCCCAGGCCGCCGACGAAGTCGGCCGGTACGGGCATGCCGCGCCACGCGTGCAGCGCGAAGCCGTCGGCCCAGGTGAGCGCCGGGCCGTCGCCGTTGTGCAGCCGGGAGTGGTCGTCGCGGTGCATGGTGGTGGGGCGTTCGCTGACCAGGGCGACCCGCTCGTAGGGCCACCACCAGCCGATGTGCCGGGCCACCTCGCCGAGTTCGGCAAGCATCGGGAACTCGAACTCCGGGAAGCGCTCCCGGAGTCCGGCGAAGACCGCGAGCCAGGCCGCGTCGTGCTGGCCGCCGAGGGCACTGTGCGTGGTCGCGCGGACCTTGTCGGCGGTGTCTCGGCGGCCCTGCGCGGCGGGGGTGCGCACGGAGGGGTCCCACGCGCCGACGCCGGCGTGTACGGCCTCGCGGATCCGTTCGGTCAGCTCGCGGGTGGGCTCCCACAGGCGGGCGGCGCCCTCGGCCCACGCGAGGTCCCAGCCGGCCGTCCCGAGGGCGGCGGTGGCCTCGGCCTTGGCGGCGGCCCAGGGGCCGCTCCAGAGCCGTTCCTGGACGGGTCGGCCCGGTCGGCCCGGCACCTTCACGGACAGCCGGGTGGCGGCCAGTTCGGCGGGCTTGCAGGAGCCGGCGGCCACGGCGGCGGCGACCGCCGCCGCGAGGGGCGAGTCGTACCACACCACCCGCTCCGGCTCGACGAGCCCGGCGGCGCGATAGACCCCGCGGATCGCCGCCTCGGCAACGGCGCGATCGGCAGGCCCGGTTGCGGCTGCCACGTCGGCCCACGCGGTGGTCGCCTCGGCAACGGCCAGCCGCCCGGCAAGATCCAACGCGGTGGCGGGGGCGGGCGCGTGCTGGGGGGTCGGCCGCGTGCCGGCTGCGCGAGCCGCCTGGGCCTGACGCGCTGCCTCGGCGGCCCGGGCGTCCGCCGCCGCCCGGTCCCGGTGTGCTGCCCACGCGGCGGCGGCCGGGTTGGCGGGCGGTGTCGGCTCCGCCTCGGGACGGGCCACGAACTGCCTGCGTGGCAGCGCGATCCCGGGCAGTCTGCGGGGCGGCGGGGCCATCGTGTCTCCCGTTGCGTCTTGGTCGGTTCGGCATGTTGTACCCGCCCGCTCCACCCGTTGCGTTGCCTCTGGAGCGAACGCTGCGGTTCCACAGGCGTCCGGCCGGCCCGATCCGGCCCCGCAGCCCCCGGTCTCCCGGCCACGCCCGCCGCGCCGGGCGACGCGTATCCGACCGCCGACCGCCGGTTGCGTTTGCCGCGCCGGGTGGTGGGGCCGACTCGATGCGGACGAAGATCCGGGCTAGTCCGCCACCATCCGGACCGCGCCCGGGATGTATTCGCGTTGGCGGACCACGCGGTACCAGCCCTTGGGGAGGTCGATCGTGGCGTGTTCCTCGTGCACGATCCGGGTCGCCTCGGCCAGGTGCAGGTGGCCGATCAGCATCGGCTCCGGGGCCAGGTAGAGGGTGCCGTCCCCGACCACCGCGTGCGCATGCCCGGTGGCCTCGCCCAGCGCCAGCACCAACCGCCCCCGCGCGTCCCTCGGCTTGACCGGCAGCCCCGAAACCCCCGCCGGCACACTCCGCTCGGTCACCGGCTGCAACAGGATGTCGCCCTGACGAAACACGACGAACCTCCATCGTGGTAGGCAATATGACGGTGGCTCAGCCCCACCGCCGGACACGCTAACCACCCCGACCGACAGGACCACGCCCGCCCGCCGGGTTCACCCACATCGCCCCGCCGCCCCGACCGACCCGGCTCCGCCGACTCATCGTGTCCGCGCTTGCCGCCGCGCCCTTGATCGCGCCCACTGGGCCGATGGCGACCCAGGCGAGACCCAGGCGACCCGTCTTCCCGCCGTGCCCCACCACCTTGCCCGTGCTCGCCGCCGCGCCCGGCCGGGTCCGCCGCGTGCCCGATCGTGCCCACCGGGCCGACGGCGATCCGGGCCCGCACCCGGCCGTCCCGTTCGGCCGCGTCCAGCCGGCGCGCGGCCAACCCACCCATCGGCGCCGCCGCCCGCGCCCGACCCGCCCGCGCCCACCGGGCGGACCGCGGTCCCGGCAGCCCACCCCGCCACCACGCCACCACGCCCGACCAACGCCCCCCGCGGCCCGTCGCGCCCGCCCGTCGCGCCCGCTCCGCCCGCCCGCTCCGCCAGTCGCGCCCGCTCCGCCCGCCCGCTCAGTAGCCCGCCGGCCGCACCAAGCCCGTCTCGTACGCGTACACCGCCGCCTGGGTGCGGTCGCGCAGGCCCAGCTTGACCAGGATGCGGCCCACATGGGTTTTCACCGTCTGTTCGGCGACCACCAGGCGGCCGGCGATCTCCGCGTTGGACAGGCCCTGGGCGATCAGCGACAGGACTTCGGTTTCGCGTTCGGTCAGGTCGCCGATCCGGTCCTTCAGCGGGGCTCTCGGGGCGCCGGCCATCCGGGAGAACTCGGCGATCAGGCGTTTGGTGATGTTGGGCGCCAACAGGGCGTCGCCGGCCGCCACCACCCGGACCGCCTGGGCCAGTTCCTCGGCCGAGGCGTCCTTGAGCAAAAACCCACTGGCCCCCGCGCGGAGCGCCTCGTAGACGTATTCGTCCAGGTCGAAGGTGGTCAGGACGAGGACCTTGACGTCCGAGTCGGGCGGGGTGGTGATCCGCTGGGTCGCCTCGATACCGCCGAGGCGCGGCATCCGGATGTCCATCAGGACCACGTCCGGGGCGAGTTCGGCGACCTTGGCGAGCGCGTCGAGGCCGTCGACGGCCTGGCCGACCACCTCGATGTCGGGCTCCGCGTTCAGCAGCACGGTGAAGCCCTGCCGGACCATCATCTGGTCGTCGGCGATCAGCACACGGATGGTCACGAATCGTCCCCCAACGGAAGCCTTGCCACTACCTCGTACCCACCGCCGGGCACCAGCCCGTCGGCGAACTCGCCACCCAGCATGGCCACCCGCTCGCGCATCCCGAGCAGCCCGTGCCCGCCACCCGGCGCGGCCGGCCGCGGCTCGGCCCGCGTCGAGGCGTCGTTGGTGATCCGGATCGCCAACGCCGTCGCCTGATACCCCAGCTCGACCCGGATCGCCGCCCCCGGGGCGTGCCGAAGCACATTGCTGAGCGCCTCCTGCACGATCCGGAACGCGGACAGCTCGACCCCCGGCGGCAACGGCCGCCGCGCGCCGGTGATCCGTACGTCCACCGGCTGCCCCGCGCCGCGCACGTTGTCCACCAACTCGTCGAGCCGCTCCAACGTCGGCTGCGGAGCATGCCGCATCGCCTCGGACAGCTCGTCCTCCGAGCGCAACACCCCCAGCACACGGCGTAGTTCGGTGAGCGCGTCGACGGCGTTGGCCCGGATGCCGATCAGGTTCTCCTTGAGCGCCTCGGACGGGTTGTCCACCAGATGCGGGGCCACCTGCGCCTGGATCGAGATCACCGACATGTGGTGCGCGACCACGTCGTGCAACTCCCGGGCGATCCGGGTGCGTTCCTCGAGCAGCGTGCGCCGCGCCCGTTCCTCGGCGGTGAGTTCGGCCTGCACATCCAACTGGCTCCGGGCCACCCGCCGGCCGCGCAGCGACGCGCCGATCACGGTGGCCAGGGTGAGGATCAGCGCGGCCGGATACAGGTCGACGTTGTGCGCGGGGGATTCGACCGCCGTGCACGCCACGCCCGCCAGCACACTGATCACCAGCGCCTCGGCGGCCACCCGGGGGCGCACCCGCAGCGCCAGCAGGAGCAACACGATGGCGTGCAGCGGGATTCCGGCCCCGGTCCACGGATACATCTGCGCGCCGTGCGGCCTCGACAACAACGCGACCAGGACCATCGTGACGGTGGTCGCCCACCACCCGGGCAGCGGCCGGAACAACGTGACCACGAGCGCCACCGGCGGAATCACGCCCAGCACGAAGCCGTACGTCGGGCCGAGCCCGTACTGCCAGATGCTCTGGTTGATGTTGGCCACCCCGAGACCGAACGCGACCAGCGTGAGCAGCACCACGACCGTCGGCTGCCAGTCCCGCCACCCGCGCGGCAGCGGATCGGGCGGCGCCGTCCACAGATCGTTACGCAGCGTGCGTACGGGGGTGCCCAGTGCCGCCAGGAATCGGCTCCCGCGCCCCTTTCGCACCAGCACATGATCAACCCCGGGCACACGCCACCTCCGCCGTTCGGGCGGGCCGACCGATCGGACTACGGCCTCGCCCCCGGCGTAGAAACTATGCGGTCCGCCCCATAGGCGACATCCCGCCCCGGGCCCGGTGCCCGGCGTAGCTCCGAAGTACTACGGGTAGCACCTCACCGCCCAGGTGGCACCCCACCGCCCGGGTGGCACCCCACCGCCGAAGCGGCTCGCCGCCCGTCCGTCCGCCCGTGCGTCAGCTGCGTTCCTTGACCCCCGCCAACATGCCCTCGATGCGATCCGGCGGCCCCGGCCGGGAGAAGTACCAGCCCTGTCCCGCGTCGCAGCCGATCGCCCGCAGCCGTTCGGCCTGGACCGCCGTCTCGATGCCCTCGGCGGTCACCGTCAGTCCGATCGCGTGCGCGAGTTCGACCAGCGAGGCGACGATCCGCCCGTCCACCGGGTCCGAGTCGCCGGGTTGGCGCAGGCCCTCGACGAAGGAGCCGGCGATCTTCAGCTCGCACACCGGCAACCGGCGCAGATAGGCCAGGTTCGAATACCCGGTGCCGAAGTCGTCGATCGCGATCCGGATGCCCATCGCGGCCAGTTCGCGCAGCCGCTCCAGCGGACCACCGTCGGTGGACATGATCTGACTCTCGGTCAGCTCGAACTGCAGCCGGCCCGGGTCGAGTCCGGTCTCCGCCAGCACTCGTTCCACCTGCCGCACCAGGCCCGGTTCGCGGCACTGGCGCTCGGCCAGGTTGACGCTGATGAACGGGGCGCTGTCCGGCTCCAGGTCCTGCCAGCGGCGCGCCTCGCGGCAGGCCTGTTCCAGGACGTGCATCCCGAGCGGCACGATCAGCCCGGTCTCCTCGGCCAGTCCGATGAACCGGTCCGGCCCGACCAGCCCGTTGCGCGGATGCCGCCAGCGCACCAGCGCCTCGACGCCGAGCACGCCGCCGTCGGCGAGCGAGACCAGCGGTTGGTAGTCGACGTAGAACTCGCCGTGGTGCAACGCGGCCGGCATCTCGGCGGAGAGCGTGTAGCGGGCCACCTCGCGGTCGTTGCGGTCGGTGTCGAACACCGTCCAGCGCCCGCGCCCGTCCGACTTGGCCCAGTAGAGCGTTATGTCGGCGGCGCGCAGCGTGTCCGCCGGACTGGTCCCGGCCACCGGCCGCTCCACGATGCCGATGCTCGCGGTCACCGTCAGATCGTGACCACGGATCCGGAACGGCTCGCGCAGCGCGGCGAACACGCCGTCGGCGAGCGCGACCACCTGACCCGTACCGGTCGAGTGCTCGACCAGGATGACGAACTCGTCGCCGCCCATCCGCGCCATCAGATGCCCGGCCTGGCCCGCGTACCGGCTCAGCCGCCGGGCCACCGCGACCAGCAACTGGTCGCCCACGTCGTGCCCGAGGCTGTCGTTGACCACCTTGAACCCGTCCAGGTCCAGATAGCACAGGCCGACCCGATCACCCGGCCCCGGATGTTCGAACGCGGCGGTCAGCCGCTCCACGAACAACGCCCGATTCGGCAGCCCGGTCAGCTGGTCGTGCATCGCCTGATGGCGCAGCCGGGTGTGCAGGCGATGCCGGTCGGTGACGTCCTCGAGCATGCAGACCTGATATTCGGGGTTGCCCTTGGAGTCGCGGACCAGGGACAACGACAGATGTGTCCACAACGTCTCGCCGTCGGCGTTCTCGAACTGCTTCTCCAGCGCGAAGTGATCGCGCTCCCCGGTGACCAACTCGTCGTAGAGCTTCCACATGTGGTCGGTGTCGCCGTCGTGCATGAACTCGCGGACCTGCCGCTTGCACATCTCCTCGACACTGGCCGCGAACATCGTGGTCATCGCCTGGTTGACGTCGATCACGTTGCCGTCGACGTCGCCGATCCCGATGCCGATCGCGGCCTGATCGAAGACCGCCCGAAAGCGGGCCTCACTGGTGTGCAGCGCGTGTTCGGCGTTGTCCCGGGCGACCAGGACGGCGGCGTGGATGGCCTCCTGCTCGTCCAGCGTGCGTCGGCGCAGCGCCTCCGCGTAGCCCGCCGCGAGCGCGCCCGTCAGCGCGGAGATGCGCGCCAGGTAGGCGTCGGGATCCTCGCCCCGGGTGACCGCTTCGGCGCGCAGGATCGGCCACCACGGGCCGACCAGGCCCAGCGTGCGCTCCAGCGTCCCGCTGCCGGTGAAGTGTTGGGCGACCAGGGACGCGCCCACCTCGCGAGCGATCGCCGGGTCGAACGGCTCGGTGCACAGGGCCTGGGCGAGCCGCGCGGCCTGCTCACGCAGATACCGCTCGATCTCGGCCCCGCTCAACGGGACGAAACTGGTGCCCTCGATGGTGCGGGCCCAGTCGGCCGCGAACCGGCTCAGCGACGCCTTGAGTCCGTCGGTGCGCGCGTCGTCCGCGGTGCCGCTCACCCGGCACTCCCCACGGTGGTCCGGGCGCACATGCCGGCTTCCCGGCACGCCTGGACCCACGCTGCGCCCGGCGCCCACGATGGTCGATCCACCGCCCCACCTTTCCTCCTCGGGGGCGATCCGCCACCGCGCAATGTCGGTGCGGTCGCCTCTCGGACGAGCCGGCCACAATCCCCAGCGGCCGTGTGAACGAGCCACATCACCCGTTATCACCCGTTCGGACGAGCCGGTTGGTACGTCCGGTGCGTCCCGACGATCGCGTGATCATCGTTGACGGTATCCGCCGCGGCGCGGAAACGTCTTGCAGTTGGACACGGCGCGAGGAGCATCACTCCGGAGAGGGACAGGTGGTGCGCGCGGGTTCGTACCGAATTGTGGCGTACGCCCTCGCACTCCGGCGCGCGCAGGGCGCCCGCCGGGACGACTGACGGACCATCAGGTTGCCGCCCCCGGGCCACGGTACGCTCTACCGCCTGTCGTCGGCGAGGTGGGTCGCCGTCGCCGCGCGCGACGGGCGCTCCACCCGAGTGGGGGGTGTGGTCGCGGTGTTGGTGGAACTTGCGGTGGGCGATGCGTACGGTGCCGGTTTCGAGTACGCGGATCGACCGTTCGTCGCGCGAGGCAACACACTCGCGGGTTATGTGCAGCATCCTCGTCATCGTGACGTGCTGCCCGGCCGATATACCGACGACACGCAGATGAGTATCGCGGTCGCCGAATGGCTGCTCGGCGACGATCACGGAGTCCCGGCGCTCGCGGACCTGTTCGTGCGGGCGTACCGGCGTGATCCGCGCGCCGGATACGCGCGGGGATTTCGAGGCGTCCTGGCGGATGTCGCGGACGGAACGCAACTGATGGAGGTGTTGCGGCCGGAGAGCGACAAGAGCGGCGCGGCGATGCGGGCGGGCGTGCTCGGGCTGCTGCCGGAGGTCGCCGAGGTGCGCCGGATGGCCGCGACGCAGGCCCGGATCACCCACCGCACGCTCGGCGGGATGACCTCGGCCACCGCGGCGGCGCTCGCGGTGCACTACTGCCGGTACGCGCTGGGCCCGGTCGCCGAACTGCCCCGCTGGCTGGCGGCGACGCTGCCCGCGTCCACCGGCCCCGCCGTGTGGACCGAGCCGTGGCGCGGCAAGGTCGGCTCGCCCGGCATGGACAGCACCCGCGCGGCGATCACCGCGCTGACCGCGCACACCGGCACCGCCGCGCTGCTGAAGGCGTGCGTGGCGTACACCGGCGACGTGGACACGGTGGCCACCATCGCGCTCGCGGCGGCGAGTTGCTCGGCGGAGTACGCCCAGGACCTGCCCGCGGTGCTCGTGGCCGGGCTGGAGAACGGGCCGTACGGGCACGACCATCTCGCGGGTCTGGACGCGCGGTTGGCGACTCGGTTCGGCTGACGCGGCGGTCGAAACCGGCGGGTGCGCCGGAAAGCACGAGAGGCCCCCCGGTGGACCGGGGGGCCTCTCGCCTGCCTGGAGCCCCAATACGGAATCGAACCGTAGACCTTCTCCTTACCATGGAGACGCTCTACCGACTGAGCTATTGGGGCCTGCGCGGCGAAAACTTACCGGATCCACGTTCGGATCGCCAACTCGGTTCGGATCGGGGCCCCGACCCACTCTTCGAAGCTCTTCGAAGCTCTTCGAGGGATAACCCCCTCGCGGGCGGTGATCCCGGCGTGTATGTTGTTCTCAATCTAAGAAGATCTCATTCAGAGAACAACCGTCGAGTCGGTGTCGGGAACGTGAACCGACGGGGCTGCGTCGGACGTGCGGACAGTGGGACACCACCGCGACGGCGGACCACGGAGAGGAAGCGCACCATGGCCGACGCCGTCACGAGCGAACGCGACTGGCTCGCGTCCTACGACCCCAGAGCCTTCGACCCGATCGCGGTGACCGTCGACATCGTCGCGCTGACCATCCGTCAACTCGCGGTCCCGGCCGGGGCGAAGGCCGATCCGGACGGCGCCGGGGAGGAACCGGTCAAGGCGCTGCACGTACTGCTCGTGCGGCGCGGCGAGATGCCCTTCGCCGGCCGACTGGCGCTGCCCGGCGGCTTCGTCCGGCCCGTGGTCGAGGCGGACGGCACCCGGCGCGAGGAGGACCTCGACGAGGCCGCCGAGCGCGAACTGGCCGAGGAGACCGGCCTGGCCGCCGGCGCCCGGCTCGACCGGGTCCACCTCGAACAACTGGGCACCTACGGCACGCCCGGTCGCGACCCGCGGATGCGGATCGTCTCGGTCGCGCACCTGGCCTTCGCGCCCGACCTGCCCGACCCGACGGCCGGCGGCGACGCCGCCCACGCGCAGTGGGTGCCGGTCGCCGACATCGACCCGAGCACGCTGGCCTTCGACCACGCGCGCATCCTCGCCGACGGTCTGGAACGCGCCCGCGCCAGGCTCGAATACTCGCCACTGGCCACCGCGTTCGCCGGTGAGGAGTTCACCATCACCGAACTGCGCGAGGTCTACCAGGCGGTGTGGGGTCGGCCCATGCACGCCGGCAACTTCCACCGCAAGGTGCTGTCCGTGCCCGGCTTCGTCCGGGACACCGGCGCCACCACCGCGCGCGGCGGGGCTCGCGGCGGTCGCCGCGCCCGGCTCTACCGCGCGGGCCCCGCACGACTGCTGCACCCGGCGCTGCTGCGCCCGTCCCCGGAGGAGGACTCCCGATGACCAGGACGCCCGGCACCACCTCGACCACTCCCACCACCTTCGAAGCCGCGCTCGACCTGCTCACCGGCGTGCCGGACCCGCAGCGCGTCTTCGGGCCCTACGACGGCACGCCCGAGGCGTGCCTGCGGGCGGGCGGCCGCACCTACCGGCTGCTTGCCCGGCTGCTCCACCCGGACACCGTGCCCGCCGACCGACGCACCGAGGCCGCCGCCGCGTTCACCCGGCTCGGCGAGTTGTGGAACCGCTACCAGCAGGACATCACCGGGGTGACCGGCCGGCAGGTGGTGATCACCACCAAGCGGCACGTCTACTCGGTCGGCGAGGAGCGGGCGAGCGGCGACATCGCCACGCTGTACAAGGTCGGCTACCGGGCCGAGGACGACGGCGAGGCCCGCGCGCTGCTCAAGCTGCCGCGCTCGGCCGGCGACAACGATCTGATGGAGCGTGAGGCCACCGCCCTTGAGCGGATCGCGCGGGTGGGCGACCCCGAATACGCCGACTACGTACCGAGGTTGATCGAGACCTTCCGCCATCGCGACGCCAAGTCCGGCACCGAGCGGCGCGCCAACGTACTCGAACGGGTGCGCGGCTTCCGGTCGTTGACCGAGGTGTGCGAGGCGTATCCGGACGGCCTCGACGCGCGCGACGTGGCCTGGATGTGGCGCCGGCTGCTCGTGGCGATCGGCTACGCGCACCGCGCTGGCGTCGTGCACGGCGCGATCACCCCCGACCACGTGCTGATCCACCCGCGCGAGCACGGCCTGGTGCTGGTCGACTGGTGCTACTCGGTGCTGCTCGACGGCCCGATCGACGCCGACCGGCCCGAGGCCGTGCTGCGCGCCAAGGCGGTCGAGCACGTACCGGCGATGATCGACCGGCACGCGGCGCTGTATCCGCCGGAGATCCCCGCCAAGCAGCCGCCGGAGACCGCCGCCGACGTCTACATGGCCACCCGCTGCATCACCGGGCTGCTCGCCGCGGACGCGCCCAAGCCGCTGCTTCGCTTCGCGCGCGGCTGCTCGCTGCCCGCGCCCGCGCGCCGTCCACACGACGCGTGGAAGTTGCTCGGCGAACTCGACGAGCTGCTCGGCAAGCTCTACGGGCCGCGCCGCTTCCGGCAGTTCGCGATGCCGTCGCGGCGCGAGCCGAGGAGCGCGGGGGCGGACCGGACCGCAGCGACCGGCTGACCGGTCGATCTCATATTTCTTATTTCGGCGTATTTCCGATCGGGGAGACGATCAGCATGGGCAGTGGCAAGTGGTCCACCAACGTCTATGACGCGGCGCAGAGTTACAACGCGGCGGCCGGCCGCAGCGCCTTCCACTACGACCACGTCACCAAGCACAACACGCCGCGCAGCGCCTGGACGGCGCACGCCGACCTGGACCCGCGTCAGGCGGGCCTGCGGGAGAGCCGGGACAGCGACGAGCACCCCACGTCGCTGGCCATCTCGGTGCTGTTCGACGTGACCGGCTCGATGCTCCGGGTCCCGCAGACCCTGCAGACCAAGCTGCCGGAGCTGTTCGGCCTGCTGCTGCGCAAGGGCTACGTGCAGGACCCGCAGATCATGTTCGGCGCGATCGGCGACGCGACCTGCGACCGAGTGCCGTTGCAGGTGGGCCAGTTCGAGTCGGACAACCGGATGGACGACCAGCTCGGCAACATCCTGTTGGAGGGCGGCGGGGGTGGGCAAAAGCGCGAATCCTACGAGCTGGCGCTCTACTTCATGGCCCGGCACACCTCGATCGACTGTCACGAGAAGCGCGGCAAGCGCGGCTACCTGTTCGTGATCGGCGACGAGATGCCCTACCGCAAGGTGCGGCGCGGCGAGGTCAAGGAGTTCATCGGCGACGACCTGGCCGAGGACATCCCGATCGAGCGGATCCTGGCCGAGTTGCAGCGCATGTACGAGGTCTACTACATCCTCCCGGCCGGCTCGTCCTACGTGGGCGACACCGAGGTGCTGGGCGAGTGGAAGGGCCTGCTGCGGCAGAACGTGATCGAACTCGACGACCCCGACGGGGTGTGCGAGACGATCGCGCTGACCATCGGGCTCGCCGAGGACGCGATCGACCTGGACGAGGGGCTGGCGCACCTGCGCGAGGTGGGCGCCACGGGTCAGGTGGCCAACGTGTCCAAGGCGCTTGCCGCGTACGCCCGTTCCGGCGGCACGGTGGCCGTCTCCGGCGCCCTGCCCGGCCTGGACGGTGACGCGGGCGCGGGCACTCCGCGGTTGTGACACCTCGTCATGTCGCGGTCGTCGACCTGGGGTTCGGCGACGCGGGCAAGGGCACCACGGTGGACCGGCTGTGCGCGCGCGGGCGCGCGCAGGGGCGGCCGGTGCACGCGGTGGTGCGGTTCAACGGCGGCGCGCAGGCCGCGCACAACGTGGTCACCGACGACGGGCGACACCACACGTTTGCCCAGTTCGGCGCGGGCACGTTCACCCCGGGCACCCGTACCCACCTGTCCCGGTTCATGCTCGTGGACCCGCTCGCGCTGGCCGCGGAGGCGGAGCACTTGCGGGCGTTGGGAGTGGCCGACCCGCTCGGGCTGCTGACCGTGGATCGGGAGGCGCTGTTGACCACGCCGTACCACGCGGCGGCCAATCGGGCCCGGGAGCTGGCGCGCGGGGCGAACCGGCACGGCTCGTGCGGGATGGGCGTCGGCGAGACGGCGGCCTTCGCACTGGCCCACCCGGACGCGGCACCGCGGGTGGCGGACTGCGACTCGGCGGGGTTGTTGCGCCGCCGGCTCGGCGCGGTGCGGGACACGTTGAGCGCCGAATTCGGGACACCGCTGGGGCCGGACGTCGAGGCGTGCGTCACGGCGTTCCTGGCCTTCGGGCGGGCGGTGCGCAGAACGGATCGCGCGTACGCGCGCGAGCTGTTGCGCGGTGGGCCGGTGGTGTTCGAGGGGGCGCAGGGCGTGTTGCTGGACGAGTGGCACGGGTTCCACCCGTACACGACGTGGTCGACCACGACGTTCGCCAACGCCGAGACACTGGTCGCCGAGGCGGGGGAGGAGTTGTACCGGCTCGGCGTGCTGCGCACCCACACCACGCGGCACGGCGCGGGGCCGCTGCCGAGTGAGGACGCGGCGCTGACGGCGGCGCTGCCGGACCGGTACAACGGGACCGGGCGCTGGCAGGGCGCGTTTCGGGTGGGCCACTTCGACGTGGTCGCGCATCGGTACGCGGTTGCGGTGTGCGGGGGCGTGGACGGTGTGGCGCTCACCCACACGGACCGGCTCGGCCACGCCGGGCTCGGTGTGGTCCGGGCGTACGGCGGGGTCGAGCCGGCGGTGGGCCCGGTCCCCGATCTCGGGTACGCCGAGCGGCAGACCGGGCGGATGTTCGCCGCGCGGCCGGTGCTCGAGCAGGCGCCGCCGGCCGCGGCGTGGCCGGAATTCGTCGGTGCCGAGTTGGGCGCCCCGGTGACCTTGATCTCGTTCGGTCCGCGCACCGGTGACAAGCGCGAGCAGCCGGCACTACGCTCCTATTACTCTCCGGTAACATAGCTGCTCCGGGGGTGGCGAGGGGGCGGGTTCGGGCCGGTGGTCGGCGTCGATGCGCCGACCGCGTACTCTCGGACGGAGAAGTTGACGGACCGTCAGAACTGAATGTGCCCTGTGTCACGCGTGCGCCCCCGCGCGGGCGTGGCATCGTGGCGCGGAGATCGATGGATCTTGGGGCCGGAACCGTGGGCCCGTCGCCGCCCCCGTCGACGGGCATGACACCCTCGGACCGGCACCTGGGTGACCGGACGACCACAGGAGAACTGTTGTGAAAATCGTTGTCTGCGTGAAGTACGTTCCCGACGCGACCGGGGACCGGGGCTTCAACGACGATGGCACCACCGATCGCGAGTCGGTCGACTCCCTGCTGTCGGAGCTGGACGAGTACGCGATCGAGCAGGCTCTGGGGATCGTGGAGTCCGGCGTCGAGGCCGAGATCACGTATCTGACGGTCGGTCCGGACGATGCCAAGGACGCCCTGCGCAAGGCGCTGGCGATGGGCGGCGACAAGGCCATCCACGTCAACGACGACGACATCGCGGGCACCGACGCGCTGGGCACGTCGCTGATCCTGGCCAAGGCCATCGAGCGGGCCGGCTTCGACCTGGTCGTGTGCGGCATGGCGTCCACCGACGCGACGATGGGTGTCGTGCCGGCCATGCTCGCCGAGCGGCTCGGCGTCCCGCAGGTCACCTACCTGGACGAGGTCGCGGTCGAGGGCGGCGTGGTCAAGGGCCGCCGCGAGGGCGACGTGGCCACCGAGCGGATCGAGGCGTCGCTGCCCGCCGTCGTGTCGGTCACCGACCGTACCGGCGAAGCCCGTTACCCCTCGTTCAAGGGCATCATGGCGGCCAAGAAGAAGCCGCTGGAGTCGCTGGACCTGGACGACCTGGGCATCGAGTCGGACCAGGTCGGCCTGTCCGCCGCGTGGTCGATCGTGGACACCGCGACCAAGCGCCCGCCGCGCGCCAAGGGCGAGGTCGTCGAGGACGAGGGCGAGGGCGGCGTGCAGTTGGCCGCGTTCCTCGCCGCCAGGAAGTTCATCTAGTCGGTCAGCAGCACCGGACTGTTTCGACACTTCGTGGCGGTCGCCCCCGGGGCGACCGAACATCGCAACGTCTACAACTTCCGCGGCCGGAGCAATCCGGGCTGTACCGGAGTAGGAGAGAACCCCACATGGCCGAGATCCTCGTTCTCGTCGACCACGCCGACGGCGCGGTCCGCAAGCCGACCCTGGAACTGCTGACCCTGGCCCGCCGGCTCGGCGAGCCCGCCGCGGTCTACCTGGGCAAGGGCGCCGACGGCGCCACCGAGACGCTGGGCAGGTACGGCGCGCAGAAGATCTACGTCGTGGACGCGCCCGAGGTGGACGAATACCTCGTCGCGCCGGCCGTCGACGCGCTCGCCCAGATCGCCGGCGCGGGCACGCCCGGCGCGATCCTGGTCGCGTCCTCGAACGACGGCCGCGAGATCGCGGCGCGCGTCGCGGTGCGCCTGGAGTCGGGCCTGATCACCGACGCGGTCGACATCGAGGCGGGCGCCGAGGGCCCGGTCACCGAGCAGTCGGTGTTCGCGGCGACGTACCAGGTCAAGGCGCACGTCACCAAGGGCACGCCGATCATCACGGTCAAGCCCAACGCCGCCACCCCGGAGGAGGCCCCGGCCACCCCCGCCGTGGAGGCCGTCACGGTGGCCTTCACCGTCGCCGCGACCGGCACCAGGGTCGTCTCGCGCGCCCCGCGCGAGAAGTCCGACCGCCCGGAGCTGACCGAGGCCGACATCGTCGTCTCGGGCGGTCGCGGCGTCAACGGCGCGGAGAACTTCCACGTGATCGAGTCGGTCGCCGACGCCCTCGGCGCGGCGGTCGGCGCGTCCCGTGCGGCGGTCGACGCCGGCTGGTACCCGCACAGCCACCAGGTCGGCCAGACCGGCACCCAGGTCTCCCCGCAGCTCTACATCGCGGTCGGCATCTCCGGCGCGATCCAGCACCGCGCGGGCATGCAGACCAGCAAGACCATCGTCGCGATCAACAAGGACGAGGACGCCCCGATCTTCGACCTGGTCGACTACGGCGTGGTCGGCGACCTGTTCAAGGTCATGCCGCAGCTGGAAGCGGAGATCAACAAGCGCAAGTAGCAGGCGAGGGGCCTCGGTTGCCTCCGCCGCCCGCCCGCCGACCCCGCACCGGTACGTCCGGTTGCGGGGTCATCGCGCATTTGGATGGCGACGAGCACTGTGGATGTACATCTGCTACATTCGTGACATGAGCGAGCCAGTGATTGCATCCATGGCCGAGGTCCGCAACCACCTTGCGGACGTGCTCGACCGCGCCCGGCGCGACGAGACTCCGACGATCATTACGCGGCGTGGCAGGCAGGAGGCCGTCGTGATCGACATCGACGAGTACCGGCGCCTGCATCTGTTGGCCGAACAGGCCGAGGACGCGTGGCTCAACAAACTGGCCGACGAGGCGGAGGCCGAAGGCACCGAGGGGTCGGTCTCACTCGAAGAGATGGCCGCCCTGATCCAAGCCCACCACGCCTGATCGCGCATGGGTCACGTCACGCGTTTTTCTCCGCAAGGCCAGCGGGACCTGCTCAAGATCGCTCGCCCTGACGCGCTGCGGATCCTCCGTCGCCTGGCTGCCTTGCAAAAGGCGATGGACGCAGGAGACATCGCGGCCTTCGACATCAAGTCCCTCCAAGGGCACGACGCCCGCTGGCGTCTCAGGGTCGGGGCCTACCGGGTCGTGTACACCGTCGACCACGGCCGACTGATCGTATGGGTCCTGGCTGCCGGAAACCGCCGTGAGGTCTACCGCAACCTGTAGGCACTGCCGCGTGCCTTGTGGGAGGTCCGGTGGGCCGCCAACCGGCGTTCAGCGACGGTAGTTTCGCTTGTCCTCCAGCAGATCGAGATCGAAGGCGTCTTCGGCGGTTGCGCGCAACCGGCTGAGTGCGAGTGCCCGACGGTCGGTTTCCGGCGTCCGGCGGATAGTGGCCTCGTCGATGGCGCTTCGGAGTCGTTGTTCGTTGCCGACGGGAGATGGCGGGACGTTGTTGTCGGGCGCAGGGCTCATGGGGCGGGTACCTCGCCGTGGTCCTCGTCCGGGAGCGGTCTGGTGAGTTCTTCGGTCAGGGTGGGGTCGGCGAGGATGCGGGCGGTGGCGCGCCATCCGACGATGACGCGGTGGAGGTCGGCGGCCGTCCCGGGTCGCCGCTGCGAGGTCGGTGGCGACTCCCTTGCCCCCTTTGGCGGACAGGTGACGCGTCCAGGGGAAGGCTTCGCGGACGGTCGGCGTGCTCTCGTCGGATTGCGCGGTGGGTGTGGGCACGTCCGGAAGATACTTCGGAATGCGTTTCGGGTGGGTTGGTTCAGGATGATCGGGCGTCGATTGCCGGGACGGGAGTTGGGGCCGGGTGGCGGATCTGTGCCGTAGCCGGGGGTGTTCTGCGGGGGAGACTGGCCAGGGCTATGCCGATCACGACTACGGCCGCGCCGGTGGCCTCTATCCAGGTCGGGCGCTCGCCCAGTACCGCCCAGGCCGTGAGGATGCCGACGATCGGGACCAGCAGGCCGTACGGGGCCACCGCTGAGGCGGAGTGGCGGCTCAGGAGGGCGAACCACATGCCGTAGCCGAGCCAGGAGGACAGGGCGACGGTGAAGGCCAGGCCGGCCACCCCGCTCCAGGAGGCCGTGGTCAGGGACTCCCAGTCCTTGGTCGGGCCCTCGACGGTCAGGGACAGGGCCAGCAGGGGGAGTGGGGCGACCAGGGCGGACCAGACGACCAGGCCCAGGCCGCCGGGGATGCCGGCCTTGCGGGTGAGGACGTTGCCGAGGCCCCAGGAGGCGCCGGCGCCGAGGACCAGGAGGAAGGGCCACACCGAGGCGCCCTGGCCGCGGCCGAAGGCGATCACCGCCATGCCGGCGGCGGCGAGGCCCAGGGAGATCAGCCGGGTTCGGCCCGGGATCTCGCGCAGCAGTACGACCGCGCCCAGCACGGTGAACATCGCCTGACACTGGATCACCACCGACGACAGCCCGGCCGGCATCCCCGCGTGCATCGCGCTGAACAGGAACGCGAACTGGCCCACGTTGACCGTGAGTCCGACCCCGACCAGCACCCGCCAACCCACCTGCGGACGCTTGACGAACAACACGGCCGGAAACGCGACCAGGGCGAAGCGCAGCGCGGCCAGCAGGAAAGGCGGGAAATCGCCGAGGCTCGCGTCGATCGCGACGAAGTTCACCCCCCAGATCACGCTGACGAGCACGGCCCGGAGGGAATCGGTACGGGTCATGAGCATGATCAGCAGTGTGTGGTTCGGGCATCGATCGGGTCCAGCTACATTTATCGGACTCCAATCGGTAGTTTTTCTACATGGAGATCAAGCGGCTGAACATCCTGCGCGCGCTCGACGAACACGGCACCGTCGTCGCCGCCGCGCGCTCGCTGCATCTGACGCCGTCCGCCGTGTCGCAACAACTCGCCGTGCTGGCCCGCGAGGCGGACGCGGTGCTGCTTGAGAAGCACGGGCGCGGTGTCCGGCTGACCGCCTCGGCGTACGTCCTGCTCGGCCACGCCGACGCGATCGCGACCCGCCTGGAGCAGGCCCGCGCCGATCTCGCGGCGCAGCGCGACGGGCGGGTCGGGCGGGCCCGGATCTCCGGCTTCCCGTCGGCGATCGCCGGTCTGGTCGCGCCGGCGCTGGCCCGGCTCAAGGTGACTCACCCCGGGTGGCGGTTCGAGGTGGTCCAGTACGAGACCGAGGACGCGCTCCCGCTGCTGCCCGCACGCGAGTTGGACGTGGCGATCGTGATGACGCACCCGGACCTGCCCGCGCCCGACCATCCCCGGATCGAGCTGCACCCGCTCCTCGACGAGCCGTTCGAGATCGCGCTGCCCGTCGATCACCCGCTGGCGGGCCGCGCCGAGGTGTCCCTTGGCGCCGACCTCGCCGACGCCGACTGGATCATCACCGCGCCCGGGACGGCGTGCCGTGGCCTGCTGCTGACGGCCTGTCACCAGGCCGGTTTCCAGCCCCGCCTGGCCCACACCTCGACCGACTTCGGCGCCCAACTCGCCCTGGTGGCGGCCGGGTTGGGGGTCACCATCATCCCGCGCCTGGCCCAGCCGGAGTTGCCGCCCGGCGTGCTGCTGCGGCCGATCACCGCCCCCTCGCCGCGCCGACACCTGATGGCGGCCGTCCGCCGGGGGCAGGGTCCGTCGCCGCTGTTGACCACCCTGCGCGCGGTCGGCGAGGAGTTGTCGGCCCGGGAGCGGCCCCGGTCGTAGGACCTACCGCGGCAGCACCGGGAGGGTGGCCGGCCCCCGGAACCGAACATTGCGCTCTCACCCGCTCGTAGGCACCGCCGGGCGACCCGGCCGGTCAGCCCCGAGTCGGGGCCTGCGCAGGATCGGCATCGGCGTCCCGGTCGGCGGAGGAGGAAGGTTCCTGCGCCTCGTGCTTCCCGAAGTACGCGACGGCCACCGCGCCGGAGACGGCGAGGACGAAGCCGAGGACCGCCATCCAGGCCAGCCCGTCGCGCGAGGTGTCGCCGAGCCACAGGACACCCACCGCACCCGGCACCACCGTCTCGCCGACCACGAGCGCCGCCGTCGCGCCGTTGACCGAGCCGATCTGCAACGCGATCGTGTGCAGGTACATCCCGCCGATCCCGCCGATCAGCACCGCGTACAGCGCCGGGTCGGCGACCAGCTTGCCCAGGTCGAACGGGTCCACGCCGTCCAGGATCCGCACCCCGATACCCAGCCCGCCGAAGCCGAGGCCGGACAGCAGACCCGCGACGATCGCACCGTTGGCGCCGAGGAAGCGCACCAGTACGGTCCCGCCGATGATCACCACGATCGTGATGATCAGCACCCACCAGTGCGTCGCGCGCGGACTGTGCCCGTTGCCCTCCGGCCCGGCCGCGATGCCGAGCAGGACCAGCGCCCCGCAGACCACGCCGATCGAGGTCCAGTCGGCGCGATGCAGCTTGATGCCCAGCAGCTTGATCCCGAGTACCGCGGTGATCACCAGGTTCGCGCTGATGATCGTCTGGGACAGGAACAGCGGCAGCAGCCGCGCCGCCAACGCGCCGAGCGCGAAGCCGACGAAGTCGAGCAGCGTGCCGACGATGAACTCCCACGTGACCGCGGCCTTCGCGGTCGAGGACAGACTCGGGCCGCCGTACCCGGTCACCTGCGCGCTGCCGCCGCCCAGCTTCGCCTGCTTCGCCGCCTCCTCGCGCGCGGATCGCCGCGACCCGACCGCCTGGAGCACCGACCCCACGCCGTAACACGCGGAGGCCGCGACTGCGGTAACCAGTCCGACGATCACAGAAAGCTCCAGTTCTTCTTCAGGGATTGCGTTCGGGTACCGGGACCCACTACCAGGAATCGATACCGATCGTGAGGTCCGACCGATGCGGGGCGGAAATCGGACCCGTCGGCCCGACCGACCGTACCGCTCGCGACGTCCCTCGCACGTCCCGCCGTAGGACCTGCCGCAGGACCTGCTGCGGGTCCTGCTGCGGGTCCGCCGCCTCGCCTCGCCAACGATCGCCTCCCGCGCCCGGTTTCCGATTCGGGCGCCGTGATCGCATCCCATACCTGCGGCGTACGCGAGCCGTACGCATCTCGGTTGACGGCCCGTCACTCGACGCGTCGACGGGTGCATTCGAGGGAACTTTCCGCGCGCCTTGTCACGATTTATAGATAAATGTCCCAAGTTTCATACATGCACAGGAAACCGAACGCTCGGATCCGCGGGACGGGCCTCGCGCTATCCGGAGTAGTCACCCTCGGCGGGGTGATCCTCGTCTGCGTGTTCGCCGTGATGGGCATCGCCACGCCGCTGCCCGGCGGCCTCGGGCCCTGCATCCCGGGGAGTTGCCCGGCTGTCGAATCCGAACCCAACAACGGCCCGATCGTGGGCCGCGACAACGGCATCAACATGTTCGTCGGCGGCAACTGGACCGTCAGCGGGTCCGCCGCGGAGGCCGAGGGCAAGTTGGTCGCCCTCGGCAACTTCGACATGAACAAGACGTCCGGATCCAGCATCTACAACGTGGGCGTGGTCGGCGTCGGCTCCCGCGTACCCCCCGACAACGGCACCGATTTCCTCACCGTCGGCGGCAACGTCACCATCGCGCCCGGTCAGCGACTGCTCGCCGAGGAAGGCGCGGTGAGCGGCGTGGTCCGCTACGCCGGCACCCTCTCCGGGACCGTGGTGCCGACCGCGGTCAAGGACGGGTCCGCCGCGGCGCCGTACGCCGGTCTGCGTCCCCAACTGACCGCCTCCTCGACCTGCTACGCGTTCCCCGACGGCCAACCGCGCACCCCCACCGGCACCGCGGTGAACGTGGGCTTCGAGACGTTGTTCACCGGTGACGGTACGTCCCCGCTCCAGGTGTTCAACGTCGACTTCGACATCGCCAACGCCGGCGGCGGGCCGCAGGGCATTACGTTCCTGGGGATTCCGCCGGGGGCCACCGTGCTGGTCAACCTGACCGGGCCGGCCCGGGTGATCAACACGTTCATCGGGAGCGATGCGATTCCGCCGGCGCTGCGCGCCAAGCTGCTGTGGAACTTCCCGGAGGCCACGGCGGTGACCTTCGCGGGCAGCGCCCAGTTCCAGGGCAGTGTGCTGGTCGGCAACCCGGCGAGCACCACGACGGTGTCCGTGCCGGGGATGAACGGGCGGTTCTTCACGGCCGGTTCGCTGATCCACGAGTCGTCGTCGGGGTCGGAGTTCCACCGGTATCCGTTCGATGGTGACCTGCCGGACTGCGGTACGACGCCGTCGCCGTCGGTCTCGCCGTCGGCTTCCCCCTCGGTCTCGCCGTCGGCTTCCCCGTCCGTGTCGCCCTCGGCCTCGCCTTCGGTGAGCCCGTCCGCGAGCCCCTCGGTGTCCCCGTCGGCTTCGCCTTCGGCCAGCCCATCGGCATCTCCGTCGGCGTCCCCATCGGCCTCGCCGTCCGCGAGTCCCTCTGCGAGTCCGTCGGCCAGCCCGTCGGCTTCGCCCTCGGCGAGTCCCTCGGCGTCCCCGTCCGCGAGCCCATCGGCATCGCCCTCGGCCAGCCCGTCCGCGTCCCCGTCGGCATCGCCCTCGGTGAGCCCGTCCGGCTCCCCGTCCGCGAGCCCGACGGCTTCGCCCACGTGTCCGCCGTCGGCCTCGCCCTCGGCCTCCCCATCCGGCTCGTCCTCCGCCACCCCGTCGGCCAGTCACTCGGCCGTGCCCTCCGGTACGCACACCAAGCCGCACGGCGGCCACGGCGGTGACCACGGAGGCGGTAACGGCGGCCACGGCGGTGGCGGTGGCCACGGTGGCGGGATCGGCGGATCCGGTGGATCCGACGGCCTCGCGCACAGCGGCATGCCGGGCAACGTGGCCCTGATGCTGGGTGGCAGCGCCCTCGCCATCGGCCTCGGCGTGGCCCTGCTGTTCTTCTACCGCGCCCGCGCACGTAGCCGCGCGTAGTCCCCATCCGACCCGAATGGCCCTCGATCTCCCCGGAGATCGAGGGCCATTCCCACGTCGGGCCCGCCCGGCTTCGGCCGTCTCGCCGAACTCCCGCTCCTACTCCAGCCAAACCCCCGCCGCGACCAGCAACGCCCGCACGCCGGTAGCCAGGGTCGGCTCGATCACCGGCGCGAAATACGGCGAATGGTTGGCCACCACCGGCTTCGTCGGCCCACCCGGACCGAAGTCGGCCGGATCGTTCCCGCCGAACATCCAGAACACCGACGGCACCCCGGCCTCGCTCGCGAACAGCCCGAAGTCCTCGCTCGCCGACGCCGGTCCGATCGTCCGTACCCACTCCTCGCCCAGCGCCGCCGCGTGCGCGGCGCGCACCCGTTCGGTGGCCGGCCCGTCGTTGACGGTGAGCGGGAAGTTGTGGGTCGACTCGATCTCGGGATCCCGAGGCGCGCCCGCGCCCCGCGCCTCGGCCAGCGTCAGCCGCTCGATCGCGGCCAGCACCCGAGCCCGGACGCCCTCGTCGAAACTGCGCACGTTGACGCCCAGTTCGGCCTCGGCCGGGATGATGTTGTCCTTCGTACCGGCCTGCAACCGGCCGACCGTGACCACCGCCTGCTCCATCGGCCCGACGGTCCGGGACACCACCGTCTGCAACCGCATCACCAGCGACGCGGCCATCACCACCGGGTCGACCGCGTTTTCCGGCTGCGAGCCGTGCCCGCCGCGCCCGTGCAGCCGGATGGTGAGCGAGTCGGCGGCGGCCAGGACCGTCCCGGGGCAGTGCGCCACCAGGCCCGCCGGACCCGGTGCCACGTGCTGCCCGAGCACCACGTCCGGCCGGGGGAAACGGTCGAGTAGCCCGTCGTCGAGCATCGCCCGCGCGCCGCGCCCGATTTCCTCGGCGGGCTGGAACAGCGCGACCACCGTCCCGTGCCACACGTCCCGATCGGCCGCGAGCAACGCGCACGCGCCGAGCAGACAGGTCACGTGTACGTCGTGGCCGCAGGCGTGCATGATCGGCACCCCGTCCGGGTCGGTGGCCGTCGAGGCGTAGTCGAGCCCGGTGGCCTCCCGGACCGGCAGCGCGTCCATGTCCGCCCGCATCCACACGGTGGGCCCGTCCCCATTGCGCAACACCGCGACCACACCGGTGCCGCCGACCCCCGGGGTGACCGTCCAGTCGGCGTCCAGGCGCTTGGCGATCAGGTCGGCCGTGCGGTGTTCGTGGAGGGAGAGTTCGGGGTGCGCGTGCAGGTCCCGGTACACGTCCGCGAGACCGGGCAGGATCGCCTCCAGGCCGGTCGACAGCTTCCCCATTCGGCAACTCCCTTCACGACGGAACAGCGCAAAATCCAGCGGAATACGGCCGAGCACGGCACAGGCAACGGCAACGACGAAGGATGACGAAGGATGTGGATGTACGCCGCAACGTGCCCAACATACTGGGGCGTTCCGGGGATGCGCCGCCGGCCGCGCCCGGGGGATCGGGTGCGGCCGGTGGGTCGAGTGGCGACTAGCGGGTGATGCCGAAGCGTTCCAGGCCGAAGGCCTTGATGGCGTTGGCGCGGAAGAGTTTGTCGCATTCCGCCTGGGTCAGGCCCGCCTTGGTGGCGATGTCCAGGGCCACCTTGTGGGTGTTGGGGAACGTGGAGTCGGCGTGCGGGTAGTCGACCTCGAAGCAGATCTGGTCGATGCCGATCACGTCGCGGTTTCGCAGGCCGATCTCGTCGTCGAAGATGCAGCCGTAGATGCGGTCCTTGATGTACGAACTGGGCTTCTCGGTCAGGGACGAGCCGAAGGCGTTGTCGTCGCGCTCCGCCCAGAGCTTGTCCGCGCGCTCCATCACGTACGGCATCCAGCCGACCTGGCCCTCGGCGTAGGCGATCTTCATCCTCGGGAAGCGGTCGAAGACGCCGGAGAAGATGTAGTCGACCATCGAGCCCATGGCGTTCTGGAAGGTCAGCACCGAGGAGACGATGAACGGCGCGTCGGGGGACGTCGAGGGCATCTTCGAGGACGAGCCGATGTGCATGCACACGATCGTGTCCGTCTCCTCGCAGGCCCGGAAGAACGGGTCCCAGAAGCGGTCCTTGTCGTGCACCGACGGCAGGCCCAGCGGCACCGGGTTCTCCGAGAAGGCGACCGCGAACGAGCCCTTGGCCGCACAGCGGCGTACCTCGGCGGCGGCCAGGTTCGCGTCCCACAGCGGGATGATCGTCATCGGCAGCAGGCGGCCCTTGCCGTCACCCGCGCACCACTCGTCGATCATCCAGTCGTTGTACGCCCGCACGCACAGCAGCGCCAGTTCCTTGTCCTCGCGCTCGTAGAACGCCTGGCCGCAGAACCTCGGCAGGATGTTCGGGAAACACAACGAGGCGTCGACGTGGTTGGCGTCCATGTCCTTGAGTCGCTCGGACTGGATCCACGCGCCCGGCCGGATGTCGTCGAAGGTGACCGGCGTCACGTCGAGGGTGTCGAAGCCGACCGCGGCGGAGAGCTTCGGGAAGGGGTAGACCAGGTCGTCGTAGAGCCACCAGTCGCACCACTCGCCGTCCTCGACGCCGCGCTCGTAGGAGAACACCCCACCGATGAAATTGAACTTCGCCTTGTCGCGCACCACACGCGGGCCACGGTCTTTGTACTTGGCGGGCAGTCGTGAGGTCCACAGGTCCGGCGGCTCCACCACGTGGTCGTCGACGGAGATGATGCGCGGGATCTCGAGCGTCATGGTGGCGGCTCCTTGCGGCGATGGCAACGATGCCGGCGATGCCGGTGAACGGCAGCGCGCGGCGGCGAACGGCGGTGGCCCCGCCGACGACGCGTGGACCCTGCGTACCAAGGAAACCCGCTGACGGGTCGTCAGCCAAGCCCCTGGTGTTGCTAACGTTATGCCGACACGGCATAGGTGGGGTTCATGGAACTGCGCGACCTGAGATGTTTCCTGGCGGTCGCCGAGGAACGGCACTTCGGCCGGGCCGCCGCGCGCCTGTATCTGTCCCAACCGATGGTCAGCAAGGCCGTGCGCCGCCTGGAGCAGCAGCTCGGCGCCCGTCTCGTGGACCGCTCGTCGCTGCCGGTCGCGCTCACCCCGCTCGGCGAAGTGTTCCGCAGCCGGCTCGACGAGTCGCTGCGACTGTTGGACGACGCGTGCGCCGAGGTCCGCCGGCGGGCCACCTGGGACGCCGGACAGGTGCGCGTGGGGTATACCTCCGGCCTGGGCCCCTCGCTGGTGTCGGCGGCCATCTCCGCGTTGCACGTGCGCCACCCGGCGCTGCGCGTGCAGTGGACCAGCGAGCCGACCGCCCGCCAGGTGGCCGATGTACGCGAAGGGGTGCTCGACGCCGGGCTCGGCTGGTTGCCCGATCTGGGCCCGGGGTTCGAGTCCGCCCGGGTCGGTACCTTCGCGTTCGTCGCCCTGCTCCCACAGGAGCACCCCTGCGCCGACCGAGCAGCCGTGGACCTGACCGAACTGGTCGGCCGCGGCGAACCGATCGTGGTCTGGCCGCGCCAACCGCACCCCAGGCTGTACACCCGGGTCACCGACGCGCTGCGCCGCGCGGGGGCGAGCGAGATCGTCGAGGCGTACGGCAGCGTCGACGACGTGATCGCGCGCGTCGTGGATCGCCAGGGGGTCGGCCTGTCGCCGCGCGGCTGGGCCCGACAGCGCCCGGTCCGCGGGGTCGTCCAGGTGCCGCTGACCGGCGCGCCCGACGTCGCGGTGACCGCGTTCTGGCGGGCGGACATCCGGCACGAGGGGGTCGGCGTACTGGTCCGGTTGCTTCGCGAGGTGGCCGAGGACAGCGACCTGGCCGACCAGTTGTAGCCGCGGCGGGAAGAGTTGGCGAGGCCCTCCACCGTCCCCAGTGAAGGGCCTCCCCACGTCAACGGCGCGCACCGGCCGTTGGTTCCCGACCCGCCGAACACACCCTCGCCTACTGCAACAACCGTCCCAACCGCCCCGGCAACCCCGGGATGTTCGGCTGCCCACCCGGCGGCTGGTTCTCCGGCGTGGCCTGCTCCGGGATCAGGTTCGGGTCGATGGAGATCTCCGAGGACTGCATCAACACCGTGCCCGCCCCGACGAAGTCGTACTGGTGCTCCTCGCCGGACGCCCCGCCGAGCCCGGTGATCCGCCGGGCCATGCCCAGCGCGCCGCGCATGTACTTGGTGTCGAAGTGGTGGCACGGGGTCGGACAGTCCGCCCAGCCGAGCAGCGCGTCCGGGTCCACCCGGATCGGCGGCTCGACGAAGTGCACCGCGCCGTTCGAGGCGGCGACGAACTTGCCGGTGCCGATCAGCGTGACGAACCCGGGCACGATCGACTGCTTGAGGTCCAGGCCGGGCTGGAAGGCGAGCAGATTGCCCGCCCGGATGGTCAGATTGCCGGTCTCCAGGTCGTACGAGTTGACGTCGAAGCCACGATCGGCCAACAACAACTGGCCCTTGCCCTGCGCGACGATCCAATCCTGGAGGTAGAGCGGCGAGTTGAAGTTGTCGGTGACCAGCCGATCCAGCGCACCCACGCCGAGCGCCTCGAACCTGATCCGCCCGTAGTAGGCGATCATCTTGCCCTTCTGGACGAACCACTCGCCCTCCAGGGCCACGTTGAACGTGTACGGATTGACGTTGTCGTCGCGCGGCAGCGTGCGTGCGTCGAACACGGTCGGGCCGGTACCGAGGGTGGTCACAACTTCTCCTCGCTCGCCTGGACGAAGACCGTGCCGGTGCCGGACAGTTCCAACTGGAACGCCTCCCCGGAGCCCCGCCCGATCACGTCGCGCCAGCCCAGACTGGCGCCGATCCGATTGTCCAGTTGCCCGCGATGCGCGATGTAGGCCTGCGGGTCGACGTGGATCGGCCGACCCGGCTGGACCGCCAGTTCGATCACCCCGCCGTGCGCGAGCACCGCGCACGACCCGCGGCCGGTCAGCGTGGTGGTGAACAGCCCCTGGCCGGTCACCTGGCCGCGGATCATCCCGCGCACCCCGCCCTGCGAACCCATGAACATCGTGCCCTGCTGCAACGAGCCCTCGAAGACCAGCAGTCGGTCCGCCTCCACGTGCAGCGTGTCGCCGCCGATCTCGATCAGGTGTACATGCCGGCCGGCGTGGCCGAACATCACCGTGCCCTCGCCCTCGGCCTTCATCAGCGGCACCGACTCGCCCGCGAGCCGGCGGCCGATCATCCCCCCGACACTGTGCTGCCCGGTGGTGGTGGGGCTGAAGGAAACCTCGCCGCGGTAGGCCAACATCGCCCCGCGCAGGCAGTACAGGATCTGCCCGGGCCCGACGGTTGCCTCGATCATCTTGGAGTTGACCTGGTCGAACGTCACGTCTGCCCCCCGATGGTCTGCCGCTCGGTGGGCTGGACGTACACCAGTCCCTCGCCCTCGAAGCGCAACTGCACGCTCTCCCCGGAGCCTTCGCCGATGAACGTCCGCCAGTTGACGTCCTTGACGAACGCCTTGCGCAGCTGCCCGGTGTGCGCGACATACGCCCCCGGGTCCACGGACAGCGGCTCGGCCTGCGACACCCGCAGTACGATCGCCGGCCCGTCGGAGGTGACCGCCACCGTGCCCTGACCGGACACGGTCGTGGTGAACAGGCCCTGCCCGCTGCTCGCGCCGTGCAGACCGGTGAACTCGGTGCCGGTGCGCAGGCCCTGGTCGACCGCGAGCAGGTTGCTCGACTCGACGTGCAGGGTCTCGCCGTTCAGCTGTACCAGGTTGATCTCGGTGGCCCGGTCCGCGAACCAGCAGGTGCCCTCGCCGCTCACCTCCATGAGGGTCATCCCCTCACCGGTGAGCCGGCGAGTGACCATGCCGCGCAGCCCCTCACCGCCGCCGGACAATCGTTTGAACGTCATCCGCCCGTCGTAGGCGATCATCGACCCGTTCCGGGCCTTGATCGCGTCTCCGCCCAGGCTCACCACGAGCACTCGTGAACCCTGCGTCGCATATGTCGCCACGCTCGGAAGTTAGCAGTGCCCACTTGCCGGTCGGGGGGTGGAAACCCCTCGACTTGCCGGGTCTTTGCCTAAGCGTCGGCGGCCGGCGGGAGGGGCACCGGCGGCACCTGCGGCGTGGGCGGCAACACCGGCACCGGCGGTACGGCCGGCGGCAACGGCCGGTCGTCGTCCTCGGGTTCGGCGGGCCGCGCTGCGACCGGCTGCGCCGGCACGGCCCGGGCGGCCGGGTCGCGCGGCGCCGAACCGGGGGCGCCGGCCGGGAAGTTCTCGAAGAAGCGCAACATCTCGACCGGGAACGGCATCACCAGTGTCGAGTTCTTCTCGGCGGCCACCTCGACCACCGTCTGCAGCAGGCGCAGTTGCAGCGCGGCCGGCGAATTGGACATCTCGTCCGCCGCGGCGGCCAGCTTCTTGGATGCCTGGAACTCGCCGTCGGCGGTGATGATCCGCGAGCGCCGCTCGCGTTCGGCCTCCGCCTGGCGCGACATCGAACGTTTCATCGACTCGGGCAACTGCACGTCCTTGAGTTCCACCCGGTCGATCTCCACACCCCAGCCGACCGCCGGACTGTCGATCATCAGCGCCAGCCCTCGGTGCAACTCCTCGCGGTTGGACAGCAGATCGTCCAGATCGCTCTTGCCGATGATGGAGCGCAGCGAGGTCTGCGCGACCTGCTCGATCGCGAACACGTGGTTCTGCACCTCGACGATGGCCCGGGACGGATCGTGCACCCGGAAGTAGACGACCGCGTCCACCCGCACCGTCACATTGTCCCGGGTGATGCCCTCCTGCGCCGGGATCGGCATGGTGATGATCTGGACGTTGACCTTCTTCATGCGATCCAGGAACGGGATGATCACGTGGAACCCGGGCTGTCGCACCCGCTGCCGGACCCGGCCGAGCCGGAACACCACCCCGCGCTCGTACTGCTGTACCACCCGAGCGCCCTTGGCCACGATGATCAGCGCGGCGACCACGATCCCGATGCCCAAACCCACGGCGATGTTCATCTTTCGATGCTAGGAACCAGGCGGGCGAAATGGACGGGGGAATTCCCTACGAACGGCCGATTCGGCGTCAAGAATCGGTCATGTGACGACTCGTCAGGTCACCCGGCCGGTGCCGCCCGGCCGACCGGACCCGGCCGGCCACACCGCCGCCGCGGCGAACCGGCGTTCTTGTAGCTTGGACGGGCAGCCGGCCGCAGATCGCTTCGCGAGGAGTGCACCACCATGACGATGTTCGCCTCGCCCGAGGACGCCCGTACCCGGCTCTCCGCCGTCGACTACCTCACCGACCCCGCCATCGCCACCGCCGTGTTCCTGGCCGACGCGCTGGGCAAGCCGCTGCTGATCGAGGGCCCGGCGGGAGTCGGCAAGACCGAGCTGGCCAAGGCGGTCGCGGCGGCCACGTCCGCCGAGCTGATCCGGCTCCAGTGCTACGAGGGCCTGGACGAGTCCCGGGCGCTCTACGAGTGGGACTACCGCAAACAACTCCTGCGCATCCAGGCCGGCGTGGACGGGTGGGACGAGGCCCGCGCGGGGATCTTCGCCGAGGAGTTCCTGCTCGCCCGGCCGCTGCTGACGGCGATCCGCCGGGACGAGCCGACGGTGCTGCTGATCGACGAGACGGACAAGGCGGACGTCGAGGTCGAGGGGCTGCTCCTGGAAGTGCTCTCCGACTTCCAGGTCACCATTCCCGAACTGGGCACCATCACCGCCTCCCGCCGCCCGTTCGTGGTGCTCACCTCGAATGCCACGCGCGAGCTGAGCGAGGCGCTCAAGCGGCGCTGCCTCTACCTCTACATCGACTACCCCACGCCCGAGCGCGAGCGCGACATCGTGCTCACCCGGGTGCCCGGGATCCGCGCGCAACTCGCCGAGCAGGTCGTGCGTACCGTTGCGTCGTTGCGCGCGTTGGAGCTGAAGAAGGCACCGTCGATCGCGGAGACCCTGGACTGGGCCCGCACCCTGATCGCCCTGGAGGCCGACACGCTGGACGAGGAGGCGATCGCGCGCACCCTCGGGGTGGTGCTCAAGCACGCCGCCGACCATACCCGCGCCGCCAAGGAGCTCGGCCTGCCCGGGATCGGCGGCTGAGCGCGGATGTCCCTCCTCGACCGACACACCGGCTTCGTCCGGGCGCTGCGCCACGGCGGCCTGCCGGTGTCGCTCGCCGAAGGGCTGGACGCGGCCCGCGCGTTGACCGTGCTCGACCTGGCGGATCGGGAGACGTTGCGGGCCGCCTACGCCGCGTCGCTGGTCAAGCGGCACACCCACCGGCCGGTCTTCGACACCCTGTTCGAGTTGTGGTTCCCGGTGGGCGTGGGGGCGGACCCGGATCGGCCGGGGGACGAGGGCGAGGGCGCATCGGGGCGGGTCGAGGCCGCATCCGAGGCGGCGAGCGGAGTGGACGCCGCCGCCGAGGCCGCCGAGGCGTTCCGCGATCGGCTGCGCGAACTGCTGCTCGGGGAGGACGACATCGCGCTGCGCCGGTTGGCCCGGGAGGCGGTCGGCCGGTTCGGCGCCTTCGACGGACCCTCGGGGTCGTCGTGGTCCGCCCACCTGGTCGGCCGCGCGCTCGACCCCCGGACGCTGATGGCCGGCCTGCTGCGCGCGGTGCTCGGCGGCCAACTCCCGGGCGGGGTCGCCGAACGCAACGCCCGCCGGATGATCCAGGCGCGGGTGGACCGGCTCGACGAGCACATCGTCGCCGACGTGCGTCGGCGGCTGGCCGAGGAACGCGGCGTGCAGCGGGTGGCCGAGACGGCGGTCAAGCCGGCCGTGGAGAACCTGGACATCCTGCGCGCGAGCCGGGCCGACCTGATCGCGCTGCGCCGCGAGGTGCAACCGCTGGCCCAGCGGCTGGCCACCCGGCTGACCATCCGGCAACGCGCGGGCCGACACGGCCGGTTGGACTTCCGCCGCACGGTGCGCGCGTCGTTGTCCACCGGCGGGGTGCCGCTGACCACCCGGCATCGCCCGCGCCGCCCGCACAAGCCCGAACTGGTGGTGTTGTGCGACGCGAGCGAATCGGTCGCCTCGTTCGCCCACTTCACCCTGCTGCTGGCCTACGCACTGCGCGAACAGTTCGCCCGGGTCCGGGTGTTCGCGTTCATCGACACCGTGGACGAGGTCACCCGGTTCTTCGAACGGCCGGGCGGGGACGTCACTGACGCGATGCGCCGGCTGACCGCCGAGGCGAACCTGGTGCGGCTCGGCGGACACAGCGACTACGGCCATGCGTTCGAGGTCTTCGCGCAGCGCTACGGCGAGGTGATCGGCCCCAAGTCCTCGCTGCTGATCCTGGGCGACGCGCGCAACAACTACCAGGACCCGGCGCTCGCCGCACTGGCCGCGATGGTGGCCCCGGCCCGGCACGCGTGGTGGCTCAATCCGGAGCCGGAGCGGGACTGGGACACCGGGGATTCGATCGCCTCGGTCTACGGCCGGCGGCTGCCCATGATCGAGTGCCGCAATCTGGCGCAATTGGGCCGTTTCATCGGCGGGTTGACCTGACCCGGCGTCCGAATCCGGCAATGCTCGACGGCATGGACGCACACCGGATCGCCGTGGACTACTGGGACAACGCCTACGCGGACGGGATGTACGCGGACGCCGCGCCCGACCCGTTCGTGGACCGGATCCTCGCGGTGGTCGCGCCCGGCACCTCGGGCGTCGAGATCGGCTGCGGCAACGGGCGCAACCTGATCCCGCTGCACCGCGCCGGGCTGGACCTGATCGGGGTCGACCCCTCCCGTACCGCACTGCGCCAACTGGCGGGCCGCGAACCGGGGTTGACCCTGGTCCACGGCACCCAGGACGACCTGCCGGCGGGCCGCCGCTACGACCTGGTGATCGGCATCCAGGTGCACCAGCACGGCACCCGCGCCGCCGCCCGCGCACTGCTGCGCGGCTCGCTGGCCCTGGTCGCCCCGGGCGGGCTGTTCGCGCTGCGCACGGCCTCCGCCGAGACCGAGGCGGTCGAGGCGCACGAGGTGTTGGACACGACGGCGGACGGCGGCCATACCTACCGCTACCTGGCGGGCTTCAAGGCCGGCCTCACCGTGCACTACTACGGCCGCCGCGAACTGGAGGACCTGCTGGCCGAGTTCGAACCGGTCCGGCCGCTGTGCGCGGAGTACTCGGACCGCCGCGAGCTGCCGGCGGGCCGCTGGGCGCACTGGGAGGCGATCGTCCGCCGACCGGGGTGCGGCCGGGGTGAACGTCGCCGGGCGCGGCACTAGGCTTCGACGTCGGCCGCCTGACCACCCGTCATCCGCAGCAGCTCATCGTAGGTCGTGGGAAACATGTGGTTGTGATCCCCGGCCCCGGCCCAGACCACCTCATGCTTGGCCAGCCAGGTGTCCACGAGCGTGCGAATCGGGTACGGGTGCCCGACCGGCGCGACGCCGCCCACCTCCTGGCCGGTCGCGGCGAGCACGAAGGCCGGATCGGCCCGGCGCAGCTTGCGGATGCCGAGCAGCCGGGACACCACGCGGGTGTCGACCCGATGTGCCCCACTGGTGAGCACCAGCAGCGGTTGGCCGTCGGCGGAGAACACCAGGCTGTTCGCGATCGCGCCCACCTCGCAGCCCAATACCTCGGCAGCGGCTGCCGCGGTCGGCACCGTTTCGGTGAAGTTCCGGATCCCACCCTGGGCTTCCAGCGCGCGCAGCGCCTCGGCGACCTTCTCGACCGGCGTGTTCATGGAGTGAGGGTAGTACGCACGCGGTGCTACCTTGACCGGCCATGACAGCAAATCGTCGGGTGCTCCTGATCAGTGGTTCGCTTCGGGCCGAGTCCACGAATTCCGCGGTGGTGCGCACGGCGCAGGCGATCGCCCCGGACGGGGTGGACCCGGTGGTCTTCGCCGGGCTGGGCGCACTGCCGCACTTCAACCCGGACGACGACCGGGAGCCGCTGCCGCCGGCCGTGCTCGAACTGCGGGCCGCGATCGAGGCCGCCGACGCGGTGTTGTTCTCCACCCCCGAGTACGCCGGCGCGCTGCCCGGGTCGTTCAAGAACCTCCTGGACTGGACCGTCGGCGGCGTGGAGACCAGCGAGAAGCCGGTCGCCTGGATCAACGCCTCCGCCAACCCCGGCGGCGCGGCCAAGGCACACGAGTCGCTGCGCACGGTCCTGGGCTACACCGGCGCGGAGGTCGTCGACTCGGCCTGCGTGCGCCTGGGCGTGACCCGCGACGCCATCGACGGCAACGGCCTGATCACCGACCCGGCCATCCGCGAGGGCATCGCGGCGGTCCTCACCACCCTCGCCGAGGCAGGCCGCCTGGCGCGCGCCTGAGCACCCGCCGCGTGCGCGGGTCGGGATGGCTTGCCGGCCGCTCCGCTGTCGGCGAGGGCATTGCCGCAGTGCGCACGGCAGTTGCCGGGGTGGGCCACCGGCGCATGTCTGAGCTCCGCCGCCCGGGCCGGTGCGGGTGGCTTGATCGTTGCGCCGACGTCCGCAGGGGCATCGTGCTGCTCTTCGTGCTTATCGAGGCCGGTCGCCTGCCCGCGCCCGACTCCGATGCCCGCGCGGGGCCGGGCCGCGCGATCGCGGACCCGGTAGTGGGCGCGGGCATCGCTGGAGTGCGCGCGACGTTGGCCGAAGTCGACCGGCCCGCGCCCGAGCGTTTGCGCCGCGCTTGCGACGCTCGTTCGAGCCGGCCGGTCCGTCGTGCCCGAGGGCCCGTGCTCGGCCGCCGGCCGGGCGCCCGGGATTGGGCTGATTGATCGTCAGCAAGCGTCTCCCGTAAGGGTGATCCGTCGCTCTATGCTGACCCCGCCATCGAGACGGGGGTTGCGCGTGCCGGTGATCGTGATCGCTCTGGGGATCGTCTTTCTGGTCGACATCCTGCGCGTGTGGCTGCCGTCGCTGATCACCGTGTACGGGGACGCCGGCGACACGCCCGCCGCCGAGCTCGGCCTGTTCGCCGTCGTGTGGTTCGCGCTCGCGTTCGCGGTGGTGCCGCTGTGTCGGCGGGTCGGCGGCCGGCCGGTCGCGGTCCTGGCCGGGGTGGCCATGGTGATGTTGCGGCTGTGGCTCCAGTTCACCGACGGCGGCGACCGGCAGCTCTACCTGTCCTGCGTGGCACTGGTCGCCGCGCTGTGCTGGCTGGTCGCGATCGCGCACACCGGCTGGGCTGCGGGCGTCGGCGTGCCGGCCGGGCTCGCCGCGGCCGTCGCGCTGCACGCCGGGCTCGGCACGCTGGACCCGATGTGGCTGGCGGCGTGGCGCGGCTGGGCCGTACTGGGCACGCTCGCGGTGTTGTTCGTCGCCGCGCAGGTCTGGCTCCAGGCGCCCGAAGTACCCGCGCCCCGGCCGGTGTTGTGGGCCGTACTCGGCCCCGCGCTCTACCTCACCTGCGTACTGTTCGGCAACGTCGGCGTCGCGCACGCCGCGGCCGGCGAACCGCGCTGGGGCGTACCGGTGTTGGTCGCCGCCTGGGCCCTCGCGGTGCCGGTGTCCCGGCTGCGCGGAGTGTGGGTCCTGCCGCTCGGGCTGCTGTCGCTCGTGGTCGGCGTGCTCGGCGCCGGCTACCTGGAGAGCGGCGCCCACGATGGGATCGTCGGCCTGGCCCCCGCCGGCGCGGCCGGTTTCCAGGCGCTCGGCGCGCTGGGCGTGGGCCTGGTCCTGGGCGACGCCGCCGGGCGCCCCCGAGCCGTCGTGCGGTGGGCGCCGGCCTGGACCATGGTCGGCTTCTTCGCGCTGACCTTCCTGCACTACGCCCGCTACGACGTCGAGATCGGCGTACTGGCTCGCGGCCGGGTGTTGCTCCTGGGCGTCCTGGCCCTGGCGGTGCCCGCCGGCCTGGCCGCCGTCCGCGACCGACGCGCCCGCGTCCGCACCGAGCCGGAGACCGCGCCCGCCGCGCCGACCCGCGCTCGCACCGTGGCACACGGCGGCGCCCGCGGCGCGGCCCGCGCCGATGTCGCGATCGGCGGCCGGACCCGGGCCGCCCGGACCACACCGCGCCCCGGGCAGCGCGCCGGCGCCCGCCCCGCCGCCCGACCCGCCGGCGCCCGTGCGGGCAACCGCCCGGCCACCCCCACCGGCGCGGCCGGCCGCCGGGGCGACCGGCTCCGGGACGCCCCGCCGCCCCCGTCCCGGGCCGAGCGGCTGCACGCCCCGCTCGTGCTCGCGACCGTGTTCCCCGTACTGATCGCGCTCGCCGCCTTCGGGCTGCGCCCGGCCGCCGGCGCCGCCCCCGTGCCGGATGCGGCGGCCGGGACGCTGCGCGTGGTGACGTACAACATCCGGATGGGCTACGGCCTCGACGGCCGGTTCGACCCGGACCGGACGGCGGACACGATCCGCGCGCTGAAGCCGGACGTGGTGTTGCTGAACGAGGTGGACCGGGCCTGGTTCCTCAACGGCGGGCACGACGTGCTGACCCTGCTCGCCCGACGCCTGGACCTGCCCTACCGGTTTGCGCCGGCCGCCGATCCGCAGTGGGGCGACGCGGTGCTCACCCGCAAGCCGATCCGGCACCTGGAGTCGATCAAGCTGCCCGCCGGCGGCGCGCCGACCGGTGCGCAGGCGCTCGGCGTGGTGATCGAGGCGGCGCCCGGCAAGCGGGTCGGCTTCGTGGCCACCCACCTGCAGGACGTGGCCGACAAGGTGCCGCAGGCCCAGGCCGAGCGGGCCGCCGCGTTCGCCGCCCGACTCGGCGAGTCGGTGCCGGTGGCGGTGCTCGGCGACCTCAACGCCGCCCCCGACAGCGCGCAGCTGAAGGCGTTCACCGGTCGCGGGTTGCTCGACGGGTTGGCCAGGATCCGACCGTTGCGCACCTATCCGGCGGACCGGCCGAAGCAGGAGATCGACCACGTGCTGCTCGATCCGAGGTTGCGGCTGCTCGGCGTGGACGCGCCGCGCTCGCGGGCCTCCGACCACCTGCCCGTGGCGGTGACGTTGGGCTACTGAGCGCCGGCCCGGGTCACCCGGGCGGCGGCCTTGCCGTCCGGGGATGTGGGCATCGTCCTTCGGATGTCGCCGATCGGGTGGCTCCGGAAGAAGGGTGTGGCATGTCGACCGCCGCCGCCGGGCCCGACCCGCATCGCTGGCAGGCGCTCGGCGTCTGTCTGATCGCCGGGTTCATCACCCTGCTGGACGTGTCGATCGTCAACGTCGCGCTGCCGTCCATCCGTTCGGGCCTGGGCGCGTCCGAGAGCGACATCCAGTGGGTGCTGTCCGGCTACGCACTGACCTTCGGCCTCGCCCTGGTCCCGGCCGGGCGGATCGGCGACGCGCGCGGTCGTCGGCTGATGTTCATGCTCGGGCTCGCCCTGTTCACCGCGGCCAGCGCGCTGTGCGGAGCCGCCCAGACCTCGGCGTGGCTGGTGCTGGCCCGCCTGCTCCAGGGCATCGCCGGCGGCATGCTCACCCCGCAGGTGTCCGCGCTGATCCAGCAGATGTTCTCCGGCCGCGAACGCGGGCGCGCGTTCGGCATGTTCGGCACCGTGATCGGCATCTCCACCGCCGTCGGCCCGCTGCTCGGCGGGCTGATCATCAAGGCGTTCGGTGCCGCCCAGGGGTGGCGCTGGGTGTTCTACGTCAACCTGCCGATCGGGATCGTGGCCCTGGTACTGGCCCGCCGACTGCTGCCCGGACCCGACCACGCGAACCGGGCCTGCCTGCGTGACCTGGATCCGATCGGCGTCCTTCTGCTCGGCACCGGCGTGGTGTTGGTGCTGCTCCCGCTGGTCGAGGAACGCCAGTGGCAGGGCGCCGGCAAATGGCTCCTGGTACCGCTCGCCGCGGCGTTCCTGGCGGCCTTCGTGCGCTGGGAGATCCGGCAGCTTCGGCGGGGCCGCAAACCGGTGGTCGACCTGGCCCTGTTCCGGGTCCGGTCGTACACGCTCGGCCTGTTGGTGATGTTGTTCTACTTCGCCGGATTCACCTCGATCTTCTTTGTGTTCACCCTCTACCTCCAGTCCGGACTCGGGTACAGCGCGCTGCTCGCGGGCCTGGCGATCACCCCGTTCGCGGTCGGCTCGGCGGTCGGCGCGTCGATCGGCGGACACCTGGTGAACCGGTTCGGACACGCCCTGGTGACCAGTGGCCTGCTGCTGGTCGCGGTCGGCCTGGCCGGCGCGATCGTGGCGGTCGACGCGGTGCCGGGGTACGGCGTCGGGTGGGTCCTGGTGGCGCCGCTGGCGGCGGCGGGCCTGGGCAGCGGCCTGGTGATCTCGCCCAACCAGACGCTGACCCTGGCCGAGGTGCCGCCCGCGCAGGGCGGCAGCGCGGGCGGGGTGTTGCAGACCGGGCAGCGGATCGGCTCGGCGATGGGCATCGCCGCGGTCGGTTCGATCTTCTTCTCCCGGCTGGCCGCCGACCACGGGCGGGACTGGGCCGGCCCGTTGCGACAGGGTCTGGTGGTGTCGGTCGCATTCGTGCTGGCCGCCTTCACGGTCGCGTTCGTGGATCTGCGCAGGGGTCGGCCGGTCGGTCGGTAGCGTTCGGGTATGACTTTCGACATCCACGCGGCGCTGCCCACGGCGCTCGCGGACCGGGCCGGGGCCTGGGAGTTCATCCGCGCGTTCGCCGCCGACCGATCCCGGGCGATCGGCGATGCCGACGGGTACGACGCGGCGGAACTGGACGCGAGCGCGGCCCGGCTCGGCGTCGAGCTGCCGGCCGCACTTCGCGAGCTGTACCGACTCCTGGGCCGGCGCGAGGACCTGACCAGCAATCACGACGTACTGCTGCCGCCGGACAAGCTCTACGTCGAGGACGACGTACTGGTCTTCCGCGAGGAGAACCAGGGCGTCGCGTGGTGGGGGGTGCGGCTGGGCGGCGAGGATCCGGCCGTGGTGGTGAGCTACAGCCCGGCCACGCCGACCGCCGAACACTGGACGGCCTGGCTGCCCAAGTTGTCCCTCGCGGCCGTGGAGATGGTGCTGTCCGAGACGGTGCTGTTCGACGACAAGCTGATGGAGGCGCAGGACCTCGACCCCGAGGATCTCGACGAACTCCCGGAGGAGATGGCCGAGTTGGCCTTCCCCGGCTACCCGGAGAGCGAGCCTCCGGGGGAGCGGGTGCGCTGGTTCGCGGGGCCGAACCTGCTGGGCCGCTACGACGGCGGGATGATGCTGATCCGGGCGCGCACCGAGGAACATCTGGAGCTCTTCTTCGACGCGGTCTGCGGTCCCGACGAGGACGAGGACGAGGCGGCGGAAGAGGCGTAGCCGTCCCGGCGCGGTGCGGCCCGGTGTCCCCCACGTGGGGGACACCGGGCCGCGGTCGTTGCGTGTGCCTTACCGGGCCGCGGCGCTCGACCACCCGGACCGGGCGCCCCGGCCGCACGACCGCACGCTCTGGTCAACCGCTTTCGTCGGGGAGCACCATGCCACCTTGACGACCGCGCGTCACCGCGCACTGGGGGTCACCGTGTCGAACGACTCGCTCAGCCACCACGATCCGCACCGACACCTGCTGCTTGTGCTCAACGGACCGTACGGAGTCGGGAAGCGCGCGGTCGCCGCCGCGCTCGTCCGGCACCTGCGCGACGCCACCGTCCTGGACCCGGAATCGATCGACGGACCTGCGCCCGAGCGGGCCTGCGACACCACCGGAGACCACCCGCCGACGGAGCCGAACAACCACACACCGGGGACGACCGACAACAAGGCACCCGAAGCCGCCGCACCCGACAAGTACGCGTCGCCCGAGGCGACTTCGACGAATCACCGGGCCCCGGGTGGGACGCACACCCAAGCCCCCGACCGGACGAACCACAAGGCGCCGGACGGTACGAACCACAAGGCGCCGGACGGTACGAACCACCAGGTGCCGGACGGTACGAACCACCAGGCGCCGGGCGGGGCGAACGACCAGGCGCCGGCCGGTACGAACCACCAACTCCCCGGCGAGACCAATCACAAGGCGCCGGGCGAGACCAACCACCAACTCCCCGGCGAGACCAACCACCAAGCCCCCGGCGAGACCAACCACAAAGCGCCGGACCCGACCAACCACCACCACGTCCCCGGCCACCACCACATCCCCGGCCGCCGCCACCGGATCGGGCGCGAGGCCGGGCGCCGGGACCTGTCCGCCAAGGTCCGCGACCGGCGAGACCAGCACGACCACCCCGACCTGCCCGCCCGCCGGGCGCTGATCGCCGATGCCGCCGCCGCAGAGCGTGCGCGGCGGCCCGGGCCGATCCTGTTGCCCGCCACGCTCCTCGACCGAGCCCACTGCGCCGCCCTCCTGGACCTGCTCGTGGACCGGGGCTTCGACGTACGCCACGTAACGCTGCACCTTGACCCGGACGGCCTGCGGGCCCGCGTCGGCGCGGCCGAGTCGCACCCCGCGCAGGAGCGGGAGTACGCGGCCGCCGAAGCCTGGCTGCACGCGCGCACCCTGGTCGTGGACACCACCGCGACCTCGCCCGACACCATCGCGGTCGGCCTCGCCGAGGCCCTGCTCGCCGGATCGTTGCCCGCCCACCGGCCGAGCCGGAGCCGGGCCGATACGCGGCGTCCCGCCGGGGTCGAGGACGTGACCGTGCTCGGGTCGGACGTGCTGAACAGCCAGGCAGCAGCCGTGTACCGTGCGGCAAACCGTATCAATTCGGCACAATTGGCCAGATTAAGGGATATTCGCCGTCGGAATGGGTAGCCGGCGCCCCGATCTCGTGCGACAGTTCGAACAGTGCGCCGCCGCTGATCATCGGATTCCCCAATCCGGGTAGCGGATCGCGCCGCGTGTGTCCATGGTGCTCGACCCCCTCACCAGGGAGGTGGAGCCGCCCCCCAGTCGGGGGGCTTGTCGGCTCGTCCCCGGGACGGGCGGTCAATAGCGTCGAGACGGCGCCAAGCCACTGCGCTCGAACGACCGCCCACCACCGAGATTCGGGGACGCCCCATGACCTTGACCGCACCGACCCTGGACGTCGCGGAGATATCCGCCGAGCGTCGAGGCAGCGACTTCGCGCCGCTCCTTGCCGAGCTCAAGTCGGCCGGGCTGCTGGAGCGGCGCACCGCGTGGTACGCCCGGATGATCGGCCTGAACCTGGTCCTGCTGCTCGGTTCCTGGGCCGCGGTCGTGTGGGTCGGCGACTCGTGGTGGCAGCTCGCCCTGGCCATCCCGGTAGCGCTGTTCACCACCCGCGCGTCCTTCGTCGGGCACGACGCCGGTCACCAGCAGATCGCCCGCCGGGCCGGCGCCCACCGGGCGATCGCCCTGCTGCACGGCAACCTGCTGATGGGGATGAGCTGCGGCTGGTGGAACGCCAAGCACAACAAGCACCACGCCAACCCGAACCACCGCGAGAAGGACCCGGACGTCTCGGTCGGCGTGCTGGTCTGGGACGCCGACCAGACGGCCAGCCGCACCGGCCTGATGGGCTGGCTGACTCGGCATCAGGCCCGGTTGTTCTTCCCGCTGTTGCTGCTCGAAGGGCTCAACCTCAAGGTGCACGGCCTGCTGGCGCTCAAGGACCGGACCCCGCGCGAGCGGCTGGTCGAGGGCTCGGTGCTGGCCGTGCACTACGCCGTCTACATCTCGGTCCTGGCGATCGCGATGTCCCCGCTGAAGGCGCTGGCCTTCGTACTGCTCAGCCACGCGCTGCTCGGGCTGCACCTGGGCATGGCGTTCGCGCCCAACCACAAGGGCATGCCGATGCCGGAGCCCGGCGTCAAGTGGGACCACCTGCGGCGCCAGGTGCTCACCTCGCGCAACGTCAAGGGCGGCCCGGTCACCGACTGGATGCTCGGCGGCCTCAACTACCAGATCGAGCACCACCTGGTGCCGAACCTGCCGCGGGTGAACCTGCGCCGCGCCCAGCCGATCGTGCGCGCGCACTGCGCCCGACTCGAGGTGGCCTACCTGGAGACGAGCCTGGTCGGCTCCTACCGCCAGGCACTCGGCCACATGCACGACGTGGGTGCCCCGCTGCGCGCCGAGCGGGCCGGCGAGGGTACGGACACGTCGGCAAAGGTGCGGGCAAAGGTGCCCGCAAACGATTGATGTGCTGTACATCTATCCCTAGGGTGGGGCGGACCATCCCCGTCCCCACCCAGGAGCGCGTCCTTGACCGGCCCCGCCACATCCCCGCAGGACGCGCGGCAGCGCTTCCTGGTACCGGTCCTCGGCGCCTGCGGCATCGTCGCCGCGCTCATGCAGACCGTGGTCGTCCCGCTGCTGCCGGATCTGCCCGCGCTGACCGGTAGTTCGGCCTCCACGGTCAGCTGGACGCTGACCGCGACCCTGCTCAGCGGCGCGGTGTGCACCCCGCTGCTCGGTCGGGCCGGCGACATGTTCGGCAAGAAGCGCATGTTGGTCGTGGCGATGAGCGTGTTGTCCGTCGGCTCGGTGATGTGCGCGCTCACCTCGGACATCGGCGTACTGATCGTCGGCCGCACGCTCCAGGGGATGGCTACCGCCGTGGTCCCGCTGGGGATCAGCATCCTGCGCGACGAACTGCCGCCGGCCAAGGTCGGCGGCGGGGTCGCGATGATGAGCTCGACGCTCGGCATCGGCGCCGCGGTCGGCCTGCCGCTCGCCGGTCTGGTGGTCGACCACGCCGACTGGCACGCGATGTTCTGGGGCGCCACGGTGCTCGCCCTGGTGGTCCTCACGCTGATCGTCCTGGTGGTCCGCGAATCGCCGGTACGCAACCCCGGCCGGTTCGACGTGATCGGCTCGCTCGGCCTGGCCGCCTTCCTGGTCTGCCTGCTGCTCGCGGTCTCCAAGGGCACCGCGTGGGGCTGGACCGGTACCCGCACCCTGGGCCTGCTCGGCGCGGCGGCGCTGATCCTGCTCGGCTGGGGAGCGCACCAGTGGCGGGCGAGCACCCCGCTGGTCGACCTGCGGGTGACCGCGCGCCCGGCGGTATTGCTCCCCAACATCGCCGCGCTGTTCATCGGCTTCTCGTTCTACGCCAACAGCCTGTCCACCGCACAGCTGGTCCAGACACCGACCGAGAGCGGCTACGGGCTCGGCGTCTCGGTCGCGGTCGGCGGCCTGTGTCTGCTGCCCGGCGGGGTGATGATGGTCGTGCTCTCCCCGGTGTCCTCCAGGCTGACCGCCTCCCGAGGGCCCCGATTCTGTCTGGGCGTCGGCGCCGTCCTGCTCGGCCTGGGCTACCTGGTGCGGATCTTCACCAGCCACCACCTGTGGACCATCATCCTGGGCGCCACCGTGGTCGCCTCCGGTACCGCGATCTGCTACTCGGCGCTGCCGATGCTGGTCATCCGGGCCGTCCCCGCCGCGCAGACCGCCGCGGCCAACGGGATCAACGCGCTGATGCGCACGATCGGGCAGGCCGTGTGCAGCGCAGTGGTCGCGGCGGTGCTGACGTCGTACACGATGTCCGCGGGCGGCCACGAACTGCCCACGCTGCACGCCTACATGGTCGTGTTCGTGATCGCCGGTGCGGTGGCCGGCTGCGCGCTGCTCGCGTGCCTGTGCATCCCCGAGCCCCCCGGCCCGACCGCCGTACCGATCCCGGCCCAGGCCGGGGAGTCCCGGATCGCCTCGGCTAGCCGAGACCCAAGCGGTCGAACATGATCAGCCCGTCCTCGAACACGGTCAGCTCGGCGACCTTCGCGCGCTTCGCCCGGATCGCCGCGGTGAACGCCTGCTCATAGGCGAACAGCGGTACGTCCTTGGCCAGTTCGCGCTGCACCACGGCGTAGGCGGCGCGCCGGGTGCCCGCGTCGGTGGTGGCCCGGGCCTGCTCCAACGCCTGGTCCACCGCCGGGTTCTGCCAACGCATGTGGTTGTCCTGCCCCTTGGAGTGCAGGAAGTTGAACAGCACCGGCTCCGGATCGTCGAAGGACAACACGAACTCGCCCGCGTCGAACTGCCGTTGGATCTGCACCTTCTGCAGGTACTGGGTGCCCTCCAGGAACTCGGTGCGCATCGAGATGTTCTTCATCTCGGCCACCTGCGCGAGCCAATACTCGGCGGTCAGATGCGACCCGGGGCTGTTGTACGTGCTGTAGGTGAAGGTCAGCGGCTTGCCCTCGGCGGCCAGCGCGTCCAGGAGACGCTGCGCCTCGGCCCGGTTGTTCGAGGGCAGCGCCGCGTCCGGCGCGGCGAACTCGGAGCCGGGCAGCAGGAAGGTGCTCAGCGGCTTGCCGGCGTTGTCGGTGACCACGCTCGCGCGCGCCGCCGGATCCATGATCAGCGCGAACGCGCGCCGCGCGCGCGGATCGTCGAACGGCGGCCGGCTCGTATTGAACAGCGTCATGAAGCCGCCGTTCTTGGCCTCGGTGGCCACCGGCAGCCCGGCCTTGCGCGCCTCGCCCATCAGCTTGGCCTGCGCCGTGGTCAACAGCTGGGCCTGATCGGCGTTGAGCATCGCGAGCCGCTGGTTCTGGTCGACCACCGGCTTGAGGGTCAACTCCTTCAGCGGCGGCTTCCCGCCCACCTGCCAGTAGTGCGGATTGCGGTCGAGCACCATCTGCTGGTCCCGCACCCAGCTGCGCAGCCGGTACGGCCCGGCCCCCACCGGCTTGTTGCCGAAACCCTTGGGATCGGCCCTGATCGCGGTCGGCGAACCGATGAACGCGAGGTTGTGCGCGATCACCTTGTCGAAGTGCGCGTTCGGCGCCGGCAAGGTGACCTTTACCGTCCGACTGTCGGTCACCGATATGCCGAGCCCGGCCACCACGCGCGCCTGCGCCGACTTGTTCGCCGGATCCGCGTGCCGCTCCCAATTGAATTTGACCGCCTCGGCGTCGAGCACGGTGCCGTCGGAGAACTTCAGATCGGGCCGCAGCCGCAACGTCCAGACCCGACCGCCCTCCGCCGCGGTCGCGCTCTCCGCGAGCTGGGGTCGGGCCCGGCCGGTCTTCGGGTCGATCCAGAGCAGCACGTCGAACACGGCCGCCGCCTGGGTGCCGCCGGTGATCTGGGACAGGCTCGCCACGGTCGGATCCAGGCTGCGCGCCTCCTGGGTGACCAGGACGGTCATCGCGCCCTTCGCCGAGCCGCCGTCGGCCGAGTCGGCGCCGCACGCGACGGTGGTCAGGGTCAGTCCGGTCAACGCGGCGATCAGGGCCGCCTGCCGGGGGAGCACGGATCGCACTGGTCGCTCCTCGCACGGGCCCACCCGGGGTTGGCCGGACCCTGGGTCTCCATGGACGCTGCGTCTCCACGGATCGATGAGGACCAAACCTAGAGTCACTCCTGACTCACCGTCAACAACCGTTCCATGCAGAGTGATCGGCCGGCGAGGAGGGTGCTGTGCGATGACTCGCGGGACCGTGCGGCGCAGCCGACCGCCGGCCGACTGCGGGCCGGTCGGGTGATTCGTGCGATATCCGTGGCGAATCGGGCATAGGACGGTGTGTTTGCCGAAGCCGTGAGGCCCGAACGTACGCCGGGAGACCCGCATGACGACCGCCGCCCTGACGCCGGACCTGCTCGCCGAGCTGCGCCGCCCCCGCGCGTACCCGGCGGTGTCCATGACGCTGCCCACGCACCGGCACCGCCCGGAGAACCAGCAGGACCCGATTCGGCTGCGGAACGTGCTGGCCGAGGCGGAGAAGCGGCTCGCGGCGGACCCGCAGGTGCCCCGGGAGGTGCGGATCAAGACCGCCGACCAGCTCCGGGCCGCGGCCGCCGAACTGGATCCGGAGCGCTTTCTGGACGGCCTGGTGCTCTACGCGTCGGCCGACGAACACCACGCCTTCATCGTGGAGGCGCCGGTGAGCGAGCGGGTGGTCTTCTCCACCACCTACCTCACCCGCAACCTGGTCGCCGCGGCCGAGCGGCTCACCCCCTACTGGGCGCTGGTGCTCAGCGACCAGGAGGCACGGTTGTGGCGCGGCCGGGGCGAGCATGTGTACGAGGCGCGCGGCAACGGCTTCCCGATCACCTCCGCCGGACCCGAGCCGGACGGCCAACTCCGGCGCGAGGGCGGCGGCATGGGGGTCAGCGAGGAGTTCCGGCGGCTGCTGAGCGAGGCCGACGAGAACCTGGCGCATGCGCTGGTCGGGGTCGGCCGCGAGGGCAAGGTGGTGCCGGTCGGGCTGCGTCCCCAGGTCAAGGCGTTCCGCGAGCACAGCCGCAACACCGCGCACCTGGCCGAGACCGAACTCGAGGTCGGCGGCCTGGTCGAGGCAACCCCCGCGCAGGTCGCCGAGATCCTGGCCCCCGCCCGCGCCGCGCTGGCCGCCGAGGCGACCGCCGCCGCACTGCGTGCGCTCGACGACGCGCGCAGTGCCAAGCGGCACGCGGGCGGCATCCTGGAGGTGTGGACGCCGGCCCGGGCCGGGCGCGGCGCGCTGCTCGTGGTCGAGGAGGGGTTGCGGGTCACCGGCCGACTGGTCACCGTCGAGCGGACCGGCGAGATCGTGCTCCAGGTGCTCACCGGACCGCATGCCGAGGACGCGGTGCTGGCCGGCCGCGCCGAGGACGACATCGTGGACACCGTGGTGGAGGCGGTCCTGGAGGGGGACGGCAAGGTGGTGTTCGTCCCCGACGAGACGCTCGCGGACACCGGCGGGGTCGCCCTGGCACTGCGCTACTGAGCCGCACGTTCGGGCGGTTCGGTCGACCACCCGGGTGCGCCGGCGCACCCGGGTGGCTCGGGCCAGGACATCGGTGGAACCGAAATCGGTGGATCAGTGCAGGTCGCGCTCCAGCGCCTCGAGGTCGTCCTCGTACGCGGTGCTGGTCTCGAACCGGTAGATGATGTTGCGCGGATCCGCGTCGTCGAACGGCGCGTCCAACCACTCGCCCGGCTCGGTCGGCTCGACGGCCGACACCCACAACGTCGCATCGCCCGGTTCCAGGCCCAGTTCGTCGGCGCGTTGGGCGATCTCGTCCGGATCGTAGACGTCGAAGAGCACCGCCACCGCGCTTGACGCGCTGTCCGTCCCGGTGTCGCGCGGCGAGGTCGAGGACTCCTCGGTCTCGGCGGCCTCGGCGTCGGCCCGGCGGGCGTGATCGACGAGTGCGATCAGGTCCTTGATCACATAGTCCCGACGGATCAGCACGCTGACCGCCTCGGGATTGCTCGGCCCCTCGTACTCGGTTTCCTCGCTGCTGCTCGGCACTTCGAACGGGGTGACCTCGTCGTAGGCGTCGTACAACAACTCGTCGTAGGCCTCCGCAGCGGCCGCGAGTGCGTCGTACGCGGCGAACACGGCCGGATCGCTCTCGCCCTGGCGGGCTTCGACGGCGGCCAGATGGTCGTCGATCGCCGATTTGAGAACGTCCGCGGCGGCACGGACCTGCTCTGGCGTGGGCTGCGCAACACCGGTCATGGGGTGACGTTATCCGCAAGAGCCCCACGCGCGCACAATGGTTCACTGATGGCGGAGTCGGAGGGCGACCAAAAGGCCGGTCACCGCGCCGTGGCGCGGACGCCGGGGAACGGAAACATGGCGGACTACGAGTTTCGGCAACTGGACATTCCGCGCGGCACGTCCCGCACCGACGCGTGTCGGATGCTGACCGAGTACGCGGAGTACGGGTATTGGGAGCTGGACCGTTTGTTGCTGCGCGGCGACGGGAGTCGTCGGGTGGTCCTGCGGCGGCGGATCATCCGACAGGTACGCACCATGTGACGGCTCGTCACCTCGGCGCGCCGGCCCGGCGTCCGGGGCCGACCGACGCGCAACCGGCCGGCCCGGAAGCGACCGGCCCCCAAACGCGGCCTGCCCGCCCCTGTCCTCCCAGGGGCGGGCGAGCCGGGCGAGCATTGCTCGCGTGGGTCGTGCGCTCAGTCCCGCACGGGGCGCGCGCGGCGGTAGAGCACAAAACCGCCGAGCAGCAGCGCGGCGCCGATCGGGGCCACGGTCAGGGCGTCCGAACCGGTCTTGGCGAGCGACCCGCCGCCGGTGCTGCCACCGGTCGTCCCACCGGTCGAACCGCCCGAGGTGCCGGCGGTCGTGCCGCCCGAGCTGCCGGCGTTCGAACCGCCCGAGTTGCCGCCGTTGCTACCGCCGCCGGTCGGCGGCTTGCTGGTCGGCGGCGCCGTGGTGGGGGGCTTGGTGCTCGGCGGGGGCGTGGTGGGCGGCTTCGTGCTCGGGGGGTATGTGGTCGGCGGCTTGTGCGGCGGCGTGGGGTGCGACACGTTCGCGCAGTGGTTGCCGAACGCCGGGTTCAGCGCGCCGATGACGTTCACGGTGTTGCCGCAGATGTTCACCGGGATGTTGATCGGGACCTGGATGTTGTTGCCCGACGCCACACCGGGCGAGCCGTTTGCCGCTCCCTCGGCCCCACTGCTGGCGTTGGCGACGCCGACCGCCGTGGACGCGAGTGCGCCCGTGGTGGCGATGACGACCAACAGCCCCTTCTTGGCGAGCTGGTGCATGTGTGTACCCCTGTGTCTCTCTCGCGAGGGGCGGGGGACGTTGACCCCGCACGGACGTCAACGAGAGCCGACACGGGAGGTCACCGACGTGGCGTCGATTCCCTCGTACGGCTGAGTTTCAGACTTTTGTGGAACCGCGTTCTGCCGGATTTCGATCGCTTTCGTTCCGGGCGGGCGCTCGGCTGAACAGTGCAGACCGCCGCGTTCGGCGCACGTCCGCGGGCCGGATTTTGCGCAGCGCAAAGCCCCGAGACCGTGAGGGGTCTCGGGGCCTTGCGCACGCCGACGATCGAGTGAGCCTGGATCAGGAGGCGTTGATGCAGGTGTTGCCGAACACGGGGTTCAGCACACCGATGATGTCGATGCTGTTGCCACACAGGTTGATCGGGATGTTGACCGGAACCTGGATGTTGTTGCCCGAGATCACGCCGGGGGAGCCGACGGCCGCGCCCTCCGCCTCGGAGTCCGCCATGGCGCCACTGGCGCCGGCGAGCACAAGACCACCGCCGGCCGCGACGATGACCGCGACCTTGCCCATCTTCTTCATGTTTCTTTCGTCCTCCTTGTCGACACCACGGCGCGCTTGCCCGCCGCACAAGGGGAAACGACGGGAATCGGCGGAGGCTACGCACCGGAGGGACTATTCACCCGTTCGGGCCCGCCCCCGGTGCGCGCCCCGGCTCACGCGTTGTCGAGGAAGTGATCGAGCACCCGGACACCGAACTTGAGGCCGTCCACCGGGACCCGCTCGTCGACGCCGTGGAACATGCCCGCGAAGTCGAGATCGGCCGGCAGCTTGAGCGGCGCGAACCCGAAGCAGCGAATGCCCAGATCGGCGAAGGACTTCGCGTCGGTGCCGCCGGAGAGGCAGTACGGTACCGCGCGCGCGGCCGGGTCGTGCGCGCGCAGTGCGGCCGACATGGCCTCGACGAGCGCGCCGTCGAAGCCGGTCTCCAGAGCCTGGTCGGTGTGTACCGTCTCGCGGCGCACACGCGGCCCGAGCACCGCGTCCAACTCGGCGTGGAACTCGTCCTCGAAGCCCGGCAGGAACCGGCCGTCCAGATGCGCGGTGGCCTGCCCGGGGATCACGTTGACCTTGTACCCGGCGTTCAGCATGGTCGGCTGCGCGGTGTTGCGGATGGTCGCGCCGATGATGCTCGCGATCGGGCCGAGCCGTTCGATGGTGGACTCGATGTCGTCCGGGTCCAGTTCGATGCCCAGCGCGTCGGAGACCTCGTCCAGGAACGCCCGCACGGTCTTGGTCACCCGGATCGGGAACTTGTGCCGGCCCACCCGGGCGACCGCCTCGGCCAGTTCGGTGATCGCGTTGTCCTTGGCGATCATCGAGCCGTGTCCGGCGGTGCCGTCCACGATCAACTTCATCCAGTCCATGCCCTTTTGGGCGGTCTCGACCAGATACAGCCGCAGCTCCTCGTTGACCGTGAAGGAGAAGCCGCCGACCTCGCCGATGGCCTCGGTGACCCCCTCGAACAGGTCGGCGTGGTTGTTCACCAGGTGCCGGGCGCCGAACATGCCGCCGGCCTCCTCGTCGGCGACGAACGCCAGCACGATGTCGCGCGAGGGCAGTCGGCCGGTGCGCACCCGGTCGCGCAACACCGCGAGCACCATCGCGTCCATGTCCTTCATGTCAACCGCGCCGCGCCCCCAGACGCAACCGTCCTCGACCTCGCCCGCGAACGGGTCGTGGGTCCAGTCGGCGGCGTTCGCCGGAACCACGTCGGTGTGGCCGTGGATCAGCAGGCCGGGGCGGGACCGATCGGTGCCCTCGATCCGGACCACGGTGCTGGCGCGCCCGCGCTCGGACTCGTAGATCTGCGGTTCGAGGCCGACCTCGGCCAACTTCTCGGCGACGTACTCCGCGGCGGCCCGTTCGCCGGGGCCCGAGCCGTCGCCGTAGTTGCTCGTGTCGATCCGGATCAGCTCGCGGCACAGGTCGACGACCTCGTCTTCCGCGGCGGTGGTGGGCTGGGGACGGACAGCCTCCGTCATGACGGGCTCCTCGGGGAAGGCGGAACGGCACGTGTGTACGGGTGTACCACCATCCTGCACCCGGGTGCGGGGACCGCAGCGGTCGGGCGCAGATCTGACGACCACTCAGTTGAACGAACGCACCGGCGCGGGGTGTGCGAGGAGTGTGGGGAGAACGTAGGGAGATACCTCTGACCGGCGCGAACAGGCCACTGCTACCTTCCGGATCAAGGTGAACAAGCCGAACAAAAGGACGAGTCGGGTAATCGGGAGGGACGTCACATGAACGGCACCGCGTGGGGTCTGACCGGACCCGAATTCCTCAAGCTGTACGGCGGGATCGTGCTGGGCCTGCTCGTCCTGGCCATCGTGCTGCGCATCGTGTTGTCCCGGGTGATCGGCGCCGGGGCGAACCGGGCGCAGCTGGGCCCATACGACGCCGCCTACCTGGCGGGCGGCCCGATCCGGGTCGTCGACACCGCGTTGGCCTCGTTGATCACCGAGGGATACGTACACGTACAACGGACCGGGCGGCAGCTCACCGCCGCCACCGGGAACCGGCCGGCCGACCCGGTCGCGGCGGCCGTGCTCGACTGTGTCCGGACCAGTCGGGGCAGCCGGCTCACCGTGCTGCGGGCCTGGCAGAACAGCCGCACGCTCGCCGAGATCGAGGGCAGCCTGGTCGAGCGCGGTCTGGTGTACTCCCGATTGGCCCGGCAGATCGGCAAGTTGCCGCCGCGGTTGATGTTCGTCGCCGGGGTGGTGGGCCTGGTCCGGTTCGTCAACGGGCTGGCGCATGGGCGCCCGGTCGGCTTCCTGATCCCGATGATCATCCTGACCTTCGTCTTCGCGGGCGTGGTCGGCACCGGCTTTCGGACCACCCGGGCGGGTGGTCGGGCACTGCGCGACCTGACCACGCGGCTGCGCGCGGACCGCCGCTCCGGCGCGCTGCTCGGCGCGGGCGCCGCGGGCGGCCTGTTCGCGGTCGCGTGCCTGGGCCTGGCGGCCCACCCCGACCCGGAGGCGCGCAGCGCGCTGGTCGCCTTCGGCGGCACCGCCGGCGGCAGCGGCTCGAGCAGCAGCGACAGCGGATCCAGCGGGAGCAGTTGCGGCAGTTCGAGCAGCTGCGGTGGCGGCAGCAGTTGCGGCGGTGGTGGCGGCTGCGGGGGCTGATCCCGGGTTCGTCGCGAACCGCGCAGGGCACGGAAGGGCTCCGGACTCTCGACCGAGAATCCGGAGCCCTTCCGGATGTGTTCTGCGTATGTGTTCTACCTCTCGCCGGCCGCCGACCCGGGAAGAGCCGGGCTCGAAAAGACGTTCCAGTCAGCGCCGTTCCCACCGGGTCGGGCAGCCGGCGAGCGACGCCCGCCCGAGCCGGACGGGGGGTGCGGCAACCGGACTGGAGGGAGCTGTGGTGATGAGTGTGCTCGAGGTTGCCCCGACTCGGATCGACCCGGTGCGCTGGCCCGATGTGGCAGAGGTACCGAGGCGGCCGGTGAGAGCGGCCGCGGCCCGGTTCCTGTTCGAACGGGCGGTGGCCCGGCTGCCGTTGCGGGTGTGGATCGACGGCGCGGTCTTCGGCGACGGCGGCGAGACCGCCCCCCGGATGCGGATCGTCCGGCCGGACGCCTTCTTTCGCCGGGTGGGCGCGGACGGGCTGATCGGTTTCGGCGAGGCGTATCAGGCCGGCGACTGGGAGGCGGACGATCTGACCGCCGTACTCACCGTGTTCGCGTCCCGGGTGACCACGCTGATCCCGCCCGCGCTGCAACGCCTGCGTCCGCTCGCGCTGCCTCGGATGCCGCGCTCGCAGCGCAATACGGTGGCCGGTGCCAAGCGCAACATCCACCGGCACTACGACCTGTCGAACGAGCTGTTCGCGACGTTCCTGGACGAGTCGATGGCCTATTCGTCGGCGGTGTTCGAGCAGGGCCCGGACGGCGGCCCCCGGGCCGAACAGGACGCGCTGACCGAGGCGCAACACCGCAAGATCGACCGGCTGCTCGACCTGGCCGACGTCGGCGCGGGCACCCGGGTGTTGGAAATCGGCACCGGGTGGGGCGAATTGGCCCTGCGCGCGGCCGAGCGCGGCGCGTTCGTGCACACCATCACCATCTCCGCCGAGCAGCGCGACCTGGCCGTCGAACGGATCGCCCGGGCCGGCTTCGCCGACCGGGTCACCGTCGAGCTGACCGACTACCGCCAGGTACGCGGCAGTTACGACGCGATCGTCAGCGTGGAGATGATCGAGGCGGTGGGGGAGGAGTACTGGCCGGCCTACTTCGACGTGCTCGACACCCGGCTGGCGCCCGGCGGGCGGGTCGCCCTGCAGTCGATCACCATGCCGCACGACCGGATGTTGGCGAGCCGGGCCACATACACGTGGATCCACAAGTACATCTTCCCGGGCGGCCTGATCCCCTCCGACGACGCGGTGCGCCGGGCGGCTGCGGCCACTCGGTTGCGGGTCGCGGACAGCAGGTCGTACGGCCTGCACTACGCCGAGACGTTGCGGCTGTGGCGCGAGCGGTTCAATCGACGCGCCGACGACATCGAGGCGTTGGGCTTCGACCACGTGTTCCGGCGCATGTGGAACCTGTATCTGTCCTGGTCCGAGGCGGGTTTCCGATCGGGCTACCTGGATGTGCGGCAATACCTGCTGATGGAGGCCTGACCTCGGTCGACCCGCCGACCGGGCCGGTGCGGCCCGACTCCCTCGCGTGCCCCTCGGAAGATGAGGGCTTCCCCTGAAGTGCCGGGAGGGGTCGGCGTGGTCTGCTGTTCTCGGGGGCGGGGGATCCGCTCCGGTCGGCCGTCGCGGGGGTGTGGCCGGTCGGAGCGGGCGCACCCTCCGGGGTGGGGGCGGGTCGACTGACCCGGCGCACGTGCAGGCCCCGAACGGCAACCGCCGTTCGGGGCCTGCACGTTGTCGAGGGTCTTCGGTTCGGCCGAGCGGCCGGGCCCAGGGCTTGAAGACACGCCCTAGAGTGCCACGCCGAGGATTGCGTCCAGGGCCCGGGAGGCCACGCCGGGGGCGGACATGTCCTCGCCGCCGTCGGCGAGTTGGCGGGCCGCCCACACGTCCATCGCGGCCAGGGCACCCGGGGCGTCCAGGTCGTCGGCCATGCGTTCGCGGATCGTGGCGAGCAGTTCGGTGGTGTCCGGCCCGTCCGGGCGGCCGACCGCGGCCCGCCACGTGGCCAGTCGGGCCTCCGCGTCGGCCAGGACCGTGTCGGTCCACTCCCAGTCGCTGCGGTAGTGATGGGCAAGGAGCACCAGGCGGATCGCCATCGGGTCCACGCCCGAGCGGCGCAGCTTGGAGACGAACACCAGGTTGCCGCGCGACTTGGACATCTTCTCGCCGTCCAGCGCGACCATGCCGGCGTGTACGTACGCCTTCGCGTAGGGCGCCTCGCCGGTGACCACGTGTGCGTGCGACGCGCCCATCTCGTGGTGCGGGAAGATCAGGTCGCTGCCGCCGCCCTGCACGTCGAAGCCCATGCCCAGATACTTCAGCGCGATCGCCACACACTCGATGTGCCAGCCGGGTCGGCCCGCGCCGAAGGACGCGTCCCAGGACGGCTCGCCGGGCCGGGCCGCGCGCCACAGCAGGGGGTCGAGCGGGTCCTTCTTGCCGGCCCGCTCCGGGTCGCCGCCACGCTCGCCGAAGATCTCGAGCATCTGCGCGGCGCGGTACCCGGACACCCCGCCGAAGTGTTCGTCCGAGGCGATCGAGAAGTAGATGTCGCCGTCGACCGAGTAGGCCGCGTCCTTTGCGAGCAGGTCCTCGATCAGCGGCACGATCAGCGGGATCGCCTCGACCACGCCGATGTAGTTGGCCGGCGGCAGTACCCGCAGCGCGGCCATGTCCTCACGGAAGAGCGTGGTCTCGCGCTGGGCCAGTTCGACCCAGTCGATCCCGTCCCGCTCGGCCCGCTCCAGGAGCGGATCGTCGACGTCGGTGACGTTCTGCACGTAGTCCACGGTGTGCCCGGCGTCCCGCCAGACCCGCTGGAGCAGGTCGAATGCGACATACGTGGCCGCGTGGCCCATGTGGGTCGCGTCGTAGGGGGTGATGCCGCACACATACAGCCGCGCGACCGGTCCCGGGGTGATCGTCACATGATCGTGCACGGAGCTGTCGTACACGCGCAGGGACGCACCCTGACCAGGGAAAACGGGGAGCTCGGGTGCAGGCCAGGCATACATACGTATGAGACTAACGTCCGTGGGGGCCGAAGATCTTCCAGGGTTGGCAGAGCAATTTCCGCGTCTTTACCCAGGGCCGGTTCCGGGCCTGGTCAACGCGTCGGCGTCGCGGGTCCGCCGATCGAGGCGGACTCAGATCGGCGGCCACGGAATCACATGCCGGCGACCGTCCGGTTTCGGCAGCCGGTCCTCGGCGAGCAGAACTCTCACCCGTTCGCGCGTCGCGGCCACCTCGTCCGGCGTAATCAGCTCGGCCAGCCGCGTCCCGAGCGCACCCGTCAACTCGGCCGCCAGCGCGGTGAGTGCGGTGCGCGCGGCGGCCGGCAGCGGCTCGCCCGCCCAACCCCACAGCAGCGTGCGCAACTTGTCCTCGACGTGGAACGAGACGCCGTGGTCGATGCCGTAGACGTGCCCGTCCGGACCGGGCAGCAGGTGGCCGCCCTTACGGTCGGCGTTGTTGATCACCGCGTCGAACACGGCGATCCGGCGCAGCACGTCGCCGGCCGCGTGCACGAGCAGCGCGGGCTGCTCCTTGCCGTGTTCGTCCGGGACGACCACGTGGGCGATCGGCTTCCAGGCCGGTCCCGGGTCGACCGCGGGCAGGATCGCCACCGGCTCGGGCTCGTGCTCGGCGGGCTTGTGGTCGATCCACAGCTGGCACATGCCCGCGCCGTAGGGCCCCTTGTCGCGGAACACCGTGGTCGGCACGATGTTCCAGCCGAGCGCCCGGGACACCTCGTAGGCGGCCACCTCACGGCCGGCGAGGGTGCCGTCGGGGAAGTCCCACAGCGGACGCTCACCCGCGACCGGCTTCCAGACACACGGCAGCGACACCCCGTCCAGGGTCGCGACGCAGTACAACGTCGCGTTGGAGGCGTCCTCCAGGCGTGCCCGCACGGTCAATTCGCCCCGGCGCAACAACTCCGGGACGGCGGCGGCATCGAGGACCGTGTCGGTCAACGCCGGTATCCGTTGGCCCGCGGGCAGATGTGCCCCTCGGCGTCCATCGGCAGCCCACAGAACGGGCAGGCCGGCCGACCGGCCGCGACCACGAGCAGGGCACGCTTGGCGAACGCCCGGGCCTGCCCGCCGGTGAGCCGGACGCGCAGCAGCGGCGGGCCGTCCTCGTCGTCGTCATCGCCGAGCAGGGTGTCCTCGGGGGAGTCGTCGTCGGGGACCTGCGCCTGCGCCTCGACCACGAGCCGCTCGTCGTCCGCGTCCCACGCGAGCGCCATCGTGCCGACCCGGAACTCCTCCAGGATCGGCGGCAACAGCGGCCCGGAATCCTCGAGTTCGGCCGGTGTCACGGCCGGTACGGCGGTCTCGCCACCGGTGCGCCGAACCAACTCGTCGAGCAGTTCGTCGACACGTTCGGCCAGTACGGACACCTGGGTCTTCTCCAGGGCGACGCTGGTCACGCGGCCGGCGGCGGAGGCCTGCAGGAAAAAGGTTCGCTGGCCGGGCTCACCCACGGTGCCGGCGACGAACCGCTCCGGGGGGTCGTACAGGAAGACCTGGCGGGGCACGATCTGCTCCGTGTTTCTGTCGAGAACGGGGACGGGGGAGGACGGGCGAGTGGCTGAACGGACGGGTCGGGCGTGCTGCGGGCGCGAGGGGGACCGCGCCCTCCAAAGCACCCTACGGCGCGCCGGCCCCGCCGCCCACCACCGCGTCACCGGACGCGGACCCGTGCCCCGCGTCGGGCGGCGGCAGCAGGCCGGCCACCGAGCCGCCGGTGTCGTTGAGCCGGCCGACGGTCGGTCGCTGCGTGCCATAGTCGATCACCGTCAGCGAGCACGGGTCGACCCGGATCCGCTGGAACAGGTCCAGGTGCATCCCCAGCGCGTCGGCGACCAGGGCCTTGATCACGTCGCCGTGCGAGCAGACCAGATAGGCCGCGTTCGGCCCGTGTTCGGCGGCGATCCGCTCGTTCCACTCCCGGACCGCGTCCACGGCCCGGGCCTGGGTGGTGCGCAACGCCTCGCCGCCGGGGCCGGGGAAGGTGACCGCGCTCGGGTGGATCTGTACGGTCCGCCACATCGGGTCCTCGGCCAACTTGGCCAATTCCTGCCCGGTCCAGTCGCCGTACCGGCACTCGCCGACCCGCTCGTCCACCTGGGCACCCGCGTCGAGCGCGAACTTGGTGCCGAGCCGGGCCGCCAACAGCGCTTCCGAGGTCTGCCGACAGCGCTCCAGCGGGCTGGTCACCACGGCCGCGAGCGGCACCTCGGCGATCCGCGCGGCGAGCGCCGCGGCCTGTTCCTCGCCGCGTTCGTCCAGGAACACCCCGGGTGTCCAACCGGCGAGCACGCCGGAGGAGTTGGCCGTGGTCCGTCCGTGCCGAACAAAGAGCACCGTCGTCATGCCCCCAACCCTATGCGGAGGCCCGTTCGCGGGTTCGGGCCGGTCGGGGTGGGCGGGGCAATAAAATGCCCGGGTGATCGTCGACTGCGCCATCTATACGAACGGCCGCCGAACCGAGGGCCCCGCGGACTTCTCCGACGCGTTGGCCGAGGCGCGGCGGGTCGGCGACTCGTTCCTGTGGATCGGGCTGCACGAGCCCACGCCGAGCGAGTTCGACCTGGTCACGAGCGAGTTCGGGCTGCACCCACTCGCCGTCGAGGACGCGTTGCACGCACACCAGCGGCCCAAGCTGGAGACCTACGACGACTCGATCTTCCTGGTCCTGAAGACCCTGCACTACTACGACGAGACCTCGTCGGTGGAGACCGGCGAGCTGATGATGTTCATCGGCGACTCATTCGTGGTGACGGTCCGTCACGGCCCGGGCGCGGAGCTGAAATCGGTCCGCCGCCGGGTGGAGAAGCAGCCCAAGCTGCTGGGGCACGGCCCCGGTGCGGTGATGTACGCGGTGGCCGACGCGGTGGTGGACACCTACCTCGCGATCGCCGGCGAGTTGGAGAGCGACCTGGAGGACGTCGAGGCGCGGGTCTTCTCGCCGAGCCGGGAGAACGACGCGGAGCGCATCTACCTGCTCAAGCGCGAGGTACTGGAGTGCCGCCGCGCCGCGCTGCCGCTGATCGAGCCGATACGCAGGCTCGCGAGCACGGAGGTGCCCTTCGTACCGGCGCAGACCCGGCCGTTCTTTCGCGACGTGGCCGACCACGTGACCCGGGTCACCGAACAGATCGAGTCGTTCGACCGGTTGTTGTCCGACGTGCTCGGCGCGCACCTGGCGCAGGTGGGGGTGCGGCAGAACGAGGACATGCGCAAGATCTCCGCGTGGGCGGCGATCTTCGCGGTGCCGACGATGATCGCCGGCGTGTACGGGATGAACTTCGAGCACATGCCGGAACTCAAGTCGGTGTGGGGGTATCCGGGGGCGGTCGCACTGATGGTGCTGGCATGTGCCGGGCTGCATCGGATGTTTCGCCGGAGCGGTTGGTTGTAGGGGGTGGTCGGGGGCTCCTCGCGCGGGCATGTCGCGCAGGCGCGTCCCGCGGGCGTGTCCTTTGTGGGGAACGGTCGTTGAACCGCATACCGGCCGTGGCGGGGACGCACTGGACTCCCCCGCCGCGGCCTGATTTCGCTCCGGGATCGATCAAGCGGTGGACCCTGGCACCGCCCACGCCGGACTCTCGTAGGCTTCTGCTTGTACAGACGCGGCGGAAGCAGGTGGGGATGTTCGGCAAGTCGGGCAGGCAGCGCACATCGGGGACGCGCCCGGCCCAGGTTCCGGGGGCCGGAGCCGCCGGGGCCGACTGGTCTTCGCATACCCAGTTGGAGGACGCGGTGCGGTCCTACCTGCTGCATCCGGACGTGGCGATGGAGGCCCTGGGCTCGGTGCTCGGTCGCCGACCGGTGCGCGGTTTCACCCTCGAACGGGTCGTGGACATCAACGCGAACGGCACGTCGGTGTGGCAGGAGGCCGCGGTCTGCGACGACCGACGGCTGGTGTTGTGGCACAGCGAGGACATGACCGACCCGTCCGCACCCGGCGGCACGGTGCTCGATTCCTCCGTGCAGGTGATTCCGCTGGGGTCGGTCTCGCACGTCGGGATAAGGACGCTGGTGGGCACCGACCACGACGGAAAGCGGCAACTGCGGGGCGCGTTCGTGTTCCTGGCCACGCCGACGTTGCAGGAGGTGGCCACGGTGCGCGGCGAGGACGGCGCGTCGACCGGGCGCTTTCGGCAGGAGGCGTACCGGTTCAGCAAGTCGCTCGAGGACGGCGGGCCGGGGCAGATTCGGCGCCTGCTCGAATTCGCCGAGGTGATCGCGGCCCGGGTGCCGGGACCGCGCTGAGTCTTTGCGCCGAGTCTTTGCGCCGAGTCTTTGCGCCGAGTCGTCGGTGGGTGTGGCGGGCCTGGGGGCGGGCCCGAGGGTCGGGCCCGCCTTTCGGTTTCGGCGTCGGTTTCGGCGTCGGGTTCGGCGTCGGTTCGGTTTCGAGTGTCGTCAGGACCTTTCGAGAGTCCTCAGGACCCGGTGCCGGAGAGTTCCAGGGCCTCGGCGGCGAGTCGCAGGGCGGCGACGCGTTCGTCCAGGGTGTTGCCGTTCGGGGCGATGGTCAGCGTGGTCACACCGGTGTCGGCGTAGGCCTGCATACGTTCGGCGATCCGCTCCCGGCCGCCGAGCAGGCTGGTCTTGTCGATGAAGTCGTAGGGGACGGCGGCGCCCGCGCCCGCGTAGTCCTTGGCCAGGAACCGGTCCTGGATCTCCTTGGCTTCGGCCGCGTAGCCCATCCGGACCGCGAGCCGGTTGTAGAAGTTCTGCTCGCGGCTGCCCATCCCACCCACGTACAACGCGGCGTAGCCGCGCACCTGTTCGGCCGCCAGGCGCGGGTCGTCGCCGACCACGAGCGGGACGGTCGGCACGACGTCGAAGTCGGTCATCGCCAGACCGGCCTTGGCCCGGCCCGCGCGGATGTGGACCAGCGATTCCTCGGCGTGCTCCGGGGCGTAGAAGACGCCGAGCCAGCCGTCGGCGATCTCGCCGGTCAGTTCGAGGTTCTTCGGGCCGACGGCGGCGATGTAGAGCGGGATGTGCTCGCGCACCGGGTGCACGGTGAGCTTGAGCGGCTTGCCCGGGCCGCCGGGCAGCGGCAACGTCCAGTTGGCGCCCTGGTGGTCCACCCGCTCGCGGCGCATCGCCTGGCGGATCACCTCTACGTACTCGCGCGTGCGGGCGAGCGGCTTGTCGAACTTGACCCCGTACCAGCCCTCGGACACCTGCGGCCCGGACACGCCCAGGCCGAGCCGGAACCGGCCGCCGGAGAGTACGTCGAGCGTGGCGGCGGTCATCGCGGTCATGGTCGGCGTGCGGGCCGGGATCTGGAAGATCGCCGAGCCGACGTCGATCCGGGTGGTCTGCGCGGCGACCCAGGACAGCACGGTGGCCGCGTCCGAGCCGTACGCCTCGGCGGCCCAGCAGACCGCGTAGCCGAGCCGGTCGGCCTCCTGGGCGACCGCCAGATTGTCGGCGTCGTTGCCGGCGCCGAAGTACCCGAGGTTGATTCCGAGTCGCATGTCCGCGGACCCCCTGTTCGACGTCTGGTCGACGTCCGTGTGGCTGGATGGCTGCTGCTTGGCTGCTTGGCTGCTCTTGGCTTGCCGGTTGCTGCTCGGCTTGCCGGTTGCGGTGGTGCGTGTGCCGTGGCGGTTGCCCGTGGTGCGGCGGATCGCCTCGGCCGACCATATCGCGCGACCTACCAGCCGGTAACCTGTCCGTCGACTCGTCCGCGTGGCATACCGCCGAACGGCCCCGCCAACGGCGGCACGGGTGGGGGAACGGCTAGTCTCCGGTGCCATGGAGCAGCGACATCTCGGCCGCACCGGCCTGCGGGTCGCCCGCATGGGGCTGGGCACCATGACGTGGGGTCGAGACACGGACGAGCACGACGCGGCGGACCAGATGAAGGCATATCTGGACGCCGGCGGCAACCTCGTGGACACGGCCGACGTGTACGCGGACGGTGAGGCCGAGTACATGATCGGCCGACTCCTGGACGGGTACATCCCGCGCTCGGAGCTGGTCATCGCGACCAAGGCGGCGAGCGTGCCGTACAGCGAACGCCGCTTCGACGGCTCGCGCGGCCACCTGCTCCAGGCGCTCGACCACTCGCTGGCCCGGCTCGGTACCGACCACGTCGACCTGTGGCAATTGCACGCGTACGACCCGTCGACGCCGCTGGAGGAGACCTTGCACGCGCTCGACCTCGCGGTCACCAGCGGGCGGGCCCGCTACGTGGGGGTCTCCAACTTCTGCGGCTGGCAACTGGCGAAGGCGGCGACCTGGCAGGCGGCGGCCCCGGGCCGGGTGGTGGTGGCCAGCACGCAGATGGAGTACTCGCTGCTCCAACGCGGCATCGAACGTGAGGTGTTGCCCGCCGCTCTGGACCTGGGCGTGGGCCTGCTCCCGTGGTCGCCGCTGGGCCGGGGCGTGCTCACCGGCAAATACCGACACTCGATGCCCGCCGACTCCCGAGGCGCGTCGGCCCACATGGGCCCCTTCATCGCGCCGTACCTGGACGACCACTCGCGCCGCATCGTCGACGCCCTGGCCACCGCCGCCGACGGCCTGGGCGCGGCCCCGATCGAGGTGGCCCTGTCCTGGGTCCGCGACCGCCCGGGAGTGGTGGCCCCCATCGTCGGCGCCCGCAACGCGGCCCAGCTGCGCGCGTCCCTGGCCGCGGAGTCGGTCGTCCTGCCCACCGAAATCCGCACGGCACTGGAAGACGTATCCCAACCGATGACCGGCTACCCGGACCACGACTGGAGCCAGGCATAGGGGCCGAGCCGGGGGCGGGGTCCGAGCCGCAGGGGCCCGAGTCGAAAGGGCCCGAGTCGAAAGGGCAGCCGCGGCCACGAGGGTCGTCGCTGGGTCGTCGCGGGGCCGGGGTCGGGGCCGGGGCCGGAATGCCTGGGTCGCGAGCACAGCGAGTGGGGTGGGCCCGAATCGAGACGGTGGCCGTGTCGGGGGCGTGGGTCGCCGGGGCGAGCGCGGGCGGGCCGGGGGTGCAAGGGAGCCGTGTCGCAAGTGCAGCCGGGGGTGGGCGCGGGTCGAGACGGTGCCGGGTGCCGGGTGGCCAGGGTCGCAGGTGCAGCGAGCGAGTGGCCCGGCTCGGATGGCAGGCGAAGCGAGTCGGGGGTGGGCCAGCGTCGCGACGGTGCCGTGTGGCGCGTGCCCGGTGGCCCGGGTCGCAAGTGCGGCGAGCGGGTGGCCGGGTCGGATCGCAGCCGAAGCGAATCGGCGGTGGGCCCGGGTCGAGACCGTAGCCAGGCCACGAGGCCGGAGCAGGCGGCCCGGTGCCTCGAGAACCGCAGCGTCCAAGCCGGCCGCAACGGGTGGAGCGGGCGGGTACACCAACCCCTCCCGTGTCGGTCCGCCCTGGTTGGCTGGTCGGCGGCCGACGTATCCCCGGGTCGGCCGGTCCCGCCTCGTCTCCGCGAAGAACGCACGTTCCGGTGCGGCGAAAGGCATCAAGAGGCCGAATACGGCAGTTTGGGACCATCGATCCCGGCAAGGGTCGGCAACGCCGGCCGGCGGGCCGGTGGTATTTCGGGGTGTTCGAGGAACGAGTCTGGGTCGGGTGTGGCTGACATGAGTGTGGGTGGCGGTACGGGCGTGAACGGCGGCGGTACGGAAGGCGCAGCCAAGCGCCAGGGCGGCGAGCCACGGGATCCCGCCACCCCAACATCACCAAAAGCCGCCGACCCGGCCCCCACCAACCAGGAGCCCGAACCGCCGAAGCCCACCAAGGCCCACCAAAAGCCCGACCCGGTGGCCCTGTTGCGCGACCAACTCACCAGACTGGCCCGCGGCGAGGCCCCAACGGTCGTAGGTGGCGTAGCCCACATCGAACCCCCCGACCCGGACCGTGCCGAGCGCGCCCGCAGACGCACGGCCCTGGCCGCAGAAGCCGCCGAGGCCGCCGAGGCCGCAGCTTTGGCTGCCGCCGAAGCCGAGTCGCAAGGCCTACCGGCAAACCCGCCGACCGCCAACGCGGAGCCCACGAAAGACGAGGCTCACCCGGTGGCGCCCTCGACCTCCGAAGCCGAGACGCCTCACGAGAAGCAGCCCGCGAGCGAACCCCTCACCACGAGAGCACCGCTCCCCGACAAGAGCACCGCTCTCGAAATCCAGGCGGGCACCAAGGACCAACTCAGCCCAGACGCCGAGAGCACCGCTCTCCCCAGTCGGCCACAGGCGGCCACCGCACCGCAGCCAGACGCCGAGAGCACCGCTCTCGCCGACCGACCACAGACGACCGCCCGAGCACAACCGGACGCCGAGAGCAGTGCTCTCGCCTACCGACCACGTACGGCCACCCCGTCGCAATCAGACGCCGAGAGCACCGCTCTCGCGGACGCGTCCGATCCCGCCGGATTCGCTGAATCCGCCGAATCCGCCGCTCAAGTCACCGAGAGCACCGCTCACGTTCCTTCGCCGGCCATCAGGCCCGCCACGCCGGGATCAACAACCGAGAGCACTGCTCTCGCCGCATCGGCCGCCGGGCAGACGCCGGTAGAGAAGCCGGTGGGCAAGCCGGTAGAGAAGCCGGTGGAGAAGCCGGTAGGCGAGAGCACTGCTCTCGCTGGGCAAGCCGCCAGCCCGAAACCAGCGACCGAGAGCACTGCTCTCGCCGCGTCCGCTGCCGAGCCGAGGCCCGCGAGCGAGAGCGGTGCTTCCGTCGGTCCGATCGATGCTGGTGCAACCGGTGACCCGGATACCGAGAGCGGTGCTCTCGTCGGCTCGGAGCCTGGCGGCGTGGGAGGTCGAGAGGACGCGATGGGTCGCGGTTCCGTGCCGGATCCGGATGGAGAGAGCGGTGCTCTCGGGGGATCGCCAGGTGGCCGGGCGAGCGTGCCGCCGGAGGGAGGGGAGAGCGGTGCTCTTGGTGGAGAGCGGTGGTCATCAAGGGGTGGAGCGCGAGCGCGGGTTGACCCTGCTGGCACCGGCACCGGCACCCGGACTGGCACCGAGACCGGGACCGGCACCGGCACCCGGACCGGGACCGGGACGAGTTCGCCGGGTGGTGTGGGGCTTGACGGCAGTGGCTGGGTGGGGCCGGGCGTAGGAAGTGCGCAGGGGCCGCGTGGTGTGCCGACGGTGGTTGCACCGGACGCTCCGCACGCGCCGGGCGCACCCGCAGTACCCGCAGTACCCGCAGTACCCGCAGTACCCGCAGCACCCGCAGCACCCGACGGGCCGGACGTGGGCCGGCGGGCGTATGCCGACGTCGTAGCGGAGGTTGCTCGGCTTCTTCTTGCTGCCGGCGCGCCCGAGTGGCTGGCTCCTCGGGTTGCCACGGCGCTTGGCGGGGACGCGGCGGAGGTGCTCGCCGGGGACCCGTGGGGCCTGCTTGCGGTGTCGGGCGTGGCGCCGCAGCAGGCCGACCTGTTCGCGCGTGGGGCGTTGCGCGGCGGGTGGGCCGCCGACGATCCGCGTCGGGTGCGGGCGATCGTGTTGTGGCTGTTGCGGCGGGCCGCTCGGCAGGGGGATACCGCGATCGAGGCCGATGCCGCTCGTGCGGCGTTGGCGCACTTCGAGGTTGGCGATCCCGATACCGCGCTGCGGGCCATACTCGCCGAGGGGCGGGTGATGGCCTTTGCCGCCGCGCCGGAGGGCCTCGGCGAGGAAGTCGGCGAGCCGGGCGGCGACTTCGAGCCGGATCTCGATGAGGACGGTGACGGCGGTGACGGTGATGGTGACGGTGACGACGAACTTGCCGCGGCTGGTGGGGTATTGCTCGCGCTCGACGATTACGCCCTGGCCGAGGAGGCCATCGCCGAGGCGGTCGTTCGGCTGATGTCGACGGTTGAACCGTGGCCCGAGACCGGGGACACCAGGCTCGGTCGGGCATTGGCCACGACCGGCGTGGTGTTGTACGCCGCAGGCCCCGGCGAGGAGCCGCCGGCCGCGATCCTGGCCGTTGCCGCGAACGCCCGGGAAGCCGGCCTGCGAGTGGCCGTCGTTGCCCCGACCCTCGACGGTCGTGACCGTCTCGCTGCCGGTGCCATCGGGCTGCGTGAACTCGCCGCGCTGGACCGTGGCCCGGACGGCACCCTCGAACTCGACCTCCTGATCGTCACCGACGCGACCCTGCTCGATGTCACGGCCGCCGCGGCGATCCTCGAGGCCGTACCCGACGGTGCCCGGCTTCTCCTCGCCGGGGACCCGGCCGGCCTCGAATCGACCGGCCCGGGACGGGTGTTCACGGACCTCGCGGCCACCGGTACGATCCGCGCACTGGTCGCGCCCACCGTCCCCGAAGGCCCGCTCGAAGCGCTCGCCGACGGCATCCGGGACGGGCGGCTGCCGCCGATTCAGGACCCGGAACGCCGCGTCGTACTGATCCCGGCCCAGACCGGCGAGGAGGCCGCCCACCGCTGCGCCCAGCTGGTTGCCGACTCGATTCCGCGCGCGATCGGTATCCCGGCGCGGGACGTACTGGTCGTCGCTCCGCTCGCCACCGGCCCCGCAGGTGCGACGGCCCTCAACGCGGCGCTCAAGGCACGACTCAACCCGGGCCCCGGGGCCGGGAGTTCGACGGGTCCCGAGGATGCCGGGGCCACGGGAGCCATCGACGTCGGGGACTGCGTCATCCGGGCCACCCCGGACCCGAGTGGTGGTGTGGTGCGGGGAGTTGTCCGCGACGTGCTTTCGGACGGCCGGGTGGTGGTCGGCTTCGGAGCCGCCGCCCCCGAGCCGGTACAGCGTGCCGAGCTGCGCCACGGCTGGGCCTTGACGGCTCGTCAGTCCTTGGGAGTTCGGCGTCCGGGCGCGGTGGTCGTACTCCCGGCCGAGGGCGCCGACGCGTATACCCGGGCCCTCATGTACACCCTCGTCACCCGTGGCGAACGGCACGTCTCGATCGTGCACGCGGCCGGCCCGGCACTGGCCGCCGCGGTGGCCGCCGATCCGACCCGGCACCGAACGACCCACCTGCAGCAGGCATTGCGCGAGGCGGCGCGCTGATCGGAGGCCACCCACCATCCGACGGATGGACGCGGGGTTCGACACGAGATGGCGGGCGGTGGCCGGGATACGACTCCTCGCCGCCGTCCGCCACTCGGTGGTTCGCCGGACGTCGAAGAAGCCTGCGGACGACGCGAGTTCGCGGCCGGCGTCGGGTGTCACGCGTGGTGGACGCCCGCCTCGATCGTCGACGCCGGCGCGCCGGCCCCGCGTGGCCGCTGCGGCGGCCGGGGGTGGCTTCCGCCCCGTTGCTCGGTAGTTCGCGGAGCATCGGAGCCTGCGGGCGAAGGGCGTTCGTTCGGGCGAAGGACGTTCGTTGCGTTTCCGCCCGGTGGCACTCACCACGCGAAGCCGCGTCGACGCCGGCCGGCCTCGCTCTGGCTGCCGTGGTGGCTCGGACGTAACTGCCCCTTCCGGCCCAGCCCTTGATGGTGCGCCGGGCGTCGGAGTCTGCGGGCCAGGGGAGTTCATGGCTTTTGTTCGCGACTACCCCCGCTGAGGGCCACGCGGGCGGGCCCGCGTGGCCTGTCGCGCGCGGTGGTTATGGGCGTGACCGCCCGCTTTCGCTCGGGTGTTCGGGTGGCCTGGGTGGGGCCTCAGTCGGTGAGGCGTTCGCCGGTGGACTTCGAGAATTTGTGGATCTCGTCGGTACGCGGGGTCAGGTGGAGGGTTTCGCCCTTGTGCGGGACGCGGTCGCCGGGTACGCGGACGACCAGGGTGGTCGGGTTGCCGGCGACCTCCGCCGTGCCGTACACGTAGGCGTCGGAGCCGAGTTCCTCGACCACGTCCACCGTGATCGGCAGACCCCGAGCCCCGGTGCCGGAGGTGACCTCGAGGTGTTCGGGGCGGATGCCCACCGTGATGTGGTCGGCGTGTTCGGCGCGGGCGGTGGCGTGCGCCTCGCGGGTGAGCGGGATCAGGGCGTCGCCGAACCGGATGCCGTCCTCCGTCGGTTCGGTGTCGATCAGGTTCATCGAGGGTGAGCCGATGAAGCCGGCGACGAACACGTTGATCGGGCGCTCGTACATTTGGCGCGGCGTGGCGACCTGCTGGAGGATGCCGTCCTTGAGTACGGCGACGCGGTCGCCCATCGTCATCGCCTCGACCTGATCGTGCGTCACGTAGACCGTGGTGGTACCCAACCGCCGCTGTAGGCCCGCGATTTGGATGCGGGTCTGGACGCGGAGCTTGGCGTCGAGGTTGGACAGCGGCTCGTCCATCAGGAAGACCCGCGGCTCGCGGACGATCGCGCGGCCCATCGCGACGCGTTGGCGCTGGCCGCCGGACAGGGCCTTCGGCTTGCGGTCGAGGTACTCGGTGAGGTCGAGGATCTTCGCGGCCTCGGTGACCCGGCGGGCGATCTCGTCCTTCGACTGGTGTGCGATCTTGAGCGCGAAGGCCATGTTCTCGGCCACCGTCATGTGCGGGTAGAGCGCGTAGTTCTGGAACACCATCGCGATGTCGCGCTCTTTGGGTTCGAGGTTGGTGACATCGCGGTCGCCGATGCGGATCGTGCCCGAGTCCACGTCCTCCAGGCCCGCGAGCATCCGGAGAGCGGTGCTCTTGCCGGAGCCGGACGGGCCCACCAGGACCAGGAATTCGCCGTCGCCGATGTCCAGCGAGAGCTGGTCGACGGCGGGGTTGTCGCCCTTGGTGTACCGGCGGGTGGCCCGGTCGAACGTGACGGTGGCCATGGCGTCGTGTCCCCTCACCCGGCAGGGACGTGCCGGACGGTCCGAGGTAGTGGGGGCATCAGCGTGTCGGGCGGACGAGGGCGTGGCGTCGGGGCGCGCGGACGGTGTCACTCACGTGGGTGACACCCCTGCGCCAAGTGGGCCCGGCCGCGTGCGCGGCACCACCCCGACCGGCCCCCGACCGGCCAAGCCCCCAACCGGCCAAGCACCGGCGACCACCCCCCGACCAGCCAAGCCCCCGACCGGCCAGGCACCGTCGGCCACCCCCCGACCAGCCAGGCACCGAAATCGGCCAGCCGCGATCCCGGGCCATCAGCCGAGCCGTCAGCCGAGCCACCGGCCGAGCCACCAGCCGGGCCCTCGGCCGACCGGCCCCTCAGCCGCCGTCGAGGACCTCGAAGGCATCGCCCACCCGCAGCGCCCCGGTCGTGCGCCCCGGCAGTTCGGGGATCAGGTTCTGGCCGAACACCAGGTTCTTGCCGAACCGGCGATGCTTGCCGAGTGCCCTGAGCGGCTCGGGGCCGCGTTCGCCGGTGAGTTGGTCGGTCGTGGTGATCACGCAGCGCGAACACGGCTTGGCCACACGGAAGACGACGTCGCCGATCCGAACCCGGCGCCAACGATCCTCGGCCCACCCCTCCGGCCCGGCCACGACGACATTGGGCCGGAATCGGTTCATCGGCAACGGCGAATCGATGACGGCGTTCAACGCTTCGAGTGAACCCGTCGTCGTCAGCAGCAGCGGAAACCCGTCCGCAAAACTCACCCGATCGGACGAGTTCGCGAACCGCTGGTCGGGCACTCGCCGGGTCGGATCGTCGAGATGGACCAATTGCACGTCGAGGCCCAACAGTTCCCCGAACCACGCGTGCGCGTCGTCGGGCCCGAGGGCGGCCTTGACGTCGTCGTTCCACACGGTCACCGGAACGAGCCGGACCTCGGCGGGCGGCTCGATCCACAATGTGCCCATCGAGGGCGCGGACACGGCCAGCCGGCCGGCCGCCTCCTGACGTACCGTCACGGTCGCGAGTCGGGGGTGCTTCCGCTGGCTGACGAACCGTCCGGTGGCATCCACGAGCATCCAACGCCGGTCCCCGGCAAGACCCCACGGCTCGACCACGGCCTCGGAGAGGTCGATACCGCGTGCGGACTTGATCGGGTACACGTGCAAGGAGGCGAGGTGGTGCATGGGTTCACTGTTTCACGTCGGTCCGGGGAGGCCGACGGGGGATCGGCCGCGAACCGCCCGGCTCGGGACGGTTGCGCGGGACGTACGGGTGGAGCGACTCGGTACTCGGCCTGCGCGCGGGCGGCGGGGATCAGTAGCGGGGCGGGAACTGACCCGGTTCGCCCATGTTGGGCACCCGCGGCGCGGGCACCTGCGGCGGCTGTACGTACTGCGCGGCGTACTGCCCGGCGCCGGGCTGCGGTGCCTGGTGCACGGTCGGCTGCGGAGCCTGCGGCGCGGCCGGGGCCATCGACGCGTAACCCGACATGTGCGCGTTGTTGTACTGCGCCGCGCCGTACTGCGGAGCGCCGCCGTACTGCGCGGGGACCGGCAGCGGGGCGGGCAGCGCGGGCATCGGGGCCGGCGTGTTGTAGCCGTAGCCGGGGGCCGACGAACCGTGCGTGGCTCCGTACGCCGGAGCCGGCGGCGAGTACGACGAGGGCAGCGCCGGGAGGGCGGGGAGCGCCGGTCGTTCGCCGAACAGCGGGTGCATGGCGAAGTCCGGGAGGGGGACGTTGAAGGGGCCGATCTCCGGCCGGCCCCGTTCGGCCACCAGCCGGTCGTAGATCGGGGTCTCCGAATACGGCGAGTAGATGCCGCCGTCATAGGCGCGAGCCGAGGTCATGGCCGATAAGGTACGCGATTCGCGGCGCTTGCGAACCCCCTGGGTCGTGACGAATTTCAGCGGGTCGCGTCTGAACTTCGTCAAGCCTTGCCAATGGCCTGTGCCGGGGCAGTTTCGCAGCCTGCGCAGGGCATGTGATAGTGCGTCACATTTCGGGTGAATCCCCTGCGCCGGACATCTGGCGTTTCCCGAACCGGTCGGCGCATGATGCGGTACGAGCGGGCTGCGTCACCCGGAGTCGCGATCGACCCCGGATGTCGGGCCCGTCGACGTCCCGGGCAGCGTCGCCCGCCGGTCGGTACCGGCCTGCCCATTCGGCCGGGGGAGGACCACGTGCGGTACGACGCGGAGCAGCCGCAGCTGGCGGGGGTACCGGAGGCGCCGGAGGCGCCCGGGGTGCGTGGGGTGCCCGAAAGCGGGCCCGTCGATGGACGAGGTCGGGTGCGGGCCGACGCGGACGCGGCCCCGGCCCTGCGGCTTGTGGATGACCTGCTTCCCGTGGCCGGGGACATTGATCCGCCGCCGCCCGGCGCCGCGTTGTTCGATCGGATTCACGGGGGCTGGATCGGGCGGTGCCTTGGGGCGTACGAGGCGGCCCGGATTCCGGATGAGGCGGGCCGGCCGGCCGGCGCCGGTTCGGAGGATCGCAGTGACGCGGTGGATCGGGCGGTGTTGAGCCTGCGCGTCTTGGAGTTGTACGGGCCGGGCTTTACGAGTGCGCAGGTCGGGGAGATGTGGTTGCGTACCCTGCCGTTCCTGCGTTCGCGCGACGCCGAGCAGGCCGCGTATCTCCGCCTGCTCGACGGGGCGTTGCCGCCTGCGACGGCCGCCGGCGCGGAGGTGCTCGGCGGTACGGATGAGGCGATGGTGCGGGGGGACCTGTACGGGTACGTGGCTCCGGGGGATCCCAGGCGAGCGGCTCGGTTGGCGCGTAAGGACGCCGTCGTGTCGCACGCCGGGGACGGGATGTACGCGGCGATGTGGAGTGCGGCGCTCGCGGCGGCGGCGTTCTCCGCACGGGATGCCGCGCAGCTGGTCGGGGTGTCGTTGCGGCATATCCCGGTCGGTTCGCGGTTGTCGCGGGCGGTTCAGGATGTTTTGGTGGCGTACGCGCGAGGGCGGACCTGGGAGCAGGCGGCGGCCGAGGTGCATCGATGCCACGGCACGGACGCGCGGCTGCGCGGCGCGGTGGGGAACGCGTGCCTGATCGTCGCCGGACTGCTGTGGGGCGATGGCGATCCCTGCCGGCAGATCGGCCTGACGGTGCGCGGTGGTTGGGACATCCGGGCGACCGCGCCGGTGGCCGGTTCGATTGCCGGGATTCGGCACGGTGCCGAGGCGGGCTGGCCGTCCCTGGCGGCGACTCGGGTCAGGACCGCGCTGCCGGGCCAAGAACTGTGTGTGCTCGGTGAGTTGGCCCGCCGGACGCTCGCGGTGAGCCGGGCCGAGCTGCCGCTGCGGTGATCGCGGAGAAGCCGGATTCGGGGTGGGCGCGGAGTCGGCGCGGGCGGGCGTCCGAAGTGGTCGGCTCCGGGATCGCACAGCACCCCAATGCACCGCTCAGTCCTGGTAGACCGCCTCCGGCGCCGTGGCCGCTTCCGTGTCGGGGAGGATGTGGGCCAAGTAGGTGTCGTACAACTTCGTCCAGGTTCCGTCGTGGCGGATGCGCTCCAGGCAGGCGTTGACGAAGCGGACCAGGTCGGGGTTGGACTTGGCGATCGCCAGGCCGTAGGGCTCCTCGGAGAGTCTGGGGCCGACCACCTGGACGAGGCGGTCCTGGGTCTGGAGGCCGGCCATGATCGCGTCGTCGCCCACCGCCCCGTCGGCTTCGCCCTGTTGGATGCGGACCAGGCAGTCCGTCCAGCTGTCGCCCGCGACGGCGATCAGGGTAGGCGTCGCGTGTACCGCGCCGGCGGCGGTGGTATTGCCCACGGTGCAGAGGCGGGTACCCATCGGCAGGCCGGCCAGGCCCTTGGTGTGGTCGGCCGCGGCGGCCGGGCTGTCCCGGACGACCAGGACGCGCTGTCCCGCCTCGTAGTAGACCGAGCTGAAGTCGACCAGCGCCCGGCGTCCGCAGTTGACGGTGACCGACTTGGCCACGAGGTCCACCTTGCCGTCCGCCACCTCCCGTTCGCGGATGTTGTTCGTCAGTACGCGAAAGCGCAGCCTGCCGGCGTCGCCACTGCCGAACAGGTCGGCGGCGATCTCCCGGGCGAGATCGACGTCGAAGCCCTTGAGCCGGTTGTGGTCGGCCACGTCGGCGTAGCCGAACGGGTAGGTGCTCTGGTCGATTCCGACGGTCAGGTATCCCCTCTGCAGGATGCGGGCGAGCGAGCCGTCGGTCGGGTAGTCGGCGGCGCGCGGCGGCCCCGGCAGCGGACGCAGGCTCGCGATCGGGTTCCCGCACGGGCCGGCGGCGGCCGCGGTTGGGGTGGGGGCGCTCGGCGCGGCGGTGGGCCCGGGTTTCGGCTGATGGGTGGAGGTACACGAGGCCAGTACCGCGAACGCGGTCAGGACGACCGCGGCGGGCGCCGACGCGGCCCGCCGGTGGGCGAATCGGTGGGCCAATGGACGGACGAGCCGGCGGGCGATTCGGTCGGTGGTGGCCCGAAGTGGCGGGCCGGCCGGGTGATTCGGTCGGACTGCGTGCTCGAACATGACGCGTCACCTTCCGGAGGCGGCGCCGAACACCGCTCGGCTCGGCCGATTGGGCCTGTTCGGGACGCTACCCGCACGAAGTCGGGCCAACTGCGGGGAATCCCCACGATGTTCCGGGCCGCCGAGATCCGTCACCACGGTGCGGCCCGGCACCGGGCAACAATCCATTCGGTGCCCAGCGCTAACCTGCCTGGCCGGCCGTTCCACGCCGGTTGGTTCGAGGCGGTCCCAGGGGACGGGTCGCCGGGGGAGGAAGCGTGGATCTTCGCATGGACGGAGCCGAGCAGTTCGAGGAGTGCCCGCAGTGTGGGGCGCGCGTTCCGGTGGAGTCGCGGTTCGTGACGTGGTGTGCCCGGTGCGACTGGAACGTGGACCCCGGCGGCGCGCCGGAACCCGCGCCCGGGCGGATCGACGCCCTGCGCCGGCGGCTCGTACATCGCTACGGCGAGCAACTGCTCATCGAGGTCGGGTCCGGTGCCACCGGCCGGCCGCCCCGGAGTTCGTACCGGGCGCTCGCGTACGGCCTGGCCCTGCTCGTGCACGGCGTCACCGTCGCGCTCCTCGTCGGCGGGGTGCTGCTCCTGGTACTCGGCTGGGGCACGTTCCTCGGACCGGTCCTCGGCGTCCTGCTGTTGGCCATGGCCTGCGTCCTTCGACCACGACTGCTCAGCCGTCCCAGGGGCGTCCCCACGCTCGAACGAGCCGATGCCCCAACCCTGTTCGCGGTGATCGACGAGATCGCGGCGGCCGTGGGCACCAGCGGAGTGCATGTCGTCGTGTTCGACGCCGAGTTCAATGCGAGCGTGACCAGGTACGGCCTGCGACAGCGGCGAATGCTCCGGCTGGGTCTGGGGGTCTGGCAGGTCGCCACACCGCAGCAGCGGGTTGCCCTGCTCGGCCACGAACTCGGGCACTACGCGCACGGCGACGACCGACACGGCATCATCGTCGGGAACGCGCTGCACTCGCTGCGCGTCTGGTACTACCTGCTCGCCCCGACGCCGCGCCCGGGCTTGGGCGCGCGGCTGGTCGACCTGCTCGCCTTCGGGCCGAGATGGGCCGTGTACGGAGTGCTGGTGCTGCTCGACCACGTGACGATCGGCGCCGCGCAGCATGCCGAATACCTCGCCGATCGGTCCGCCGCGCGGGTCGGTTCCAGCGTGGCCGCCGTCGAACTGATGGATCGTCTGCTGATCGGCTCGTCCGTCGCGGGCGAGTTGCGTCGACAGGTCGTCGCGGCGAACACTCGGGTGGGCCGGGCGGCGCCGCGCGACCGGGTCGGGGCGGAGCTGTGGACGAACCTCGCGACGCATGCCGAGGCCATTCCGGAGCGGGAGTACGAACGCCTGCGTCGGGTGAGCGTGTTGCGCGGACACGGCGTGGACAGTAGGCATCCGCCGACCCACCTGCGCCGGCGTGTGCTGGGCGACGACGAGCAATATCCGGGCAGCGTCCGCCTCGATGCCGAGCGCAACGCCGCCGTAGAGGCCGAACTCGCGCCCACGTGTGTCCGATTGGCCGAGGAAGTCATCCGCGGCCACGTCGGCTGACCGGTCAGGCGTGCTCCGACACCTGCCCCTGAGGAGGCATCGACACGAGGGCGCTCGGGGCCTGGTCCTCCGCAGTCGGGTCCTCCGCAGCCGGGTCCTCCGCAGCGGGGCCCGCCGCGGCCGGGCCCGCCGATGCGGAAGCCCCCGGAGAAGACGCCTCCGCCCCCCGAGCCAACCCCACCGCCAAATCCCGCCAAAGGTCCTCCACATGCTCCAACCCGACCGAAAGCCGCAGCAGCCGCGCGCCGATCGCCCCCTCCTCCCGGGCCGCGTCGTCGATGACGCGGTGGGTCAACGAGGCCGGGTGCTGGATCAGGGTGTCGATGCCGCCCAGGCTGACCGCCGGGATGATCAGGCGCAGCGCGCCGACCAGCGCCATCGGGTCGCCGGCCGGTTCGAAGGCCACCAGGGCACCGCCGATGCTCGGGTAGTGCACCCGCTCGACCGCCGGGTGGGCGGCCAGTCGTTCGGCCAGGATCGCGGCGGACGCGGAGGCCTTGGCGACCCGGATCGGCAGGGTGGCCAGGCCGCGCAGCAGCAGGTAGCCCGCCAGCGGATGCAGCAGGGCGCCCGTGGCAAAGCGGATCTGCCGCAGCAGCTTGGCCGATTCCTCGTCGCACGCGACCACGCCGCCCATCACGTCACCGTGTCCGCCGAGGAACTTGGTCGCGCTGTGCAGCACCATCCGCGCCCCCGCCCTCGCGGGTTGTTGCAGCACCGGCGTGGCGAACGTGTTGTCCACGAGCAGCGGTACGTCGCCCGCCTGCGCCGCGAGGTCGGCCAGGTCCAGCTCGGCCAGCGTCGGATTGGCCGGGGTCTCCACCATCACCAGACCGGTGTCCGGCCGCAACGCCCGGGCCACGCCGTCCGGTTCGACCCAGGTGACCTCGGTGCCCAGCAGCCCGCCGGCCAGCAGGTGGTCGGTGGTGCCGTACAGCGGCCGTACCGCGACCACATGGCGTCGCCCGCGCGCGGCGGCGGCCAGCAGGCATGCGGTCACCGCCGCCATCCCGCTGGCGAAGGCGACCGCGGCGGCGCAGCCCTCCAGCTCGGCCAGCGCGTCCTCGAAGCGGCGCACGGTCGGATTGGTCAGTCGGCCGTAGATCGGTGAGCCGTCGGGCAGTTCGCCCTCCGCGTACGCGTCCAGGGCGAGCGCGGCGGCGGGCAGGTCCGGCAGCGGGTACGTGGTGGACAGGTCGATCGGCACGGCGTGCGTACCGAGGGCGGCGAGGTCGTCGCGGCCCGCGTGTACCGCACGGGTCTCGAAACTGTGCGGGCGGGCCGAGGCGGGGTAGGCGGGCGGATCCGGGTGCAGATGGAGGTCCATGGCCGTCATCCTGCGCGGACCGCCGGAGAATGTGCCGCGACGCCGAATTATCATCGCCCGATGAGCCAATCCATCGCCCTCGATCCGATCGATCTCGGTATCCTTCGCTCGCTCCAGAACGATGCCCGGATCAGCAACAAGGCGCTCGCGGCCGAGGTCGGCATAGCGCCCTCGACCTGCCTGGATCGGGTCGCCCGGCTGCGCTCGGCCGGGGTGGTGAAGGGCTCGACGGTGGTCGTGGACGCGGCGGCGCTCGGCCGGCCGTTGCAGGCGATGCTCGCGGTACGGGTCCGGCCGCATCACCGGGTGGTGCTCAACCCGTTCGTGGGACACGTACTCAAACTCCCGGAGACCCGCGCGCTCTACCACCTCGCCGGTCCCGACGACTTCCTCGTACATGTCGCGGTCGCCGACGCGACCGGACTGCAACGGCTGGTCGTGGACGGCTTCACGGCCCGCACGGAGGTCACCCAGGTGCACACCATGTTGATCTTCCAGCAGTGGTCCGGCGGCCCGCTCCTGCCGCCCGAACCACCGGGCACCGCAGGGCGCCTGACGGCGGGTTAGTCGTTGCTCACCGCTCGCCTCCCTGCCCTCGCGCCGCTCAGCCCTCGGTTCCGGACCGCCGCCCCACGTTCGGCCGGACGTCGCCCTCGCCCTGCCGGGCGGCCAGTACGATCCCCACCGCCACCGTCAGGGCCGCCACGACACCGGCCACCGGTACCGCCGCGGCGCCCAGGAAGGTGCAGAGCAGGATCAGCGCGGCCGATGTCGGCAGCAGCGCCTGCTGGGCCGGGCCACGCTTGTGGTGGCGCGAGTGCAGCGTCCAGGTGGCGAGCAGGAACAGCGCGGCGGGTACCGTGACGCTCGCGTCCGCGGCGAATCGGGAGATGTGCGCCTGGCCCACGGCCTGTTCGACGCTCACCTCCAATCCGGCGCCGACCGCCGCCGCGGAGGCGAAGATCGCGTAGTGGCCGTAGCCCCACAGAAAGGCCTGCCGACTGCCGATGAGGTAGTCGTGGATGGGCACCGCGAAGTAGATCCAGTAGGCGGCGAACACGATCAACAACCCGCCGGCGGCGATCGGCAGCAACTTGTCCAGTGCGGCCGCGTCGTCGATCGCGGTCTGGATCGCGACGGTCGCGGCGGACACGCTCTCCCCGAGCATGATGATGGTGAACAACCCGTAACGTTCGGCGATGTGATGCGGATGCCACGTGGTCTGGTGATCCCGTTCGGCGATCGCGGGGACCGCCAGTTCGGCGATGGCCAGCGGTGCGACGCCCCACTTCCAGGCGGCGTGCGGGAGTACGAGCAGCAGCACCCAGCCGAGTTGTACCAACACCAGACCGCACGCGTAGCGTCGCGCGGTGCGCCGGGCCGCCGGGTCGAGGTCGTCGTGGGCCGCGCGCAGCCACTGGAAGGTCAGCGCCACGCGCATGATCAGGTAGCCGACGATGCCGACCGTGTAATCGTTGTTGTCGAACGCGCGCGGCACTCCGGCGGCGAGCACCAGGACGCCGGTGATCTGGACGAGGGTGGCCACCCGGTACAGCGGGTCGTCGCAGTCGTACGCGGAGGCGAACCAGGTGAAGTTGACCCACGCCCACCAGATCGCGAAGAACACCAGCAGGTATCCGACGAGCCCGTGCCCGGGATGCCCCTCGGCCAGCGAGTGCACCAGTCGGCGGCCGGCCTGCGCGACGGCGACCACGAAGGTCAGGTCGAAGAACAGCTCCAACGGCGTGGACGCGCGATGCGCCTCGTCGGTGTCGCGCGAGGTCATCCGCCGGAGGATGGCATGCGGTCCGGCGGCGGGGCGCGCGGGGTCGCTCACGGGGTTGGTCCTCTCGTTCCGGACGGGATCATGCGGAGGGTATCCGAAGAGGACCGGCAAATCCGGCTATTTCGCCCGGGCATTCGGGCTGATGCGTGGGCCGCGCCGCGGTCAGGGGGTGAGGAGGGAAGCCTGCAACTCGGTCGGCCGGGTGTGTCCGGACAGCGCCATGGACAGGTCGAACTCGGCCAGCAGACACCGCAGTACGTGCCGGACGCCGGCCTCGCCGCCCAGGGCCAGGCCGTACACGTACGGGCGGCCGAGGAGGACCGCGCGGGCGCCGAGAGCGAGTGCCTTGAGCAGGTCGGCGCCGGTGCGTACGCCGCTGTCGAAGAGCACCGTCAGCTCCGCGCCGACCGCCGCGACCACGGCGGGCAGCGCGTCCAACGCGGCCACCGCGCCGTCGAGTTGGCGACCGCCGTGGTTGCTCACCACGACGCCGTCGAGCCCGGCGTCGCGGGCGCGGCGGGCGTCGTCGGGGTGCAGTACACCCTTGACGACGATCGGGCCGATCCAGTTCTCGCGCAGGAACGCCAGGTCGCTCCAGGTCTTGGTGGGGTCGGCGAACATCGCGGCCCAGTGCACCAGCGCGGCCGTCGGATCGGCCGCGACCGGCCTGCTCAGGCCGGCCAGGAAGGCCGGATCGCTCAGGTAGTTGGCGATGCCGATGTGCCGGAGGAAGGGCAGGTACGCCAGGTCCAGGTCGCTCGGTCGCCAACCCAGGTACCAGGTGTCCAGGGTGACCACGAGTGCGGTGTAGCCCGCCGCCCGGGCCCGGGCGAGCAGGCTGATCGTCACATCGTCGTCGCGCGGCCAGTAGAGCTGGAACCAGCGGGTGCCGGCGCCGGACGCGGCGGCGACCTCCTCCAGGGGGTAGGACGACGCCGTACTCAACACCATCGGCAGGCCCGACTCGGCCGCGGCCCGGGCGGTGGCCAACTCGCCCTCGGGGTGCACGATGGACTGCACGCCGATCGGCCCGAGCAGCAGCGGGGCGGGCAACTCGGCGCCGAGTACGGAGCAGGACAGGTCGCGGGTGCCGACGTCGCGCAACATGCGCGGGACGATCCGCCGCCGCTCGAACGCCTCGCGGTTGGCCCGCATGGTCGCCCCGCCGCCCGCGCCGCCCAACACGTAGCCACGCGGCCCCGGTTCGAGCCGCTCACCGGCCGCCGCCTCGAGTGCGGTCGCGTCCGTGGGGTAGGCGGGAGTCGCCCCGGTCAGCAGCCCGTCCAGATAGATCGAGTCCTGAAAGGCGGCATAGGCACCGGCGGGAGCGGGCCCGGCGGGGGCCGGACCGGGGCCGGGCGGGTCGGCGTCGCGGGGGCCGGCGTCGGGCACACCGGCATCGGGTGGACGGCCGTCGGATGCACCGCCATCGGGCGGGCCGGGGTCGGCCGGGCCGGCGGGAGAGTCGCCGGCGGAGCGGGGGCCATCGGCCACGACTGCCACCTTTCGCCGAATGGGATCCGCCGGCCGGCCGCCGGCCGCCGCAACGAACCGGGACCGAACCGCACGGCCACGGGAACCCCCGACAATGCCGTACCGAGCCGCACGCGGGAAGAGCCGAAAGAGTCGTCCCCGAGCACGATTCCGCCTCGCCGTCGACATGGTCCGGACCGAGCCGCCGGCCGGGAGCGACGCCGGCCGGGCGCGGCGCGGGCCCGGAGCGGTGCGGGCCTGGTACGACGCGAGCGGAGCGGCGCGGGCGCGGAACGACGCGAGCCCGGAACGGCGCAGGCCCGGCACGACGCGAGCCTGGCACGGCGCGAGCCCGGCACGACGCCGGTTCGGATCGAGGCGACCGCGATCAGCGCGCCCCCGATGCTCCCGACGCCCCCGACGCAGGTCACCTCGACCGGCCCCGACCGACCGGCCGGCCTCCCGCGCGCCGAATCACGGAGCAGTCACATCCCCGAGCCGTCCCCACCCCTCTCTCCCGCCCGGACCAACCGACCCATACCATCCCAAAACCCACACGCCCCCGTGAAGTCGACCGCCCACGCCCTCGATTCCCTCCCCGGGAAGCGAGACAGTTGGCCTGTTCGTCCTGTGAAATGTCACACGACACAGAATCTCGCCGAGGAGGAAACCGCATGACCCGCACCACCCGGATCCCGGGGATGGCGCTCACCGATCACACCTTCGTCGTTCCGCTCGATTACTCGCGGCCCGACGGGCCGACGATCGAGGTCTTCGCGCGTGAGGTGGTCGATCCCACCGCGCGGGACCAGGACCGGCCGTGGTTGTGCTTCCTCCAGGGCGGACCGGGCGGGGAGTCGCCGCGGCCGAACCGGGCCACCGGCTGGCTGCAGCGCGCCCTGCGTACCCACCGCGTACTGCTCCTGGACCAGCGCGGCACCGGGCGCAGCACGCCGATCACCCCGCGCCTGGCGGCGGCCACCGCGCCCGAGGAACTCGCCGAGCTGCTCCGCCACATGCGCGCGGACTCGATCGTCGCCGATGCCGAGCTGATTCGCCGTCAGCTGTGTGGTGACGAGCCGTGGGAGACGCTCGGGCAGAGCTATGGCGGCTTCATCACGCTGGCCTATCTCTCCCAGGCGCCCGAGGGGCTCAAGTCCTGTTACGTCACCGGCGGGCTGATCGGCCTCGACGTCACCGCCGAGGACGTCTACCACCGCACCTACCCCCGGGTGCGGGACAAGAACGCCGAGTACTACGCGCGCTACCCCGACGACGTCGAGCGGATTCGGCTGCTCGCGGATCATCTGGCCGCCAACGATGTCCGACTGCCCGACGGCGACCGACTCACCGTCCGCCGGCTCCAGTTCCTCGGCACCTGCTTCGGCATGGGCGACGGCTACGAGCGGGTGCACTGGATGCTGGACCACGCGTGGGACGGCGACCACGTCTCGGACACCTTCCGCACCGCCGTGATGCACGCCACCGCGCTGACCGACAACCCCCTGTGGGCGGTGCTCCAGGAGCCGATCTACGCGCAGGGCAAGGTCGCCACCGGGTGGGCCGCGGAGAAGGTGCGGGCCGGGCTGCCCGAGTTCGCGGAGAGTGCGGATCCGCTGCTGTTCACCGGCGAGATGATGTACTCCTGGATGTTCGAGGAGTTCGCCTCGCTGCGCCCGTTCCGCGAGGCCGCCGACCTGCTCGCGCGGCACGACGACTGGCCGGTGCTGTACGACGTGGAACGGCTGCGGAGCAACCCGGTCCCGGTCGCCGCGGCGGTCTACTTCGACGACATGTACGTGGACGCGGACCTGTCCCTGGAGACCGCGCGCGAGGTGGCCAACGTGCGCGCGTGGGTCACCAACGAGTGGGAGCACGACGGCTCCAACGCCTCGGGCGGCGCGGTCCTGGACCGCCTGATGGACATGGTCGCCGGCAAGCTCTGAGCCACCCGCGACCGCGCCCCCGATCCCCACCCGGGATCGGGGGCGGGCCGGTCCCGGTCACCCGGGCCGGCGGTCACCCCGGCTGTTCCGGCGCCGCCCACAGGCCGCGTACGTGGCCGATGTGACGGGCCATCACCTGCTCGGCCCGGGCCGGGTCGCCGGTGGCGAGCGCGTCCAGGAGTTCGAGGTGCTCGGCGGCGGACGCGCTCAGCCGCCCGTTCCGCGCGAGTCGGGACAGGCCGTACAGGCGCGAGCGTTTGCGCAGGTCGCCGACCACCCGGACCAGATGCTCGTTGCCCGCCAACGCGAGCAGCGACAGGTGGAAGCGCCGATCCGCCTCCACGTACCTGATCAGGTCGCCCACCTCGGCCGCCGCGACGATCTCCTCGGCGACCGGCCGCAGCGCCGCGAGCCGTTCCGGGGTGACCACGCCCGCGAGCCGGGCCACCACCGGAACCTCGATCAGCGCGCGGACCTCGGTGAACTCGTCCAACTCCCGGTCGGACAGCTCGGTGACCCGAAATCCCTTGTTGCGTACGGCCTCGACCAACCCCTCGTTGGCCAGGTCGAGCATCGCCTCGCGAACCGGCGTCGGCGACACGCCGAACTGCGCGGCCAGCGCGGGCGCGGAATAGACCACACCCGGGCGCATTTCACCCGCGATCAACGCCGCGCGCAGCTCTCGTGCCACCCGATCCCGCAGGATCGGTCGATCGTCGAAGGACGGCAGCGCGAGCGCTCCGTGTCCCGTGTCCATGGTGCCTCCTCCCACCATGTTACTGACGGTCAGTCACCGCGGGGACCGGATCGAAACTGTGCGTATGGACGACCACGGGGAGTGAGGGTGCCGATCGGCCGGGGAGCCCGGGCGCGAAGCTGCGCACCCGCGCCGAACACCCCGGCCGATCGGCCGCGTTCACAGCCGGAATCCGGCCGGGAAGGGATCCTCGGGGTCCAGGAGATACTGCGCGGTCGCGGTGATCCAGGCCCGTCCGGTGATCTCGGGAATCACCCCCGGATACCCGCCGACCACCGTCCGGTCCACGATCCGGCCGCGGAAGCGGGTGCCGATGAACGACTCGTTGACGAACACCTGACCCTCCGTCAACTCACCGCGCGCGGCAAGTTGCGCGATCCGCGCGCTGGTTCCGGTCCCGCACGGCGAACGATCGAACCAGCCGGGGTGGATGGCCATCGCGTTGCGGGACAGCGCGGCGTCCGAGCCCGGGGCGAGGAACTGCACGTGGTGGCAGCCCGCGATGTCCGGATCGGTCGGATGCACCGGCCGGGCCTGCTCGTTGATCGCGGCCATGACGGCCAGACCGGTCTCCAGGATGCGCTGTCCGTGGGCCCGATCGAACGGCAGGCCGACCTTCTCGATCGGCAGGATCGCGTAGAAGTTGCCGCCGTAGGCCATGTCGTAGGTGACCGCGCCGAGTCCGGGCACATCCACCGTGGCGTCCAACTCGTGGGCGTATGCCGCCACATTGCGCAGCGTCACCGAGCGGGCCGCGCCGTCGCGTACCTCGACGTCGGCGACCACCAGGCCGGCGGGGGTGTCCAGGCGCACGGTGGTGACCGGTTCGACCACCTCGACCATGCCGGTCTCGACCAGGACGGTGGCCACCCCGATGGTGCCGTGTCCGCACATCGGCAGACATCCGGACACCTCGATGAACAACACGCCGTAGTCCGCGTCCGGGCGGGTCGGCGGTTGCAGGATCGCCCCGCTCATCGCGCCGTGCCCGCGCGGCTCGTACATCAACAGCGTGCGCAGGTGGTCCAGATGTGTCATGAAGTGCACGCGCCGCTCGGCCATCGTGGCGCCGGGCAACACTCCGACCCCGCCGGTGATCACCCGGGTCGGCATTCCCTCGGTGTGCGAGTCGACCGCGTGGAAGACGTTGCGAGAGCGCATCAGGCCAGTCCCTCCGCGAGTGCCTTTTGAGTGGATTCCCGTACCACTGCCTCGAGTTCGGGCGCCAGCGGCAACCGTGGCGCGCGACAGGGACCGCCCCGCAGGCCGGCCAGGTCCATCGACAGCTTGATCGACTGCACGAACTCGGTGCGCGAGTCGAGGCGAAGGAGCGGATGCAACAGCCGGTAGAGCGGCAACACCCCGCGCAGGTCGCCGCCGACGGCCGCGTTGTACAACTCGACGCTCGCGCGCGGGAAGACGTTGGCGTAGCCCGCGATCCAGCCGACCGCGCCGGCCAGGCCGAACTCCAGGGCGACGTCGTCGCTGCCGATCAACACATCGAAGCCGGGGGCGAGTTCGGCCACCTCGTAGGCCCGACGCACGTCTCCGGTGAACTCCTTGACGCCGACCACCAGGCCCTCGTCGTACAGGTCGGCGAGCAGCCGGGGGGTCAGATCGACCTTCGTATCGAACGGATTGTTGTACGCGACGATCGGCAGCCCGGCGCGGGCCACCGTGCGGTAGTGGTCGAACACCGCGCGGGTGTCCGCGCGGTAGCCGTTGGGCGGCAGCAACATCACCGCCGACGCGCCCGCCTCGGCGGCCTGTTCGGCCCAACGCAGCGACTCGGCCGCGCCGTACGCCGCGACGCCGGGCAACACCCGGTCGCCGCCCACCGCGTCGACCGCGACCCGGACCACGCGGGCACGTTCCTCCGGGGTGAGCGACTGGTACTCGCCGAGCGAGCCGTTCGGACACACCCCGTCGCAGCCCGAGTCCACGAGCCAACGCACGTGTTCGGCGTACGCGTCGAAGTCCACCGACAGGTCCTCGCGCAGGGGCAACGCGGTGGCCACCACGACGCCGTGCCACGGCGCGCGGGCGGCGGGTGGTGCCGCGGCCGGTGCGGGCGAACTCGTCGGGCCTACCGGATCGGTGGGACTCATGGGGCTCCTTGGGCTAGATCTCCGAGACGAACGGGCAATGCGATCGGGCGAGTCGGCGCGCCGGCGGCGACCGGTCGGCCCAGTGCCTCGGCCAGTACGCAGGCGGTGGCCTCGGCGCACATCCGGCCCTGACACCAGCCCATGCCCGCGCGGGTGAGCAGCTTGATCGAGCGCGGATCGTCGGCGCCGAGCCGGACCGCGTCCTCGATCCGGCCGCGCGGCACCTCCTCGCAGCGGCACACCACGGTGCGCGCGTCGGACCAGGACAGCCAGCCCGGCCGGACCGGGTAGAGCGCGCGCAGCCCGGCGGCGAACCGGGTGAGCCGGGCTCGGCGGCGCAACAGGGCGCGCGGCGGGGTCCGGTCGGCGATCGCGTAGCCGGCCAATTCGCCCTCGACCTCGGCCAGTTGCGCGCCGCCGACGCCGGTGCTCTCGCCGGCGGCGTACAGGTCGGGTCGGTCGGTGGCCTGGCGGGCGTCGACCGCGACGAAGCCGTCCGCGGTGTTCGCGCAGCCGAGTTGGCCGGCCAGTTCGAGCTGTGGGGTGAAGCCGTAGCCGACCGCGAGGGTGTCGCAGGCCAGTTCGGTCGAGGTGCCGAGCACCGGGCGCCAGTCGGCGTCGAGGCGGGCCACGGTGACCGAGGTCAGCCCGGCCCGATCGCCGTGCGCGGCGACGACGGCCCGGCCGGTGCGGTACGGGATCCGCCGCCGGGCCAGCGCGGCGGCGTAGCGGGCGGCCTCGGCCACCCGGGCCGGGCTGTGCGGGGCCAGTGCGGCGGCGCGCGGGCTGGGCCGGGACGCCTCCAGGACGGCCCGCACCCGTACCCCCGCGTCCGCGAGGCCGATGGCCACCGGCAGCAGGAACGGACCGGTGCCCGCCACGATCGCGGTCCGGCCGGGGGCGACGCCGTTGCCCTTGAGCAGGGCCTGGGCGCCGCCGGCGGTGAATACACCGGGGATGTCCCAGCCGGGGAAGGGCAGTTGCCGGTCGTAGGCGCCGGTGGCCAGGAGCAGCCGGCGGCCGCGCACGGTCACCGGGGTGGTGTCCCGCTCGCCCGCCACGGCGTGCACCACGAAGTGCTCGGCGGCGCGCTCGACCGCCCAGACGCGGTGTTCGGCCAGGTGCTCGACGGTGTGCAGCCGGGCCAGCGGCGGCCAGGCCGGGGGGCGGCCCGCGCGGTGTCGGTGATACTGGCCGCCCGCCCGGGGGCCCGCGTCCAGCACGGCGACCCGCAGGCCGAATCGGGCGGCGGTGACGGCGGCGGTCAGCCCGGCCGGGCCGGCGCCGATCACGACCAGGTCGTGGGTCATGTCGTGGTCACCTCGTCGTCGGGGTGGGCGGTCACCTGACAGGCGCGCAGCGACGGTGTGCCGTTGAGGGTGACCAGGCAGTCGAAGCACACCCCGATGCCGCAGAACAGCCCACGCGGCTCGGCCGCGAAGCGGGTGGTCCGCCAGGACCGGATCCCGGCGGCGAGCATCGCGGCACCGACGGTCTGGCCGGGTTCGACGGGTATCCGACGCCCGTCCACACTCATCGTGAACCGCCCGGCGTCGACCACGCCGGGAGGGGTTGGCCCGGGATCGGGCGTCATGCGCTCACCTCCGCGAAGCGGGTCGGGGCGAAAGGGGTCGGGTCCAGTTCCGGGAGGTCGCCGGTCAGGGCTTGGGCGATGAGCAGGCCGGTCGCCGGGGCCAGGCCGACGCCGGCGCCCTCGTGGCCGCACGCGTGCAGTAGGCCGGGGGCGCGTGGGTCCAGGCCGACCACCGGCAGGTGGTCCGGGCAGTACGGGCGAAACCCCCGGTAGGTGCGCAGTACCGAGGCGCCGGCCAGAACCGGGAACAGCTCGATCGCCTGCGCGGCCAGCCGGCGCAGCACCGGCACCGGGAACGCGCCGTCGAAGCCCACCCGTTCGCGGCTCGCGCCGATCAGGATGTTGCCCGCCACAGTGCCCTCGACCACCGCCGAGGAGGCCAGTTCCGCCTCGTCGCTCGCCACGTCCCCCGCGTAGGCCGCCGCGTAGACCTTGTGCCGCACGATCGGCGGCAGCGGCTCGGTGACCAGGACGAAGCCCCGACGCGGCAGGATCGGCAGGGACACCCCGGCCAGCGCGGCCAGCGCCCCGGACCAGGTGCCGGCCGCGTTGACCACCGCGCCGGCCGCGAGGTCCCCGTGTGAGGTGCGCACGCCGAGCACCCGATCGCCGGGCCCGCGCAGGAACCCGGTGACGGTCACCCCGGTGTGCAGCCGTACGCCCGAGCGCAACAACGCGGCCGCGGCCAGCGCGGGTTGCACCTGGGCGTCCTGCGGATAGTGCGTACCGGCGAGCAGATCGCGGGCCAGGTGCGGCTCGTAGTCGGGCAGTCGTGCGGCGTCGACCGCGTGCACGGTGACCCCGCAGTCGCGCTGGGCGGCGGCGGTGGCGGCCATCGCGTCCGCCTCGGCCCGGGTTCGGGCGACGATCAGGCCGCCCTTGGCCTCGTATTCGAAGTCCTGGCGTTCCTGGGCCAGTTCCGCCCACAATCGGAGCGAGAGCAGGGCCAGGGAGAGTTCGGGACCGGGATTCTTGTCCGACACGAGCAGGTTTCCCTCGCCCGCGCCGGTGGTGCCGCCCGCGACCGGGCCGCGGTCGAGCACGGTCACCGACAACCCGGCGCGGGCGGCGAAGTGGGCACACGCGGCACCCACGACGCCTGCGCCGATGACCACGACATCACTGGGACGGAGTTCGCTCACGTCGGTAAAATGTCACATTGCCCCGGCGGCGTAAAGGGTTTCCCGTGGTCGGTCCGGGAACGACGCGGCCCGCGCCCGATCCGGGGGGATTCGTCCCCGGTCGGGCGCGGGCCGTTCGGTCGGGCGCCGGCAAGCCGGCCGGTCAGGGGCCGCCGGCCGGCTTGCCGGTGTGCTGGTTGTTCCAGGCGACCAGGTCGGCGGTGCGGTTGGTGATCACCCCGTCCACCCCCGCGTTGTGCAACGCGGACCAGTCGCGGGCGTCGTCCGGGGTCCAGGCCATCACCGCGATGCCGGCCGCGTGCAACCGGCCCACCAGTTCCGGGCGTTGGGCCAGCAGGTGGTAGGACGCGTTGTACGAGGTCAGCCGCAACTCCCGGGCCGCCGCCACCGGATCGGGCTCGGCCTCGTCGGTGAGCAGGCCCAGCGGCAGCTCCGGGGCCAGGTCGCGGGTGATCCGCAACGACTCGCGATCGAAGCTCTGCACGAACACCCGCCCGGTCATCGCATTGGTCCGCACCTCCTGGATGATCCGGGCGATCTCCTCGCGGGACTGCGGATTCTTGATCTCCAGGAGCAGCCGCCCGCCGCGCGTACGCAGATCCTCGAGTTGTTGACGAAGCGTCATCACATGGGTGCCGGCGAACTTCGGCTGGAACCACTTGCCCGCGTCGAGGGTGGCCAGGTGGGCGGCGGTCAGATCGCGAATCCGCCCCTTCCCGTCGGTGGTTCGATCCACCGTGGCGTCGTGCATGATGTGCGGGACGCCGTCCAGGCTGGGTTGTACGTCGTTCTCGATCCAGTCCGCGCCGGACCGGCGGGCCGCCTCGTCCGAGGGCAGCGTGTTCTCCGGGGCGATCGTCGGCGCACCCCGATGGGCGAACACGGTGAACCGGGCACCCGGGGCACGGATATAGCTGCGGCCGTCGATCGCGGATCCGCCGCGCAGGGTCTCGATCGTCTGTCGCGGTGGATGCGCGGCCGCCGCCGGGGGTGGCGGCGGGGTCATCAGCGCGGTACTGGAGAACGTGGACCGGGCGTCGTTCTGCACCTGGGCGGCGGTCAGGAACTGCACGCCGCCGAGCACGAGGCCCAGGCCGGCGAGCCAGACGCCGATCCGTTGGGCGGTGCGCCGGTGGGGGGCCCGGCGCCCGGATTGGTCGAGGAGCATTGAGGCATCGTAGAAGGAATGTCGGTCGGCCATTCGAATTCTGTGGTAACGCAAAGTGGCGCTCGACATGCGGAGCGTGGCGAATGGTGTGAAAGTGGACGATGACCGCCCATTGGTTCTCCTCAGGAGGAACGGCCATGGCCAAGCAGAAGCAGAAGCCGCATTTGCAGAACAAGAACTCGCTGCTCGTCGACGCCGAGCGCGCACACGCCGCACCGGCTCCGGCAGCGGAGTCCACGGACACCCTCGAACCCCCGACCAAGGCCGCCCGGCGCGGCAAGAGCGACCGGCCCAAGGGCCGCTCGCGGCGCTGACGGTCCGGCGTCGTTCGGACGCCGACCCCGAACCTCGCGGAAGCCCGGGGGAGGGGCGTGACGGTCACCCCGCCCCGCCCGGAAGCGCCCGCAGGGCCCCATCGACCACGTGTCGGTGGGGCCTTCGGTGTGTGCGGCGGTGTTCGGGCCCGGGCTCGAGGACCCCCTACGGGCGGGTCGGGCCGTAGACCCGGCCGGTCCGGGTGGAGACCGAGCCGAAGAGGCCGCGCGGGGTGAGCTTGGCCAGCCCGACCACCACCTTGTAGCGCAGGTCCGGCACGCTGACCGTCTTGCCGATCGCCAGGTCGCGGATCGCCGCGGCGACCACCCGATCGGCGTCCAGCCACATCCAGCCGGGGATGTTGGACGTGCCCATCCCGGCCCGCAGATGGAACTCGGTGCGCACGAAGCCCGGACACAACACCATCAACCGCACACCGCTGCCCGCGAGTTCGCGCGCCACGCCCTCGGTGAAGCCGACCACCCACGCCTTGCTCGCGCCGTACGTGCCGCGCGGCAGGAAGGCCGCGACGGACGAGACGTTGATCACCCAGCCGCGCCCACGCTCGCGCATCGCCTCGCTCGCCGCGGCGGTCAGCCGCAACACCGCCTCGCAGTGCACCTTGAGCATCCGGATCTCGTCGGCGGTGGACGCGTCCAGGAAGCCGCCCCGGTTGCCGAACCCGGCGTTGTTGACCAGTACGTCCACCGGCGCGGCGCGATCGGCCAACCGGGCCTCGACGGCCGCGATGCCCTCGTCCTCGGCCAGGTCCGCGGCCAACACCTGCACCGACACGCCGTGCTCGGTGCGCAACTCGCGCGCGGATTCGGCCAACCGCTCCCCGTCGCGCGCGACCAGGACGAGCGTGTGCCCCTCGTGTGCGAGCCGCCGGGCGAACGCGGCGCCGATCCCCGAGGTGGCGCCTGTGATCAGTGAGGTCGTCATCCATCCAGCGTAGTGACGGCGCGGTGGGGCAACCGCGCGGCGGCCCGCGCGCCGGGTTCAGTCCGCCGGGATCGTGGTCGGGTCCGGTTCGGTGCCGCCCAGGCGTCGGCCCAGGCGGGTCGCGATCTCCTGCATCCTGGTGGTCATCCAGCCCTCCTCCATCGCCCGTATCCGGCCCTCGGGCCCGGATACCGACAGTGCGGTCGCGGTCGGCGCGCCGGGTACCACGACCGCGACGCAGCGCACGCCGAGTTCCTGTTCCTGGTCGTCGATCGCATAGCCCCGGGCCCGGATCCCGGGGAACTGGGCGAGCAGCTCGGCCGGATCGGTGACGGTGTGCTCGGTGTGTGAGGCCAGCGGGCGACCGCCCAGGACCCGCGCGGCATCGGCCTCGGGCAGTTGGGCGAGCAGCACCTTGCCGACCGCGGTGCAGTGCGGCTGTACACGCCGGCCGACCTCGGTGAACATCCGCATCGAGTGCCGGCTGGGTACCTGGCCGACGTAGACCACCTCGCCCGCCTCCAGGACCGCGAGGTTGGCGCTCTCGCCGGTGGCCTCCATCAGTTCGGCCAGATACGGCCGGGCCCAACTGCCGAGCAGGCGCCCGGCGGTCTCGCCGAGGCGGATCAGCCTCGGGCCCAGGGTGTAGCGGCGCGACGCGTCCTGGCGCAGATATCCCAGCGACACGAGCGTGCGTACCAGGCGGTGGATGGTGGGCATGGGCAATCCTGAACGCGCGGCCAGTTCGCTGAGCGTGAGCACTCCGCCGGCGTCGGCGAGCAGTTCGAGGAGGTCGAACGCACGTTCCAGGGACTGGACGCCGCCGCTCGTGCCGTTGTTGCCCGGGTTCTCTGCGGCCACCGACGATCCTCCGTCAAGAATTTGTTCAACACATTGTTGAACTTCCGTTTCTCGGAAACTAATGTCCACTCTACAAAAGAACGTCGAGGGCGAAGGAGAGCCACCCATGAGTGCACCGGCCATCGTGGTCAAGCACGGCACCGCGTCCGGCGGCTCGGTGCCGCGTGCGGACGAGGTGCTCACCACCGAGGCGCTGCGCTTCGTGGCGAGCCTCCAGCGCCGGTTCGGCGGTCGACGCGACGAACTGCTCGCCCGCCGACGGGCCCGGCGCGCGGAGATCGCCCGCACCGGCCGGCTCGACTTCCTGCCCGAGACCGCCGACGTGCGCGCCGGTGACTGGCGCGTCGCCGAGGCGCCGCCCGCGCTGCGCGACCGTCGGGTGGAGATCACCGGCCCGGCGGACCGCAAGATGACGATCAACGCGCTCAACTCCGGCGCGCGGATCTGGCTCGCCGACTTCGAGGACGCCTCCGCGCCCACCTGGCACAACGTGGTCGCGCACCAGCTCAACCTGATCGACGCCTACGACCGACGGATCGACTTCGCCACCGCCGAGGGCAAGACGTATCGGCTGCGTCCGGACGAGGAACTGGCCACCGTGGTGATGCGCCCGCGCGGGTGGCACCTGGACGAGCGGCACATCCTGGTCGACGGGACACCCGCGGCCGGCGCGCTGGTCGACTTCGGGCTGTACTTCTTCCACAACGCGGCGCGGCTGCTCGACCGGGGGCTCGGGCCGTACTTCTACCTGCCCAAGCTGGAGAGCCACCTCGAAGCCCGGCTCTGGAACGAGGTGTTCGCGCACGCGCAGGATCTGCTGGACATCCCGCGCGGCACGATTCGGGCCACCGTACTGATCGAGACGATCACCGCCGCGTTCGAGATGGACGAGATCCTCCACGAACTGCGCGAGCACGCCTCGGGGTTGAACGCGGGCCGGTGGGACTACCTGTTCAGCATCGTGAAGAACTTCCGGGACGCGGGCGATGCGTTCGTCCTGCCGGACCGCAACGCGGTGACGATGACCGCGCCGTTCATGCGCGCGTACACCGAACTGCTGGTGCGCACCTGTCACCGGCGCGGCGCGCACGCGATCGGCGGAATGGCCGCGGTGATCCCCTCGCGGCGCGACGCGGCGGCCAACGCGGCGGCTCTGGCCAAGGTGCGCGAGGACAAGGACCGCGAGGCCGGGGACGGGTTCGACGGGTCCTGGGTGGCCCACCCCGACCTGGTGCCGGTCTGCCGCGAGGCGTTCGACGCGGTGCTCGGCGATCGGCCGAACCAGCTCGAACGTACCCGCGACGAGGTCGAGGTGACGGCGGATCAGCTGCTCGACGTGGCCTCGGCGGAGGGCGCGCCGACCCGCGCCGGGCTGCACGGCGCGGTCGGGGTGGGGCTGCGCTACCTGGAGGCGTGGTTGCGCGGCCACGGCGCGGTCGCCGTGTTCGGCCTGATGGAGGACGTGGCCACCGCCGAGATCTCCCGCTCCCAGGTGTGGCAGTGGATCAACAACGGCGTGCTGCTCGCGGACACCGGCGAGAAGGTCACCTCGGACCTGGTCCGGCGCCTGGTCGTCGAGGAACTGGGCGCGCTGCGCGAGGACTTGGGCGACGACAACTTCGAGGCGGGCCGCTGGACGGACGCGCGCGAGCTGTTCCTCGAGGTGGCCCTCGCCGAGGAGTTCGTCGACTTCCTCACCCTGCCGGGATGTGAACTCCTCGACTGAGTCGAGCCGTTCGTCCATCCCCCACCGACGCGGAACGGCCGGGCCCACCCCGGCGGTCGTGGGGCGCGTGCAATCGGGCGGGCCCGGCCGTTCCGCACGCACGGCGCCTGCGCACCGCACGCCTCGAAAACTCCTCGACCCCCGCACGGCTCGGACAGGAGAAGCACATGGCACGCATGTTCCTCAACGGCCAGGCGATGGAGGGTGGTCCGTTCCACCACCACCTCGACGGCGCACCGCTGCTCGCGCGGACCCGCACCGCGCCCGGATACCGGTTCTTCTCGATCGGCGACCGCTGCCCGGGTCTGCTGCCCGACCCGGGCGGCGCCGCGCAGATCGAGGGCGAGGTCTACGAGGTCGCGGACGAGGTGCTGCGGGACGGTCTGCTGCCCACCGAGCCGGCCGAGTTGGAATTCGGCATCATCAAGCTGGTGGACGGGTCGGCTTGCTTCTCGATGATCCTGCGGCGCGGCGAGCTCGAATCGGGTCGACACAAGGAGATCACCGAGTTCGGCGGCTGGCGGGCGTATCTGCGCACGCTCGGACGCGAGGCGTAGCCCCGGGGCCGCCGGGCGCGGGGCGGGTCCGCCCCCGCGCCGGCGCGGGCGGGGGCGGCGGCGCCCATATGATCACGGTATGACTGCCGCGAACCCGACCCTGGCCGCCATCCTCGACCGCGCCGACGAGGAGATCGACCCCGCCGAGCTGCCGGCCGCGATCGTTGCTGCCGGCGTGGTCGTCCCGGTCGACGACACCGGGTCGGTGGTGTTCATCCAGGGGCAGGACGGGCTCCCGTGGTTGCCCGCGTTCGTGGACGCGACGATCTGCGCCCGGGACGTGCCGCACGCCGAGCCGTATCTGTGCGACGCGGCCCGCCTCCTGGACATCGCCGGGCGGACCGGGGTGCGGACCATGACGGTGGCCTCGGCCACGAAGTGCGCGACCGTACCGCTGGCGCTGATCGGCAGGGCGTCGCTCGACCAGGCCAAGGGATCAACCTCCGGCGACTGACGGCTCGTCGAGCGCGGCTCGGATCAGCTCGACCGGATGCCATGCGCGTCGCCCGCCGCCGTGTCGGATCTGCTGTCGGCATGACACGCCCGTGGCGACCAGGACGGTGTCCTCGGGTTCGGCGGCGATGGCCGGGAAGAGCCGATCGCCGCCGACGGTCATCGATACGTCGTAGTGCTCGGCCTCGAAGCCGAACGAGCCGGCCATTCCGCAGCAGCCCGCGTCGAGTTCGACCACCTCGGCGCCGGGGATGCGGCCCAGCAGCGCGATCGTGGCGGCCGTACCGACCTCGGCCTTCTGGTGACAGTGGCCCTGATAGAGGAGTCGGCGGCCGGCCGGCCACGCGTCGCCGCGCAGTCGCAGGTGCCCCGCGTCGATCGCCTCGACCAGCAACTCCTCGACTTGGCGCACCCGACCGGCGACCTCGCGGACCTGCGGATCGTCCGGATGCATGGCCACGTGTTCCGCTTTCAGGGTCAGCAGGCACGAGGGTTCGCAGCCGACGATCGGGGTGTTCGGTTCGGTGCCGGCGGCCAGGGTGTGTGCGAGGTCGAGGGCCTTGGCCTTGGCGTCGTCGACCAGGCCCTTGGACAGCGCGGCTCGGCCGCAACACCCGAAACTTGCCAACTGCGGCTGCCAGCCTGCGAGTTCGAGCAGTTCGAGGGCGGCCCGGCCGATCTCGGGCTCGGTGTAGGTGGTGAACGAGTCGGCCAGGAAGGTGACTTGGCCGAGGGGTGCGGGTGTGGTGCGGCGCGGGCGGCGGCCGAACCAGCGGATCAGGTTGTCGCGGGCGAAGACCGGTAGGGGGCGGGCGGCGGTGATGCCCAGTCGGCGCTCCAGGAGTCGGCGCAGTGGGCCGATCCGGCCGGGCAGGTTGGTCAGTGGGGCACCCGCCGAGCCGAGCCGGTTGAGCAGTCGGATGGCGCCGAACACCCGTGAGCGCAGCGGGATTCCGTGCAGGTCGTGGTGATGGGAGAGGGTCTCCGCCTTGAGGGTGGCGATGTCCACGCCGAGCGGGCATTCGCTCTTGCAGGCCTTGCACATCAGGCACAGGTCGAGGATCTCGTGCAGCCGTTCGTCGCCAAGGGCGCGGTGGGGGTCCGGCTCGGAGAGGGCCTTGACGAGTGCGTTGGCTCGACCTCGGGTGGAGTGCTCCTCGTTTCGGGTGGCCATATAGGAGGGGCACATCGCGCCGGAGCCGGTTTTTCGGCACAGCCCGATGTTCATGCAGCGGTCGGCGGCGCCGCGCATCCCGCCGATCACCTCGAAGTCGAGTCGGGTACGCGGGCCGACTTCGGGCAGCGGGGCACGGTCGCGCAGGTTGTCGGTCATCGACGGCGCGTCCACGATCTTGCCCGGGTTCATCCGGTTGTCGGGGTCGAACAGCCGTTTGACCCGGCGCATCGCCTCGTAGAGTTCGTCGCCGAAGATCTGCCGGTTGAACTCGCTGCGGGCCAGCCCGTCGCCGTGCTCGCTGGAGTTGACCCCGCCGTACTCGGCGACCAGATCCTTGATCTCCTCGGCGACCGCCCGCATGGTGACCACCTGCGCGGGATCGGCGAGGTCGACGAACGGGCGGATGTGCAGGCAACCGACGGAGCAGTGGCCGTAGAAGCCCGCGGTCAGCCCGTGCCGGTCCAGCACCTCCTTGAACCGGCGGGTGTAGGCGGCCAGATGCACCGGATGCACCGCGGTGTCCTCGACGAAGGCGTGCGGGCGGCGGGTGCCCTCGCCGGCGGCCATCAGCAGGCCCAGGCTCGCCTTGCGCACCTTGAGCAGTGCGCCCTGTGCGCCGGGGGTGATCGCCTGGAGGGTGTGGTAGCCGTGCCGGTGTCGGGTCCACAAGGTGCCGAGTCGCCGGAGTCGGCCGCGCAGTTCGGCCTCGTCGTCGCCGCTGAAGGTGACGAACAGCAGGGCCTCGGGGGCGCCTTCGAGCAGCGTGCCGAGCGAGGCGTATTCGATGCGTTGCCGGGACAGGTCCAGGATCACCCGGTCCATCAGCTCCACCGCGGCCGGATCGCAGGCCAGCGCGTCCTCGGTGGCCTCGATGGCGGCGGCGACGGAGGTGAAGTGGCCGACCGCGATCACCGTACGGGTGGGGCGCGGGACCAGGTCGACCAGCGCGCGGGTGGCCACGACCAGGGTGCCCTCCGAGCCGACCACGAACTTGGCCGGGTCGAAGGGGGCGTCGGGGTCCGTCGGGTCGGCCAGGCGGTCGAGCCGGTAGCCGCAGGCGCGGCGCCAGAACTGCGGGAAGCCGTCGGCGATCGCGGACGCGTTGGCCGCGACGATGCGCGGGAGTTCGCGGTGGATCCGGCCGTCCAGGGTGGTTGCCTCGGCCCGGCGGCGGCGCTCGGCCTCGGTGAGCGGGGCCAGGTGGGTGCGGCTCGCGTCGGAGAGTACGACGTCGAGTTCGCGGATGTGGTCGATGGTCATCCCGTGGCGCAGTGAGCCGCTGCCCGCCGAGTTGTTGCCGATCATGCCGCCGATGGTGGCCCGATTGCCGGTGGAGGTGTCCGGGCCGAACATCAGGCCGTGCGGCGCAGCGGCGTGGTTGAGCCGGTCCTGCACCACGCCGGGTTCGACCAGTGCGGTGCGCGCGTCGGGGTCGAGCTCGACGATCCGGTTCAGGTGTCGGGACAGGTCCAGGATCAGCCCCGGGCCGACGGTCTGGCCGGCCAGACTGGTGCCGGCGCCGCGCGGCAGGAGGGACACCCCGTGCTCGATCGCGGCCACCACCGCGGCCTGGACGTCGTCCGCGTCGCGGGGGAAGACCACGCCGAGCGGTGGGATCTCGTACATGCTCGCGTCGCTCGCGAACAGGTGGCGGGTGTAGTCGTCGAAGGCGACTTCGCCGGCCAGATCCCGGCGGAGGTGCTGTTCGAGGTCGCGGGTGGCGGCGGGGGATTTTGGGCCGGCGGCGGGCTCGTGGGTCGCGGTCATGGGGTGCGGGCTCCAGGTGCCGGGGGGACGGGGCGGCCGGTGGCGGTGGGCGGCGCGGTCGGTGCGGGCGGCTTGGTCGTCGCGGTCGGTACGCGCGTCGCGGGCCGCGCGGTCAGCGTGGGCGCAGCACGTCCAGCGCGGCGCCCAGGCCGGCCGGGTCGATCGGCACGCCGGCCAGTTCGAGGCCCATCTGTACGCCGGCCAGGGTGCCCGCCAGGGTCACGTCGTTGAAGTGGCCGAGGTGGCCGATCCGGAAGACCTTGCCGCCGAGCCGGCCCAGGCCCGAGCCGAGCGACAGGTCGAACCGGTCCAGGATCACCTCGCGCAGTTTGTCCGCGTCGTGGCCCTCGGGGAGCAGTACGGCGGTCAACGATCCGGAGTACTCGCGCTCGTCCGCGCACAGCACTTCGAGCCCCCAGCCGCGGACCGCCGCCCGGGTCGCCGCGGCGTGCCGGGCGTGTCGGGCGAACACGTTCGGCAGGCCCTCGGCGTCGAGCATGGCCAGTGCCTCGGCCAGGCCGAAGAGCAGGTTGGTGGCGGGGGTGTACGGGAAGTGGCCGCGTCGGTTCGCCGCCAGGATCGGCGCCCAGTGCCAGAACGACCTCGGCAGCAGCGCGCTTTGCGCCGCGGCGAGGGCCTTGTCGCTGATCGCGTTGAAGCTCAGGCCGGGCGGCAACATCAGGCCCTTCTGCGAGCCGGCCACGGTGACGTCGACGCCCCACTCGTCGTGCCGGTAGTCGATCGAGGCCAGCGACGAGATGGTGTCGACCAGGAGCAGGGCCGGGTGGCCGGCCGTGTCCAGCGCGTCGCGCAGTTCGGGGATGCGGCTGGTCACCCCGGTGGAGGTCTCGTTGTGCACCACGCAGACCGCCTTGATCGTGTGCGCCGGGTCGGCGGCCAGCGCGTGGGCGAGTTGCCCGGGGTCGGCGCCGTGCCGCCAGTCGCCGGGGACGACGTCGACGGTCAGGCCGAGCGCGCGGGCCATCTCCTGCCAGAGGGTGGCGAAGTGGCCGGTCTCGAAGCACAACACCCGGTCGCCGGGGGAGAGCGTGTTGACCAGTGCGGCCTCCCACGCGCCGGTGCCCGAAGCCGGGTAGATCACCACCGGTCCCGACGTGCCGAACACCGGCTTCAGCGCGGCGAGCAGCCGCAGCGTCAGGGCGGCGAACTCGGGCCCCCGGTGGTCGATCGTGGGCGCCGACATGGCGCGCAGGACCCGGTCGGGGACGTTGGTGGGACCGGGGATCTGGAGGAAATGGCGTCCGCTGTTCCAGGTCACGGGAGTCGACCTTCCCAGAGTTGTGCCGTGAGACGGCACGGCGTATCGTAAGACGGCACGGCGGAGCCTAGGCACGGCCTCCTGGGCGCGTCAATGGTTTGCGCTCGGTCGGCGTGCGGATCGGGGGATTGCTCGATGAAGAACGTGCTCAACGCGTTGGCGGTGCTCGAGGAGGTCGCGGCGCGACAGCCGATCGGCGTCGCGGAGTTGGCCCGCGCGATGGACCTGCCGAAGAGCTCGGTCCAGCGCGCGCTGCTCACGCTGCACGAGGCGGGTTGGCTTCGGCCCACCGGCGGCGCGCCGACCAGGTGGGCGATCACCACCAAGGCGCTGCACGTCGGCCGACATGCCACCGGCGAGCTGGGACTGCGCGATGTCGCGGTGCCGGTGATGGAGGAACTGCGCCGGCAGACCGACGAGACGGTGCACCTGGCGGTGCCCGAGGGCGGCAATGTGGTGCTGATCGAGCGGCTGGAGACCTCCCAGCCGGTGCGGATCATCCTGCCGCTGGGCCAGATCCTGCCGGTGCACGCGTCGGCCAACGGCAAGGCGTTGCTCGCGGCGAGCCCGGCGGAGGTGGTCGAGCGCCGGATCGCCGACGGGTTGGCGTCCTACACCGGTACCACGATCATCGATCCGGCGCGGCTGCGCGCCGAGTTGGCGCGGATTCGCGAGCTCGGCTACGCGACCAACGGCGGCGAGTGGCGGGCCGACGTCTCGGCGGTGGCGGCGGCCGTGCTCGGGGAGTCCGGACTGCCCGTCGCGAGCGTCAGCATCAACGTCCCGACCAGCCGAACGACCGAGGAACTGCGGGCCGTGCACGGGTCCCTGGTCGCCGAGGCGGCCAAGCGGATCGGCGCGGAAGTGCGCCGCGGATCGGGGGTCGGCTGACCGGCCGGGACGCGCGAGGGGATTTCCGGGTCGGGAAATTCACCCCTTGACGGCGCACGTGGGTCATCTCATGCTTACCGCACACCGGAAAGCTGATTCCGTATCGCGGAATCCCCATGTCGTTCGTCCGTCGATCGACCGCTGCCTCCATCGCTGATCGTTCGCTCGCGGACGGATCGAGTGCTCTTGCCGCCACAGTCACCGCTCGACTGGAGAAAGCGAGACCCATCCGTGTACCGCCAGGTCACCAACCCCTTGGACAACCTCGCCCTCAGCGCACTCCTCGCCTCGGCTCCGCTCCTGGTCCTGCTCGTGCTCCTGGGCATCGTGCGGATGCGGTCGCACTGGGCCGCGCTGACCGGCCTCGGCACCGCCGTGCTGATCGCCGTCGCCGGCTACGACATGCCGTTCCACCTCGCCGCCGACGGGGCCGCCGAGGGGGCGGTCTTCGGGCTGTTCCCGATCGTGTGGATCGTGCTCAACGCGGTGTGGATCAACAAACTCCAGCGCGCCTCCGGGCACTTCGACATCATCGGGCGCACCTTCTCGTCGGTGTCCGCGGACATCCGGATCCAGGCCGTGCTGATCGCCTTCTGCTTCGGCGCGATGATCGAATCGCTCTCCGGATTCGGCACGCCGATCGCGATCACCTCATTGCTCCTGCTCACCCTGGGCCTCGAGCCGCTGAAGGCGGCGGCGATCGCGGTCTTCGCCAACACCGCGCCGGCGGCCTTCGGTTCGGTGGGCAATCCGATCCAGACCCTGGCCAAGGTCACCTCGTACTCCGAACACGACATCGGCGTCATGGTCGGTCGACAATCGGCGATCATCTCGGTCCTGGTGCCGTTCGCCTTGTTGCTGATCCTCGACGGCCGGCGGGGACTGCGCGAGGTGTGGCCGGTGGCGTTGACCGCCGGACTGGGCTTCGGCATCGGGCAGTTCCTGTGCTCGAACTACTTCGCGTATCAACTCACCGACCTGGTCGCCGCGTTGGTGTCGATGGCGGCGGTGGTGTCGCTGCTGCGCTGGTGGCGTCCTCGGGGATCGGTGGAACCGGCTTTGGCGAAGCCCGAATCGGTGTCTTTCGGGACGACCGCCGCGGCCGGTGCCGAGCCGGTCGTGGTCGACGCCGGACCGGTCGTGGTCGCGACCGCGGGCGGCTCCGGTGCCGGGCAGCCCTCGGCCGGCCCCGGGGCGTGGGTCGCACCGCGCGGGGAGGCGGCACCTCGACCCGTGCACGATCCTCGGCGGGAGGTGCTGAAGGCGTTCTCGCCGTACGCGATCCTCACCGTGCTGTTCGCGCTGGTGTCCTACCGGGGACCGGTCTCGCGGTTCGTGGACGAGCAGGATGTCTCGTTCCACTGGCCGGGGTTGGACGTGGTGGGGCACACCGGGAAACCGGTCTCGATCACCACGTTCGACTTCCACTGGCTGGGCGCGGCCGGGACGATGTTGCTGCTCACCGGGCTGCTGACGATCCTGGTGTTGCGGGTGTCGCCGGGACGGGCGCTGCGTTGCTACGGCGAGGCGTTCCACCAGATCCGCTGGGCCACGGTGACGATCGCCTGCATCCTCGCGCTGTCCTACGTGATGAACCTGTCCGGGATGGCCCTGTCCCTCGGCACCTGGTTCGCCGGCGCGGGCAGTGCGTTCGCCCTGCTGTCCGGCCTGCTCGGCTGGTTCGGCGTGGCGCTGACCGGCTCGGACACCTCGTCCAACGCGCTGTTCGGGGCGATGCAGGTGTCGGCGGCCAAGGAGGTCGGCATCTCGCCGCTGCTGATGGCCGCCACGAACAGCACCGGCGGCGTGCAGGGCAAGGCGGCGGCCATGCAGAACCTGGTGATCGCGGCGAGCGCGGTCGGCCTGTCCGGGCGGGAGGGGGACATCCTGCGCAAGGTGATCGGCTGGAGTCTGGGGGTGCTGGCCGTGTTGTGCGTGCTGGCCTGGCTGCAGTCCACGTCGGTGCTGGGCTGGATGGTCCCGTGAGGGTGCGGGCTGCCGACGGCGAGCCGGCATGCGGCCGAAGTCCCCTGGGGGCTCGGCCGCGTGCCGGTGTGCCGGTGTGTCGGGTGTTGCCCGGGCGGCTATCCGCCGTGCAGGCGGGTGACCGCGCGGGTCACGTTGCGGGCGATCTCCTCCTCGTCGACCCGGGACAGCGCGCCCTGTTCGACCACCTCCCGGCCGTTCACCAGGAGCAGGGTCAACGGTGCCGCCGCGCCCAGCACCAGGGCCGCGACCGGGTCGGCGAGGCCCGCGTGCGACACGCCGTCCAGCCGCCACATGGCCAGGTCGGCGAGCTTGCCCGGTTCCAGGGAGCCGATCTCGTGCTCCCGGCCGAGTACCTTCGCACCGCCCATCGTGCCAAGCCGCAACGACTGCCGGACGGTCAGCGCGGCCGGGCCGCCCCGCAGCCGGGCGATCAGCAGCGCGTTGCGCAGTTCCGCACCCAGTTCGCCGGACTCGTTGGAGGCGGCGCCGTCCACGCCCAGGCCGACCGGGACGCCGGCCGCGAGCAGGTCCGGAACCCGGGCGATGCCCGCGGCCACCCGGGCGTTGGACGACGGGCAGTGCGCGACTCCGGTGCCGGTGGCGGCGAACTTGGTGATGTCCGAGTCGTTCAGATGTACGCAGTGCGCCATCCACACGTCCTCGCCCAGCCAACCCACGCTCTCCAGGTAGTCGGTGGGGCCCATGCCGAACTTCTCCCGACAGAACGCCTCCTCCTCGACCGTCTCGGCCCCGTGGGTGTGCAGGCGAACGCCCTTGGCGCGGGCCAACTCGGCGGCACCACGCAGCAGTTCGCGGGTGACCGAGAACGGCGAGCAGGGCGCGGCGGTGACCCGGAGCATCGAGTCGAAGGACGGGTCGTGCCAACGGTCGATCGCCTCGGCGGTCGCGGCCAGTGCCGCGTCGGTGTCCTCGACGCACGTGTCCGGCGGCAGTCCGCCGTGCGATTCGCCCAGGTCCATCGAGCCCCGGGTGGGTTGGAAGCGCATCCCCAGTTCGGCCAACGCGCGGATCTCCGCGCCCAGGATGTCGCCGCCGCCCTTGGGGAAGACGTAGGCGTGGTCGGTGGAGGTGGTACAGCCCGAGCGCAACAGCGCGGCGGCCGAACCCTGGGCGGCGGCGTAACACATCTCGTCGTCGATGCCGGCCCAGAGGGGGTAGAGCGTGACGAGCCAGTCGAAGAGGTTGCGGTCCTGGGCCAGACCGCGGGTGATCCACTGGTAGAAGTGGTGGTGCGTGTTGACCAGGCCCGGGGTGACCAGGTGGCCGGTGCCGTCGATGCGGCGGGCCACGTGTTCGAGGCCGGCCGGCGCGGGCCCGGAGCCGAGCGATTCGATGCGGTTGCCCGCGACCACGAGGTGGCCGGAGGTGTACTCGGTGTCCCGCGCGTCCACGGTCGCGATCGCGCAGTTCTCGATCACCACGCGCCTGGGCGCGGCGGTGTGGGCGGAGCTCTCCACAGACATGGGCGGTTCCCTTGCGGCAGCGGTCCAACGGGCGAACGGGTGGTCAGTCCACCGGGATCAGTGGGGTGACACCCTCGCGGTGCACCGTGCCCTCGATCAGACCGTAGGGTCGATCGGCGGCGTAGTACACCTCCTTGTCGTTCTTCAGGCCGAACTGCTCGAGGTCGACCGGGAAGTGGTGCTTGTTCGGCAGCGACAGCCGTACCTCGTCCACCTCGTGACGGTAGGTCAGCACCCGGTCGGCCATCGCGTACAGGGTCTGTTGGAGCGAGTGGGAGTAGGTCTCGGCGAAGGCTTCCAACAGGTGCCGGCGGACCTGGGCGTACGAGCGTTCCCAGTTCGGCTCGGCCGCCTCGTCGCTCGCGTCGAAGGAGAACCGCCAGCGGGCGGTGACCTCGGTGGCCAGGATCCGGTCGTAGGCCTCCCGGAGGGTGGTGTAGCGGTCCTTGAGGTAGCCCCGGAACTCGGAGGAGGTCGTGTTCAGTACGGTCAGCTCCTTGAGTCCGGAGATCACCCGGACCCGGCCGTCCGCCCAGACGATCTCGGTGGTGCGGATCTCGCCGCCGTCCCGGGCGAACGAGTGTTGGATCTCGTCCGCGCCGACGAATCGCCTGCGCGACTCGGCCGCGGTGATCCGGTTCCAGGGGTATTCCTCGATCCGGACCCGGGCCCGGGTGATACTGGGCTGCGACTCGACGAAGTGTCGGGCCAGGCGCACCCCGTAGGCCTCGGCCGAGTCGATGCCGTGTTCCCGGGCGAAGGCGTACACGGTGTTCTTCATCGTGTCGGTGGGCAATACGCGGCCGTTGCCGCCGGTGAGGTGGGTGTCGGACAGGTCGCCCGACAGCGCGACGCTGACGTTGAGGTCCTTGATCTCGTGCCGTTCGGTGGCGCGGCGGACCCGGACCACGCGGGTCTCCGCCTTTCCGTACTGGTTCTGGCCGAGCACCATCGGCATGGTTGTCAGCTCCCTCGATAGACGGAATATCCGTACGGGTTGAGCAAGAGCGGTACGTGGTAGCGGGTGCCGGGGTCGGCGGTGAAGACCACCCGGACCTCGGGGAAGAACGGCGTCTCGCCGCGGGCCCGGCGATACGCGGCGATGTCGAACACGAGTTGCACGTCGACCGGGCCGGCGGCCGAATCGACGCCCAGCGGCGGCAGATCCGGGCAGCGGCCGTCGGTGTTCGTCGCCGACGAGCCGAGCACGAGCCAGCTTCCGTCGGCGGTGCGGCGGGCCAGTTCGACCGGGACGCCGGCGGCCGGTCGGCCCTCGCTGGTGTCCAGGACGTGGGTGGAGATCACGCGGAGATCAGCCCTTCGAGGCGCAGGCGGTTGATCCTCCGCAACTCCTCGCGGGTGACCTCCCACTCCGACGCCGGGTCGTTGTCGAGTCGGTGACGCAGTTCGGCCAGCAGTTCGGCGGCTCCGCGACCGCTTGCGCAGATCAGGAAGACCCGCCCGAACCGCCGTTCGTACGCGATGTTCCCGTCCCGCAGTCCGGCCGACACCGCGTCACCCGCCCGGTGCACCCCGGCCTGCTCGCGCGCCGACTGCGGATCGTCGTGGCGGGGCCGACCGATCACGGCGTGCCCGTCGATCGCCTCCCGGAGATCATCGGCGGTGAGCGCGGCGATCGCCCGATCCGAGCCGGCGTACACCGCGTCGGCATCGGCGTAGGGTCGCGCGGCGAGCAGCGCGCCGATCCAGGCCCGACTCGCACACACGTCCCCGAGCAGCCGAATCGCCTCGTCGGCGGGTGCGCCGTTGAGGCGATCGAGCCCCGGGGTTGCGGACATTGGGGTCGCGGACATCCGGAAACCTCCTCACGCGCCGGGCGAACCCGCCCGCAGGCGGGTCCCATCCCGAGCCACTACCCGGATGCGGCGCCGGCTGGAACGCTAGGCGTTGCGAATCCACGACGTCAACAGTTTGTTGAAGTCGATCACGGTTGTCGGTGGATCGCGGGTCGGGGTGTCGGGACCCGACGGGAGAGGTGTCGAAATGCCGCCGCCCGACCGGGACTTCGGTCGGGCGGCGGGTCGCGTGGCGGGTCCGGTCGAGGCGGTGCGGCGGGCGGCCGGGTCAGCCGCGCTGCTCCCGGTTGAGGTAGTTGTAGACGGTGAAGCGGCTGACCCCGAGGGCCGCCGCGACCGTTTCCACGCCGTGCCGGACGGTGAAGGCGCCGCGTTGTTCGAGGGTGCGGACGACGCGTTGTTTGTCCTCGCGGTTCAGGTCGGCCAGGACGCCGTACTGGCGTTCCGCGTCGGCCAGCAGGCGGTCGAGCGCGGTGCCCAGGCCGGGGAGTCGCACGGCGACGGCCGGGGCGCCGTCCCAGTCGAGCACGATGTCCTCGGGGCCGGCCTCCGCCGCCGGGACCAGTTGCGCGCCGATCGCGGTGACCAGGGGCTTGATCGCGGCGGACAGCGGGTGCTCGGCGGGGCTCACGAGCCGGCTCCGGGGGTTTCCGAGGCTTCCGGGGCTGCCGAGGCTTCCGGGGCTGAGGCTTCCGGGACGGCGGTGAGCTGTACCGAGATCCGGGTCGCGCCGACCGCGAGGGCACCTCGGTAGACCCGGTCGAGCGCGGCCAGGACGGTCTCCGCGTCACCCTCGGCGGTGGTGCCGAAGGGGCCCACCTCGACGTCCAGGCCCGCCTCCTCGATCACCCGCCGCGCCGCCAGGGCGTGCGGCGGCACGCCGTCCAGGTCGAACGGCTCGGTCGAGAACTCCATTCGCAATCGCACGCCCGAACCCTAGTGCCGCGCCCTGGCGTCCGACGCCCTCGCTCTTGACAAATCGTTGAAGGTGCGTGACATGATTCCGGTGAGCAGAATCTTACTTCCGCATTGTGGAATCGACGTGGAAGAGGTGGTCCCGTGAGCGCTCGTGAGCTGCGCTTCGACATCAATCTCTCGATCCTCTTCACCGAACTCCCGCTCCTCGACCGGCCCGCCGCCGCTGCCGCGGCCGGCTTCACCGAGATCGAGCTGTGGTGGCCGTTCGCAGGCCCGACCCCCGCCGACGCCGAACTCGACGCGCTCTCCCGGGCGATCCGGGACGCCGGGGTCGACCTGGTCGGCCTGAACTTCGACGCCGGCGACATGCCCGCCGGCGACCGCGGCCTGTTGTCCCGGCCGGCCGCATCGGCGCGCTTCCGGGCCAACATCGACGTCGCCACCGGCTTCGCCGCGAGCCTGGGCTGCCGCGCGCTGAACGCGCTGTACGGCAACCGTGAGCCCGACGTCGACCCGCGGGCCCAGGACGAACTCGCCCTGGAAAACCTCGCGTCGGCCGCCGCAGCCGCCGACCGGATCGGCGCGGTGGTGCTGATCGAGGCGCTCAACACGGCGGAGAATCCGCGCTACCCGCTGGTCACCGCGGCCGACGCGGTCGCGGTCGTGGACAAGGTCAACGCGGAGACCGGCCTGGCCAATACAGCCCTCCTGTACGACGTGTACCACCTCGCCCGCAACGGCGAGGACCTCGCCGCCGGGATCGACGCGTACGCCGACCGGTTCGGCCACGTACAGCTCGCCGACACCCCCGGGCGCGGGCAACCCGGCACCGGCGAGCTGGACTTCGAAGACCTGTTCCGCCGACTCGTCGCCGCCGGCTACACCGGGCGCGTCGGCCTGGAGTACAAGCCCGTCGGACCGAGCGCGGACAGCTTCGGCCGGCTGCGCGAGCTGCGCGACATCGAGGGAGGGGCCGGATGACCGGCGCGAACAAGAAGAGGATCGGCTTCGTCGGCCTCGGCATCATGGGTGGCCCGATGGCCGCCCACCTGGTCCGGGCCGGCCACGAGGTGACCGGGTTCAACCTGGAACGGGCCGCGATCGACCGGCTGATCGCGGTCGGCGGCAAGGGCGCGAGCGACCTCGCCGAGGCGGTGCGCGACACGGACGTGGTGATCACCATGGTCCCGGCCGATCCGCACGTCGAGGCGGTGATGTACGGCCCGGGCGGGGTGCTGGAGACCGTCGCGCCGGGCACCCTGGTGATCGACATGAGCTCGATCAAGCCCAGTACCTCGATCGCGGTCGCCGAGGCGGGCGCCGAGCGCGAGTTGCGGGTGCTGGACGCCCCGGTCAGCGGCGGTGAGGCCGGCGCGATCGAGGCGGTGCTCTCCATCATGGTCGGCGGCCCGGCCGAGGACTTCGCCGCGGCCCTGCCGCTGTTCGAGGCGCTCGGCAAGACCATCGTGCACGTCGGTCCGCACGGCGCGGGCCAGACCGTCAAGGCCGCGAATCAGCTGATCGTCGCGGGCAACATACAACTCGTCGCCGAGGCACTGCTGTTCCTGGAGCGCGCGGGTGTGGACACCGAGGCGGGCCTGAGGGTGCTCGCGGGCGGTCTGGCCGGCAGTACGGTCCTGGATCGTAAGGGCCGGGGGATGCGCGACCGCGACTTCAAGCCCGGGTTCCGGATCGACCTGCACCACAAGGACATGGGGATCGTCAGCGATTCGGCCCGCGAATTCGATCTGGTGCTGCCGCTGGCCGGCCTCACCGCGCAACTCGTCGCATCGCTGCGCGCGCAGGGTGGCGGCGGGTTGGACCACTCGGGACTGTTGCTCGGCCTGGAACGGCTCAACGGCGGCCCCGGGGCCGGCGGTGCGCAGCAGGGTTCGAAGCAAGGCTCGAAGCAGGGAGACAGCTGATGGCACCCCGTCGTGTTCCGGTCATGAACGCCGTCGTGGAGGTGCTCAAGTCGGAGGGCGTGGACACCGCGTTCGGCTGCCCCGGCGCGGCCATCCTGCCGCTCTACGCGGCGCTCGAGGCGGTCGGCGGGATCGAGCACCTGATCGTCCGGCATGAAGAGGGCGCCACCCACATGGCGGACGGCTGGGCGCGTACCAACGGCGGGGTCGGCGTCGCGATCGGCACCTCCGGACCGGCCGGGACGAATATGATCACCGGCCTGTACACCGCGCTCGCCGACTCCATCCCGATCGTCTGCGTCACCGGCCAGGCGGTCTCCGCCAAGCTGCACCAGGAGGCGTTCCAGGCGGTCGACATCGTCGCGATCGCCAAGCCGGTGACCAAGTGGTCCGTGCAGGTCAAGGAGGCCGCACAGGCCCCCTGGATCTTCCGTGAGGCATTTCGCCTGGCCCGCTCCGGGCGGCCCGGCCCGGTGCTCATCGACCTGCCGCTGGACGTGCAACGGCAGGAGATCTGGTGGGACTCGGAGGTGGACGCACCACTCCCGGTCAACGAGGTGCTCCCGCACCAGCCGCGCGTGGACGCCGCCCTGGATCTGCTGCTCGCCGCCGAACGCCCGCTGCTGCTCTCCGGCGGCGGGGTGATCATCGGCGAGGCGCACGAGGAACTGGTCGAACTCGCCGAACTGTTGCAGATCCCGGTCCAGGTCACCCTGATGGGCAAGGGCTCGATCGACGAGGACCACGCGCTCTACAGCGGGATGACCGGCGTACAGACCTCGCAGCGCTACGGCAACGCCTCGTTCCTGGAAGCCGACCTGGTACTCGCGCTCGGCGCGCGCTTCGGCGACCGGCACACCGGCACGCTGGACGTCTACCGAGGCACCCGCACGTTCATCCACGTGGACATCGAACCGACCCAGATCGGCAAGGTGTTCGAACCGGACCTGGGCATCGTCTCGGACACCCGACACTTCCTCCAGGCGATCCTGGCCACCGCGCGCGAGCGCGGCGTCCGCCGCGAGGCGGGTGGGTGGGTGGCCCGAATCCAGGAGTTGCGCGCCACGCTGACCCGGCGCGAGGACTTCGACACCGTGCCGATCAAGGCACCGCGCGTGTACAAGGAGATCAACGAGGTCTTCGACGCGGACACCTATTTCGTCACCGCGATCGGCCTCTACCAGATCTGGGGCGGCCAGCACCAGAAGGCTTACAAGCCGCGCCACTACCAGGTCTGCGGCCAGGCCGGCCCGCTCGGCTGGGAGATCCCGGCGGCGATCGGGGTCAAGAAGGCGCTCAAGCACAGCGACCCGAACGCCGAGGTGGTCGGCATCGTCGGCGACTACGGCTTCCAATACCTGGTCGAGGAACTCGCCGTCGCCGCGCAGTACCACGTGCCGTTCGTGATCGTGATGATCAACAACGAGTATCTGGGCCTGATCCGCCAGGCGTCGATCCCGTACGGGATGAACTACCAGGTCGACATCCACTACGACGAGGTCGGCACGGACCACGTCAAGTTGATGGAGGCATACGGCTGCGCCGGGAAGCGGGTGGTCGAGCCGGACGACATCCGCGCCACGCTGGAGTGGGCCCGCAAGGAGGCGCAGCGCACGTCGCGGCCGGTCCTGGTGGAGATCATGATCGAGCGCGAGGCGAATACGCCGCACGGGCCCGCGATCGACGCGGTCAAGGAGTTCGAGCCGGTTCCGTAGCGGGAAGTTTCGGCGTGTTGGCCCGTGATCCGAAGGAGCGAAGGTATGGGACCGGTCGTCGTCCTGGCCCCCGACAAGTTCAAGGGGACACTGACCGCGGTACAGGCCACGGTCGGGATCGCGGCCGGGATCCGGCGGGTACGGCCGGACGCGGAGGTCCGGATGGTGCCGATCGCCGACGGCGGCGAGGGCACCGTGGACGCCGCCGTGGCGGCCGGCTTCACCCGGATCCCGGTGCGGGTCGGCGGTCCCACCGGGCAGCCCGTGGACGCGGCGCTCGCGGTGCGCGGGCGGACCGCCGTGGTCGAACTGGCCGAATCCTCGGGGCCGGCCCGGCTGCCCTCGGGGCCGGCGCCGCTGACCGCGGACACCGCCGGGGTGGGTGAACTGATCGGCCGCGCGGTGGAGTTGGGCTGCACCCGGATCGTGCTCGGGCTCGGCGGCTCCGCCTCCACCGACGGAGGCTCCGGCCTGGCCCGGGCGCTGGGGGTACGGCTCCTGGACGCGGCGGGCCGCGAACTGCCGCCGGGTGGGGCCGCGTTGGCGCGCCTGGACCGGATCGAGCGGGGCGACCTGGCGGCCCGGTTGGCCGGGGTCGAGGTGGTGATCGCCTCGGACGTGGACAATCCGCTGCTCGGGCCGAAGGGGGCTGCGGCGGTGTACGGGCCGCAGAAGGGGGCCACGCCGGACGAGGTACGGATCCTGGAGGCGGCGTTGGCGCGCTGGGCCGAGGTGGTCGCGCCGGAACTGGCCGACGTACCCGGCGCCGGCGCGGCCGGTGGGGCCGGTTACGGCGCCTTGGCGCTGCTCGGCGCGACCGTGCGGCCCGGCATCGGGCTGTTGCTCGAACTGCTCGGCTTCGACGAACTGCTGGACGGGGCCCGGCTCGTGGTCACCGGGGAGGGCAGCCTGGACGGCCAGACCCTGCACGGCAAGGCGCCGGCGGGGGTCGCGGCCGCCGCCCGGGCCCGGGGGGTACCCGTGGCGGTGGTGTGCGGCCGGATCGAGCTGAGCGGGGCCCAACTCGACGCGGCGGGCATCATGGCCGCCTACGCGCTGGCCGACCTGGGCCCGGACAGCATCACGCACGCCAAGGAACTCGTAGAGCAGGCAGGCGAGTTGCTGGCCCGAGACCTGTTGACCGACCCGACGGGGCCGATGGGCCCGGCCGACCCGATGGACCCGACCGACCCGACCGATTCGGAGGATGCGTCGTGACCCACGCCGCCACTCGCATACTGCGCTCGCGCCGCGTGTGCACCCCGACCGGGGAACACCCGGCCGACGTGGTCCTGGCCGGCGACCGGATCGCGGATGTGCTGCCGCACCGCACCGCCGCCGGCGCACCGGTCGAGGACCTGGGCGAACTCGCGCTGCTGCCCGGCCTGGTGGACACCCACGTGCACATCAACGAGCCGGGCCGCACCGCGTGGGAGGGCTTCACCAGCGCGACCCGGGCGGCGGCGGCCGGTGGCGTCACCACGCTGATCGACATGCCGCTCAACTCGATCCCGGCCACCGTCACGGTCGACGCGCTGCGGGTCAAGCAGGATGTGGCGCGCGGCCGGGTCTATGTGGACGTGGGCTTTTGGGGCGGCGCGATCCCGGGCAATACCGGCGACCTCGAACCGCTGTACCGGGCCGGTGTGTACGGCTTCAAGAGTTTCCTGGCGCCGTCCGGCGTGGACGAGTTCCCGCACCTGGACGCGGCCGAACTGGCCGAGGCGCTGACCGAACAGGCCCGGCTCGGCGCGTTGGCGATCATCCACGCCGAGGCGCCGCGGATCCTCGACGCCGCGCCGCGGGTGCCCGGCCGGGCGTACGCCGACTATCTCGCGTCCCGGCCGGACGCGGCGGAGACGGTCGCGGTCGGGCAACTCCTGGACACCGCGCGGCGCACCGGGGCCCGGGTACACGTCCTGCACGTGTCCTCGGCGCAGGTGTTGCCGCTCCTGGACGCCGCCCGGGCGAACGGGATCGCGGTCACCGCCGAGACCTGCCCGCACTATCTGACCCTGGTCGCCGAGGCGGTGCCGGTGGGGGACACGGCGTTCAAGTGTTGCCCGCCGATCCGCTCCGAGGACAACCGCGACCGGTTGTGGCGCGGGATCGAGGCGGGCTCGTTCGCCGCCGTGGTCTCCGACCACTCGCCGTGCACCGCCGACCTCAAGCGGCTCGACAGCGGCGACTTCGCCGCCGCGTGGGGCGGCATCGCGTCGCTGCAACTGGGCCTGCCGACGGTGTGGACCGAGGCCAGGGCACGCGGGATCGGGCTGGCCGAGGTGGTCGCGCTGATGTCGAGCGGCCCGGCCGAACTGGTCGGCCTGGCCCGCAAGGGCACGATCGCGCCGGGGTACGACGCGGACCTGGTCGCGTTCGACCCGGACGCGGTGTTCACCGTCGATCCGGCCGGCCTCCACCACCGCAACCCGGTGACCCCGTACGCCGGCCGCGCGCTCACCGGCGTGGTCCGCACCACGTGGCTCGCCGGGGCCCCCGTGGATGTATACGGCAGCCCGCGCGGGCGGCTCCTGGACCGGACGAAGACAACCGCGTGATCACCGCGGCCATGCGCCGACTGCGCGGCCACGGTCCTCCGGGCGGCGAGTGACCACCGAGTCCTTCGCCAACTCCCGCACGGAATCCGGAGATCGACCGATGACCGGGACCACCGATTTCACCGAATACGTCAACCTGGCCGCGCGCGCCCTCGGCGCCGGCGTCGTGGCGGCCAACGACGAGTGGTTCGCCGAGAAGGAGAACCTGCTCAAGCCGGAGCCGCCGGTCTTCGCGCCGCACACGTTCGGGCCCAAGGGCCAGCTCATGGACGGCTGGGAAACCCGCCGCCGGCGCGGCGCCTCGGCCGAGCATCCGCATCCCGGACCGGACGAGCACGACTGGGCGATCGTCCGGCTGGGCGTGCCCGGCGTGGTGCGCGGTGTGCTGGTCGACACCGCGTACTTCACCGGCAACTTCCCGCTGACCGGCTCGGTTCAGGCCGCTGCGTTGTCCGGGACACCGTCGGTCGAGGAACTGCTCGACCCCGCCGTGGAGTGGACCACGATCGTCGCGCGCACCGACCTCAAGGGTGACACGGCCCATACGTTCGAGGTCACCGCCGAGCGGCGGTTCACCCATGTGCGGCTGAACATCTTCCCCGACGGCGGGGTGGCCCGGCTGCGCGTGTACGGCGAGGCGGTGCCCGATCCGGCCTGGCTGGACGGGCTCACCGTGGACCTCGCGGCGCAGGAGTACGGCGCGGTGGCCGAGGCGGCCAGCGACCGCTACTTCTCCTCGCCGCACCACCTCAACGCGCCGGGCCGCTCGCGGGTGATGGGCGAGGGCTGGGAGACCCGGCGGCGCCGCGACCTCGGGCACGACTGGGTGCGGGTGCGGCTGATCGGGCAGGCCGAGGTACTCGCCGCCGAGATCGACATCGACAACTACCTGGGCAACGCGCCGGGTTGGGTCGCGCTGGTCGGCCGCGACGCGAGCGTGGACCCGGACGTGTGGTTCGAACTGCTGCCGCGCACCCGGGTCCAGCCGGACACCCGGCACCGGTTCCGGTTCGCCGACGTACCGCCGGTCACGCACGTGCGGATCGAGGTCTTCCCGGATGGCGGGGTGGCCCGATTGCGGCTGCCGGGCCGGCTGACCGAGGCGGGCCTGGCCGGGCTGCGCGGCCGACTCGACGTCACCGGCTGACCCCCGTATTTCGCGAATCCGTCCCGAAGGCCGGCCCGATCGGGTCGGGCCGGCACGCGCCCCTCGACGGCCACGAACGCCGGGGGCGTGCGCTCGGCCGTTCGGACCGAGTGCGCCCGGGCGCGCATCGGGAAAAGCACGGAACTCCGTAGCTACATAGCCACTCCGGCGCCTCTCCAGTCTCACTCGTTCGGGTAATGGCCGGCAGTGGCCGCAGAGGCAACGATTGACCGCGAAGACCGGGTCATTCAGGGGAGGCGGAACCGTTGTCGATCGATGCTGGGGCTGGCACCGACAGTGAGGCGCAGGACGCGCAAACTCGTTCGAGTCTCGCGACGGAGGCGGCGCGCAATCTCGCGACCACCACCAAGACCGTCCCGCAGATGCAGGACATCACCTCCCGTTGGCTGCTGAAGATGTTGCCGTGGGTGCAGGTGTCGGGTGGCACCTACCGGGTCAACCGGCGGTTGAGCTACCGGGTGGGCGACGGGCGGGTGCAGTTCGTCCAGACCGGAGACCGGGTCCGGGTGATTCCGGCGGAGTTGGGCGAGCTCGCCCCGCTGCGCGGATTCGAGGACGAGGACGTGCTGCGCGCGCTGGCCGACCGTTTCGTGCAGCGCGAATACGCGGCGGGAGACAACCTCGCGACGATCGGCGAGCCGAACGACCGGGTCTACCTGGTCGCGCACGGCAAGATCAACCGCTTCGGCGAGGGTCGCTTCGGTGACCGCACGCTGCTCGGACTGCACGGCGACGGCGACCACTTCGGCGAGGCGATGCTCGTCGACCGGGACGCGACCTGGGACTACACGGCCACCGCGGCCACATCGGTGATCGTGTTGGAGATGGCCAGGGACGCGTTCGACGCGGTCCAGGCGGACGCGCTGCGCGAGCATCTGGCGGCCTACGCGGAGGGCAGCAGCCGGCCGCAGAACGCCAAGGGCGAGGCGGACATCCCGATGTCCGCCGGCCACCACGGCGAGGCGGTGCTGCCGGGCAGCTACGTGGACTACGAGGTCAACCCGCGCGAATACGAACTCAGCGCGGCGCAGACCGTGTTGCGTGTGCACAGCCGGGTCGCGGATCTGTACAACCAGCCGATGGACCAGATCGAGCAACAGTTGCGACTGACCATCGAGGCGCTGCGCGAGCGGCAGGAACACGAGCTGATCAACAACCGCGAGTTCGGTCTGCTGCACAACGCGGACTACGAGCAGCGGATCCAGGCGCACGCGGGCCCGCCGACGCCGGACGACATGGACGAGCTGCTCAGCCGCCGGCGCGGCTCCCGGCTGTTCCTGGCCCACCCGCGCACGATCGCCGCGTTCGGCCGCGAGTGCAGCCGGCTGGGCCTCTACCCGACCACGGTCGACGTGGGTGGCAACCAGATCCCGGCCTGGCGCGGCGTACCGATCTTCCCGTGCAACAAGATCCCGATCTCCGAGGCGCGCACCAGTTCGATCCTGGTGCTGCGCACCGGCGAGGAGGACCAGGGTGTGGTGGGCCTGCATCAGACCGGTCTGCCGGACGAGTACCAGCCCGGCCTGTCGGTGCGGTTCATGGGCATCAACGAGCAGGCGCTGATCTCCTATCTGGTCACCGCGTACTACTCGGCCGCGGTCCTGGTGCCGGACGCGCTGGGTGTCCTGGAGAACGTGGAGATCGCCCGAGAGCGGTGAGCAAGGTCACGAACGGGTGTCAAACGGGTCGATTGCGGTTATACGTCGGGCCGGACGTGTCGCGCACAACGGACGCGCACGGTCAACCGCGACAGGAGGCCCGCGACATGGGTATCGGCGACAACATCCGCAACAAGGCCGAGGACGCCGGCGGCAAGGCCAAGGAAAAGCTCGGCGAGGCCACCGACGACAAGGACCTGCGCGACGAGGGTCGACAGCAGCAGGGCTCGGCCAAGGCCAAGGAAGCGGTCGAGGGCGCCAAGGAGAAGGCCACCGAGGCCATCAACAAGATCAAGGGCTCCCTGAAACGCGACTGATCCACACACGTTGTGCCGAGATCTGCGAGGCCCCCCGGTTCGGTTGCCGGGGGGCCTCGCGGTGTGTGCGGGGGCGGTGGCCGGGTGCGCTCGGGCCGCGCTCACATCGTGCTTGCGTCGTGCTCACGTGGTGCGGCGGAAGGGGTGGTGGTTGGCGGTCAGCAGGGTCAGCAGGGGGATGGGCAGGGCCGCGAGCCACAGGTGGTGGGCCCTGGGCCAGGTGGGGGTGCCCGGGGCGGGCCACAGGGACAGCGGGAGGGTGCCGGCGAGCAGGGCCAGGAGAGCGGCCGTGGCGATGGCGGCGGCCGGCTTGCCGGGGACTCGGTGCACCGTGACCGCGGCGAGGGCCAGGGTCGTGGCGGTGAGCATGCCGGCTTCGAGGGTCAGGCCCGACCAGGGCAGTGGAGTGGGGGAGCGGGCGGCCACCACGGCGGCGATGGTGGTCCAGGTGAGGGTGATCGGGATCAGGGCCAGCAACGTGCGCAGGTTTTGCCGCAGGGACCTGGGGACGGGTAGGGCGGCGGTGCTCGGCTCCATCGGGTCGATCAGTGCGAAGGCCGCGGCGGCGGCGAGGAGGACGGCGGCCACCCGTAGGCAGGGGATCGCCTCGGCGGGAGTCGGTGCGCCGAGGGTGGTGATCGCCAGGGCCAGGGGGATCACGGCGGCGAACGGGGTCCAGTCGATGGCGCGGACCAGGGGTGGCAGAAGGGCCGGGGTCGTGCGTAGCGCGTGGGTGGGCGGGGTCAGTGGCATGGTTGCCCCTGGGCAGGGGTGATCGGGACGTCCGGGGTGAGGCCGAGGAGGGGGAGGGCCTCGGGGAGCGGGGCCTTCAGGAGGGTGTCCCAGTGGGCCTGGACGCGGCCCGGCGCGCTCGGGTCGGCGAGCAGGCGCCGGGCGTAAGTCACCTCGGCGGCGCCGTAGTTCGGGCCGAGTGGGTTCGGGCGGCCCAGGGTCCACTGCGGGATCAGGTCGATTGCCACCGGCTTCGGGTCGATCGGGTAGCCGGCCCGGCCGAGCAGCCATAGCGCGAGCACCGTGCGGGCCTGGCCGCCGGCGTCGCAGCCTTCCGTATCCAGGCCGGTGACCTCGGCCGCGAAGCCGCCCGCGAGCATCGTGCGGTAGGCCGGACCGCGGCCCCAGATCAGGCCGGTACGGACCGAGTGCGGCGGCGGGTCCACGTACCACGACCAGGTCCCGGTCACCTGGCGTACCTGTGGCAATCGGCCGCGCGCGGCGGGCGGGAGGGCCGCCGCGACCGGGCCCACCGCGTCCGCCCACAGCGGGATCCACGGGACGTAGTCGCGAAACGCGCAGTACGTGACGCCGGCATGGAGCTCGCAGCGTTGCGCGTCCGGACCGAACCACCGCTCCCGGACCCGGTGATCGACCGCCGCGAGGCCGGGCCGGGGGCCCGGGGCGGGCGGGATCGTGGACGGGTCCGCGGCGCGGGCGGTGGCCACCGCGCCGATCGGGACGGCGACGGCGAGCGCCAGGCCGAGGGCCGACCACCGGGTCGGCCGGCCGCCGTGTCGGAGCACCGCCAGGGCGACGCACAACCCGACGCAGGCCAGCAGGTAGACCAGATGCAGGGCGGCCGGGCGGCTCGGCCAGTCCGGACGTTGGCGCAGCACGATCGGCAGGAACCAGCCGCCGAAGTCGCCGAAGCCCAGTTCGGGCCGGTTGCGGTTGAGCAGCGTGGCGAGGCCGATCCCGACCACCACGATCGGCGCGGTGATCGGCGACGGGAGCCACCGGGCCAGCGCCACGCCCAGCGCCGCGGCCAGTGCGGTGGCCGCGATCAGGGCGAGCGGCTCGAACGGGTCCAGGCGTCCGGCCACGTGGCCCTGGGCGTAGCGCAGCGCCAGGTAGGCCCCGATCACCGGCGGCGCGAGCAGCGCCCCGACCACGATCCCGGCCAGTGCGACCGCCCGGGTCCGGGCCGGCGCCGGGCACGGCAGCGCGCCGAACGCCTCGGCCGTGCCGTGCCGTTGCTCGCGCGCGGCGGCGGCGTTGCACGCGAACAGCAGGCCGGCCGCGAAGAGCAGCCCATATCCGGCGAGTTGCACGGTCTCCACGGTCAGGTCCGGCGCCCGATCGCGAACGTCGTTGAATTGCAGGGCCACCGCCGCCACGGCCAGGATCCACAGCAGCGGATTGGCCACCAGGCGGCGCGCCTCCAGGCGGAACAGGGTCATCTCGCCGCCGCCACATCGGCCTCGTCCAGGTGCAGCAGGTAGCCGTCCTCGACCGAAGGCTCGCTCGGTACGCCACCGGGGGGCCGCTCGCCGAGGACCCGGTATCGGCCGTCCGCAGTGCGCCAATACCGGCCGCCGGACGGGCGTTCGGGGGTGAGCCAGACCCGGTCGGCGGCCGATGCGGCGAGTCGGGCGGGCGTACCGGTGAAGACCACCCGGCCGGCCGCCAGGACGATCACCCGCTCGCACAACGCGGCGACGTCCTCGGTCTGATGCGTGGACAACACCACGGTCAGCCGCTCGCCGAGACCCGAGATCAGCGATCGAAAGCGCATGCGCTGTTCCGGGTCCAGGCCCACGGTCGGCTCGTCCAGGATCAGCAACTCCGGTGCGCCGAGCAGGGCCTGGGCCAGGGCGAGGCGTTGTTTCATGCCGCCGGAGAGTTTGCGGACCCGGGTGCGGGAGCGGTCGGTCAGGTCGACCTCGGCCAGCACGCGGCGTACCTCGCGGTGACGTTCCCGACGGTCGGTCAGATCCTTGAGTACGGCGACGTAGTCGACCAGGTCGAAGACGGTGAAGTGCGGGTAGAAACCCGGGGTTTGCGGCAGGTAGCCGAGTTTGCGGCGCAGCTCGGTGCGTTCGGTGGGGACGGCGGGGTCCAGGCCGAGGGCCTCGATCGAACCTTCGTCCGGGGCGAGGGTGGTGGCCAGGCAGCGGATCAGCGTGGTCTTGCCGGCGCCGTTGGGGCCGAGCAGTCCGGTCACGCCGGTGCCGAGGGCGAGATCGAGCCCGGTCAGCACCTCGCGGGAGCCATATCGCTTGCGCAGCGCGTTGATTCGTACGGTCGTGGTCATCGCAGGCTCCCGGAGGGTGGGTCGGCGGGGTACGAGCCCGGGTCGAGGCGGCGGCGACGGGCGTATACGACGAGGGCGAGCAGCGGGACGGCGCCGGCCCAGGCGGCCTGGGCGCCGGGGGCGAACAGCAGGTATCGGTCCACGCGTTGGGTGCCGAGTACGCCGGCGATCCAGGTGAGGGTGAGGCCGGCGGCGGCGACGGGGAGCGGGACGCGGGTGCCGGCGGCGAGGCAGGCGAGGGTGAGGGCCAGCGCCGGCAGCAGCCAGGCGGCGCCCAGGCCGGGTGGGCCGGGGAGGAACGGGGTGGCCAGGCCGGTGAGCGTGGCGGCGGTGACCAGGACCGCGCCGGCGCGCAGGAAGAGCAGTCGGGGGCCGGCGAGGGGGGTGGCCGCGTGCAGTTCGTACGCCCGGTCCACGCCCGGGCCGTAGGCCAAGGCGACGCCGGCGAGGGGGAGTACGGGGGCGCCGATCAGGAAGGCGAGCAGGATGCCGGGGGTGTCGCCGGCCAGGGAGGCGGCGGCGGTGCCGAAGGCCAGTACGGCGATCACCGCGAGCAGCCAGGCGCGGCTGAGGGCGGGGGTGGCGGTCAACAGGCGGGCCACGTGCGGGCGCATGCCGCAGCGGGTCAACGCGCGCTCCGGCCACGGGGGTTGGTCCAGGGCGGCGTCCAGGCGGTCCCAGGAGCCGGCCAACCAGGCGCGGTCGACCGGGACTTCGGCGCGGCAGGTGGGGCATGCGGTCAGGTGTGCCTCGATGGACATGACGTGTGGGACGGGGAGGGTGCCGGTGAGGTAGCGGGTGAGGAGGGGGACGGGGATGTGCCAGGTGTGCTCGGTTCGGCTGGTGGTCTCGTTGTTGTGTGGGGGTGGGGTCATGTGAGCAACTCCCTCAGCCGGGCCCGGGCGCGCATCGCCCTGGTCTTGACGGTGCCCTGGGGGATGCCGAGGAGCCGGGCGGCCTCCCTGGTGCTGAGGCCGTCGAGGACGGTGGCCTCGATCACGGCGCGCAGCTCGGGGGAGAGGCGGGCGATCGCGGCGCCCACGTCGGTGTGTTCGACGCCGAGCAGGACCAGGTCCTCGGCGGAAGCGGTGGTGGCGTGGTCGGTGTCCAGTTCGACGACGGGTACGCGGCGCACTCGGAGCAGCGAGATCAGCCGGCGGATGCCGATGGTCCAGATCCACGCGGCGGGGTCGCCGCCGGCGGGGTCGAAGCGTTTGGCTCCGCGCCAGACGGCCAGGAAGGTGTCCTGGATCGCGTCGTCGACGAGGTCGGGGTCGGCGCATCGGCGCGCGAGGCGGGCGCGTAGCCAGGGGGCGTGGCGTTCGTGGAGGACCTTGAGGGCGTCGTGCCGGCCGGCGGCGATGGCGGTGAGGAGGTCGGCGTCGGAGCATGTTGGCTTCGCCGGCGGGGATGGCAGCGGGGGTGGCGGCGGTGGTGCCGGTGGTGGTGCCGGCGGGTCGGGGCGGTTCGCGAAAAACAGGCGCACACCAGGACTATCGCCGTTTGCGCTCGGGCGGTTCACGCGGACCGCTGCGGTGAACTGGGTTTGGCCGGGGGTGGCCTCAAGCGCCGGCCGGGCTGATTTGGCCTCAAACGCCGGCCGGGCTGGAGGGTGGCCTCAAACGCCGGCCGGGCTGGAGGGTGGCCTCAAGCGCCGGCCGGGCTGGAGGGTGGCCTCAAACGCCGGCCCGGCTGAAAGGTGGCCTCAAGCGCCGGCCGGGCTGGAGGGTGGCCTCAAACGCCGGCCCGGCTGGAAGGTGGCCTTAAGCGCCGGCCCGGCTGAAAGGTGGCCTCAAACGCCGGCCGGGCTGAAAGGTGGCCTCAAACGCCGGCCCGGCTGAAAGGTGGCCTCAAACGCCGGCCGGGCTGAAGGGTTCGTCTGACCTTGGGCGTTGTTTGGGCTGGGGTGGTCTCGAACGCCGGTTGGGCTGAGTGGGTTTGTCTTGTGTTGAGTGTTGGGTGGCTTGGGGCGGCCTCGAGTGCCCGGTCGGGCTGGAGGGATTGGCTCGCCTTGGGCGTTGTTTGGGCTGGGGTGGCCTCAAGCGCCGGTCGGGCTGAGTGGGTGCAGGTGGTTGTGGTGGATCGGGCCGGTGGAGTGGCGTAGGGGTCTGCCTGTGCCGCCGTGGTGGGTTGCGGTTATTTCGGCGAAGACCGACAGGGCCGTTTCGGTGGGGGTTCGGGCGCCGAGGTCCAGGCCGATGGGGGAGTGGAGGCAGGCGAGGTTGGCTTCGGTCAGGCCGGCGGTTTTCAGGTTGGTTATTCGGGTCTCGTGGGTTTGGCGGGAGCCCATTGCTCCTACGTAGGCGATGTTCAGGCGTAGGGCCTCGGTCAGCAGTGGGATGTCGAACTTCGGGTCGTGGGTCAGGACTGTGATCGCCGTGCGGGGGTCGAGGGTTGGGGCGATGCCGGCCAAGTGGCGGTGGGGCCAGTCGACTACCACCTCGTCGGCTTCGGGGAAGCGGCGGTTGGTGGCGAATATGGCTCGGGCGTCGCAGACCGTGACGTGGTAGCCGAGGAGTTTGCCCATCTTGGTGACCGCCGCGGCGAAGTCGACTGCGCCGTAGATGAGGAGGCGTGGGGGTGGGGAGTGGGTTTCGATGAAGATGGTCAGGTCGTCGCGGGACTTTTCGGGGCAGGGGCGGCCGTCTTGGCGGAGGGTGAGTTGGGTGCTTTGGGCCGCGGAGAGTGTTGCGCGGGTTGCGGCGATGACTGCGGTGTCCAGCCCTGGGGTGGCGTGGTAGGTGCCGGTTGTCGTTCCGGCGGCGGTGACCGTGATCACCTTGCCGAGTAGTGCCGGCGGGCCCGCCACGACCGTGGCCGCGGCCACCGGGATGTTGCGTTCGGCCGCGGCCAGGGCCGCCTCCACCGCGGCGTCGTCGTCGGCGCGGTGGACGAAGATGTCCAGCACGCCGCCGCAGGTGAGGCCCACGGCGAAGGCGTCCTCGTCGCTGTAGCCGAAGCGCTGGAGCACCGGGGTGCCGGTCTCCAGTGCCTTGCGACACAGCTCGTAGACCGCGCCCTCCACACACCCTCCGGAGACGCTGCCGACAACCGTGCCGTCGGCGCCCACCGCGAGCGCCGCGCCCGGGGCGCGGGGTGCGCTCCCGCTGACGCCGACGACGGTGGCCAGGGCGTATGGCGTACCCGCCCGCCGCCATGCCGCGAGTTCGGTGCCGAGGTCGAGCATCGATGTCTCCTGGATGGGTGGGTGGATGGGTGGGGGCGTGAGTGGTGTGGGTGGTGTGGTGGGGTGTCAGGTGACGCCGAGCCAGGCCTTGATCGGGTGTAGTGCGAAGAAGATCAGGAACGCTGCGGTGAGCACCCACATCAGCGGGCCGATGTCGCGGAACCTGCCCTGGGCGATCTTGATCAGGGTGTAGACGATCACGCCGGCGGCGACGCCCGCGGTGATCGAGTAGGTGAACGGCATCAGCACGATGGTCAGGAACGCCGGGATCGCGGCCGCCTTGTCGTCCCAGTCGATGTGCTTGACCTGGGTGATCATCATCGAGCCGATCACCACGAGCGCGGCGGCGGCGACCTGGTCCGGGACCACGCCGGCGAGCGGGGTGAAGAACAACATCAGGCCGAAGATGCCGCCGGTGACCACGCTCGACAGACCCGTACGCGCGCCGTCGCCGACGCCGGTCGCCGATTCGATGAAGACCGTCTGACCGGACGAGCTGGTCACGCCACCGATGATGCCCCCCGCACCGTCGATGGCAAGTGCCTTGGACAGGCCCGGCATCCGGCCCTTGTCGTCCACCAGGTTCGCCTCGGTGCCGATGCCGATGATGGTTGCCATCGCGTCGAAGAAGCCCGCGAAGACCAGGGTGAACACCAGCACGGAGGCGGTGATGCCGCCGGCTTCGGCGAAGCCGCCGAACACGCTGACGTCACCGAACAGCCCGAAGTCGGGCGAGTCGATCACCTTGTCCGGCAGGTTCGGTACGCCGCCGCCCCAGGTCTTGTCCGGGATGTCGACGATCGTGTTGATCACCATCGCCAGCAGCGTGCCGAAGACCAGGCCGATCAGGATCGCGCCGCGGACGTTGCGGGCCAGCAGCATGAAGATGGCGAGCACGGTGACCGCGAAGACCAGTACCGGCCAGCCGGCCAGCTCGCCGGCCGGGCCCAGCGTCACCGGGGCGCCGGGGGCCGGGTTCTTGCTCACCACGCCGGCCTTGTTCAGCCCGATCATCGCGATGAACAGGCCGATGCCGATGGTGATCGCGTGCTTGAGCGCCATCGGGATGGCGTTCATGATCCGCTCGCGCAGCCCGGAGACGACCATCAGCATGATGATCAGGCCGTAGATGACACACAGCCCCATCGCCTGCGGCCAGGTCATCTGCGTGGCCACCTGGTTGCCGACCACGCCGGCCACCGACAGACCCGCGGCCAGCGCCAGCGGTACGTTGCCGATCAGGCCCATCGCGACCGTGGTGACGAACGCGGCCAGCGCGGTCATCGTGGTGATCTGCGTGGGGTCGAGCCGATGCCCCTCGACGTCCTTGCCGCCGAGCAGGATCGGGTTGAGCAGCAGGATGTACGCCATCGCCATGAACGTGGTGAGGCCGCCGCGCAGTTCACGGCCCACCGAGCTGCCGCGCGCGCTGATCCGGAAGTACCTGTCCAACGCTCCTACGCCGGTCGGGCCGGGCGGGGGCGGCGGGTCGGCGAGGCCGGGTCCGGATCCGCGTGGCGGTTTTGGGGGATTCTCGCCGGGTTCCGTCGGAACCGATGTCTGAGCCACTTCCCACTCCCAAGTGTCCTAGGTGTTGTTGGGGTGGAGCCGGTCGTCGCGCGGGCCCGCCCGGATCGAGTTCCGGGCAGCCGGGATCGCGACGACCTTCCTGCGTGGGGGCGCGTCCGCTCGACGACACGGCGATCGGCCGTGCTCGGTCGGGCCGGTCCGGCCCCGGAGGAAGCGTCTGCGCCGCCGCCCGGGACCGTACTACGGTCGAGAAACAAGAACTGACGGTGTCTCAGGTCCCGGTGAGATGCTCCGGCCGAACCGGGACTCGGTTCAACGCCAGCCCGGTCGCCGCGCGGATCGCCGCGACGATCGCCGGCGTCGAGGAGAGCGTGGGTGCCTCGCCGGCCCCGCGCAGCCCGTACGGCGCGTTGGGGTCGGCCAGTTCGAGCACGTCCACCGGCATCGGCGGGGTGTCGACGATGGTGGGAATCAGGTAGTCCGTGAAGGACGGATTGCGGACCTCGCCGTCCCGGACGACGATCTCCTCCATCACCGCCAGGCCGAGGCCCTGCGTACTGCCGCCGTGGATCTGGCCGACCACGGCGAGCGGGTTGATCGCCTTGCCGACGTCCTGCGCGGCGGCCAGTTCGATCACCTTGACCAGGCCCAGTTCGACGTCCACGTCCACCACCGCGCGGTGTGCGCAGAAGGTGTACTGGACGTGTCCGAAGCCCTGTCCGGTGACCCTGTCGAGTGCTTCGGTGGGCCGGTGGCGGAACTCGACGGTCTCGTCCACCGGCGCGTCGCCGAGCAGTTCGACCAGATCCGCGAGCACCGCACCCTCGGCGCCGACCACCTTGCCGCCGGCCAGGCGCAGGCCCGCCGTGACCGCCGGGGTCCAGCCGTGCCGTTCCCGACCCCGGTCGAGCACCGCGGCGCGCACCGCCTCGGCGGCCGTCTTCACCGCGCCGCCGGTCATGTACGTCTGCCGGGACGCGGACGTCGAACCGGCCGAGCCCACCCGGGTGTCCGCCGGCGCGATGGTCACCTGGTCCACGCCCAGTTCGGTACGCACGATCTGGGCCTGCACGGTGATCCCGCCCTGGCCGACCTCGGCCATCGCGGTGTGTACCAGGGCCACCGGCGCGCCGTTGATCACCTCGAGTCGGACCCGGGCGGTCGAGTAGTCGTCGAAGCCCTCGGAGAAGCCGACGTTCTTGATCCCGACCGCGTAGCCGATCCCGCGCACCACACCCTCGCCGTGCGTGGTGTTGGACAGCCCGCCGGGCAACTCGCGTACGTCGTGCCGGTTCGCCGCTCGGGGCAGCGGCATGGCCTTGACCCGGCGGAGCAGTTCGGCCACCGGCGCGGGCGCGTCCACGATCTGCCCGATCGGCAACACCGAGCCCTGCTCCATCGCGTTGAGTCGGCGCAACTCCACCGGATCCAGGCCCAGTTCGGCGGCCAGCCGGTCCATCTGGCTCTCGTAGCCGAAGCACATCTGTACCGCCCCGAAACCGCGCATCGCGCCGCACGGCGGGTTGTTGGTGTAGACGGCGCAGGCATCGACCACCGCGTTGGGGACCACGTACGGACCGATGCCGAGGGAGGCCGCGTTGCCGACCACGGCGGGTGAGGTGGACGCGTAGGCGCCGCCGTCCAGCACGATCTCGGCCTTGACGAAGACCAACGTCCCGTCCCGACGCGCGCCGTGCTCGAACACCATGGTCGCCGGGTGGCGGTGCACGTGGCCGAAGAAGGACTCCTCGCGGTTGTAGACGATCTTGACCGGCTTGCCGGTGTGCCGGGCCAGCAGGCACGCGTGCACCTGCATCGAGATGTCCTCCCGGCCGCCGAACGCGCCGCCCACCCCGGCCAGGGTCAGCCGCACCTTCTCCGGCGGCAGGCCGAGCACCGGGCACATCTGGTCGCGGTCCACATGCAGCCACTGGGTGGCGATGTACAGATCGATCCCGCCGTCCTCGGCGGGCACCGCGAGCCCCGACTCCGGCCCCAGGAACGCCTGGTCCTGCATGCCGACCCGATATTCGCCGCGCACGATCACGTCCGCCCGCGCGCGTACCTCGGCCGAGTCCCCGGCGCCGTGGTGGATGTGCCGCCGGTCCACGATGTTGCCGCACCCGTGCGCCTTGTAGTCGGCGGGCGCGTGCACGTAGCCGTACTTCTCCGGCTCAAGTGCCTCGGCCGGCCCGATCGCGGGCAACACTTCGTAGTCGACCACGATCTCGGCGATCGCCCGCCTTGCGGTCTCCGGGTGGTCGGCGGCCACGATCACGATCGGCTCGCCGTGGAAGCGCACCTCGTCGATGGCCAGCACCGGCTGGTCCCGGATGTCCAGGCCGTAGAACTTGCTGCCCGGGATGTCCTCGTGGGTGAGTACCGCGTACACCCCGGGCCGAGCCAGTGCCCGCGACACGTCCACCGAGCGGATCCGGGCCCGGGCATGCGGGCTGCGCAGTGTCATCCCCCACAACATGTCCTCGTGCCACAGGTCCGACGCGTAGGCGAAGTCGCCCCTGACCTTGAGGATGCCGTCCGGGCGCGGCGGCGACGTGCCGATGCCGGCCCGGCCGGGCGCGGTCACCTCCCGAAGGCTCTGCGGCCTGGTCGGCCCGGCCACGACTCAGCCCTCCCGCTCGGTGGAGGCCGCCGCGCGCGCGTCCGCCTTGCGGGCGGCGGCCAGGCGGACCGCGTCCATGATCTTCTCGTAGCCCGTGCAGCGGCACAGGTTGCCCGAGAGCGCCTCGCGGATCTGTGCGTCGGCGGGGTGGTGCGCCCGGTTCAGCAGGTCGTGCGTCTGGACCAGCAGGCCCGGCGTACAGAATCCGCACTGCACGGCACCCGCGTCCACGAACGCCTGTTGGACCGCGTCCAGCGTCTCGCCGTCGGCCAGGCCCTCGACGGTGCCCACCTCGCGATCCTGCACCTGTCCCGCCGCGACCAGACACGCACAGACCGGATCGCCGTCCAGGTAGACCGTGCACGAGCCGCATTCGCCCTGCTCGCACGCGTTCTTCGAGCCGGGCAGGCCGACCCGCTCGCGCAGCACGTAGAGCAGGCTCTCGCCCTCCCAGACGTCGTCCGCCTCGGTCGGGCGGCCGTTCACGGTGAAGGTGATCCTCATGCGGCGGCCCTCCCGGTGGCTCGGTGCTCGGTCCAGGTCCACAGCAGCGTGCGGCGCGCCATGACGGCCAGCGCGTGCCGCCGGTACGCGGCCGAACCGCGCACGTCGTCGATCGGCGACGCGGCCCGCGCGACCAGTTCGCCGAACCGCGCGGCGGTGGCGACCGGCAACTCGCCGCCCGAGGTCCACAGGCCGGTGTCGTCGAGCTCGGCCCGGATGAACGCCTCCGCGTCGTGCGCACGACGCGGGGTGGGCGCGGCGGAGCCGATCCCGGTCCGCACGTCCCGGGTGCGCGGATGCAGCGCGACCGCGAACGAACAGACCGCGATCACCATCGCGTTGCGGGTGCCGATCTTGGCGAACTGCTGCGGTCCGGTGGCCGAGGGGATGTGGATCGTGCGGATCAACTCGTCCGGCTCCAGGGCATTGCGCTTGACCCCGAGATAAAAATCGTCGATCGGGATCAGCCGGGTGCCGCGCACCGAGACCGCCTCGACGGCCGCGCCCGAGGCCAGCAGCGGCGGGTGCGCGTCGCCGGCGGGCGAGGCGCCGCCCAGATTGCCGCCGACCGAACCCCGGTTGCGGATCTGCGGCGAGCCGACCGTGCGCGCGCCCAGCGCCAGGCCCGGCAGTCGCTCGGGCAACTCGGCGATGATCCGCGCGTAGGGAACCGAGGCACCCAGGCGTACCGTGTCGTCCGCCTCGATCCACCACTCGTGCAACTCGCGGATGCGGTTGAGGTCCAGCAGGGCGTCCGGACGGCGCCGGTCGAAGTTCAGTTCGACCATCACGTCCGTGCCACCGGCGATCGGGACCGCGGACGGGTGCTGCGCCTTGACGGCGAGCGCCTCCTCCCACGTCGCGGGCCGCAGGAATTCCATGACGGGTGTCTCCTTCTGCCTTGCGTATGGCCCTACCGTCCTTGTACCCGTTGCGGGGGGCGCGTCGCCGGGGGTGGAGTGGATCGGAGGGTGCGCACCAGTACACCGAGACGGGGGTCACCGCGAGTACCCACCGAAGACATGACCCAGACGGGTCCGGTGGGCGGTGTTCCCGTATTTTTCTCCAAGTGTTCGGCCGCTCGTCGAACCGGTATGACGGATCCGCCGGGTGCGCCCGAAGCCCCGTCCGAGGGACACCCGGCCCGATCGAGAGGGGGGCCGTCGATGCGATTGCGCGCGCTTCTCGGCGATGGAATTGCAGGCGGTATATCCGGCATCCGACTGCTGGTCGGCGCGACGGAACTGGACCGGAGCGTACGCGCGGTGATGACCACCGACCTGCACGATCCCAGCCGATACCTGACCGCCGGCGCGCTCGTGCTGACCGGCATGGGCTGGCGCTCGGAACCGGCCGACTCGGAACGGTTCGTCCGGGTGCTGACCGGGGGCGGGGCCACCGCGCTGGCCGCCGGGCAGGCCGAGATCGGCGACATCCCGGCCGACCTGGTGGCCGCCTGCGAGCGGCACCACCTGCCGCTGTTCGCGGTCGAGGAGGAGTTGTCCTTCGCCCACCTGACCGAGTTCGTGGTCCGGCGGATCTCCGCCGAACGGGCCGGCGATCTGACCGCGGTGGTGGACCGGCATCGGCGGTTGGTCCAGGCCGCGGCCGGCGGGGCCGGGTTGGACGGGGTGCTCGGGCTGGTCGCGGCCGACATCGACATCCACTGCTGGGTACTGTCGCTGACCGGGCGTCAGGCCGCGGCCGGCGGGCCCGATCTGGCGCCGGGGTTGCGGGTGAGGATGGCCCGCGCGCACTTCGCGGCCCGCGAGCGGCGGGCCCGGGTGCCGTTTCGCTATCGCGTCGACGGGCGGGCGTTCTCGCTGCTGCCGGTGCCCGAGGCGGGCGGCTCGGTGGACCCGGACGCGTGGGGGGATTGGTTCCTCGCGGTCGAGGACGACGTGACCGACTGGCCGGACCGGCACCAGGCGCTGCTCGGCGAGCTGGTCCGGTTGGTCTCGGTGGGCCGGGAACGGGTCGAGGACCGGCGCCGGCGCACCCGACGGCTGGCCCGGGACGTGCTCGACCTGCTGGCCTCAGGCGCCGATCCGGTCGAGGTGGGGGCGCGGTTGCGGGTGGCCGAACCGGAGGGTGGCGACGCGCACTGGCAGTTCGCCACCGCCACGCTGCCGGACCTGCCCTCGCGCGACGGCCGGCGGCTCGCCCGGGTGTTGCTGGAGGAGGCGTTGGCGGATCAGCCGAACACCGCCCTGGTGTCGGCGACCGGGCCGGGCGCGGTGGCGCTGATCCCCGGGCGGGGATCGGTCGAACCGGACGGCGCCGAGCCGGATCCCACCACGGAACTGCTGCGCGAGCGGCTGGCCGCGCTGGACGGCCCCGCGGCGGGCGGGGTACGGGTGCACATCGGGGTGAGCGCGCGAGTGGCCCGGGCCGACGGGCTGCGCGGCGCGTTGGAGGAGGCGTGGCACGCGGGCCGGATCGCGGGCACCAGGGCGGGCCGGGTCGAGGTGGTGGGACACGCCGAACTCGCGTCGCACGTGGCGCTGTTGGCCGCGGTGCCGGAGGATGTGCGGCGGGCCTTCCGGGGGCGGCTGCTGGAGCCGCTGCGGGCGTACGACACGAGCCACCAGGCGGACCTGGTCGGCACGCTGGAGGTATTCCTGGACTGCGACGGCTCCTGGACCCGCTGCGCGGCCCGCCTGCACGTGCACGTGAACACGCTGCGCTACCGAATAGGCCGCATCGAGGAACTCACGGGCCGCCAATTGGCCCGCCTGGAAGACAAGGTGGACTTCTTCCTGGCCCTGAGGCTGCGCTGAGGCCGGGGCGGGGTGGGAACGGCCCGGGCCCGGCGGCCGGCCGGGCGGCGGGTTCGCAGCACAACCGGGCGGGTGGCGCAGCCGGTTGCCGGTCGGGGTCCGGGGCGGTGCCGCGCACCTGATCGCCCGTCCGCTGCGCGGCTGTCCGAGCCCGGTCCGACGGCCCGTCAGGTCGCGGACCTCGTCGGCGAGTTGTTCGCAGCGGCTCGGGGCGGCGCGCGGCCGGGACCGGATCGGCGCAGTCCCGGGCCGGGCAGCCGGCGCCGTCGCGCGGCCGACGCCGGCCCCGGCGCCCGCGCCGATTGCGACCCGTCCGTCCGGTTCCTCCGCCATCGCCACCTCTGTGACGTGCGAAAACTTGGCAACTCGCCACCCCGTGCTACCGCACGGTGCTTTCAATCGTCATGATCATCGGGTTGGGTTACCGTGCGCGGCCGTTCGCCGCCGAAGCGTCAACCCGGCAAGCCGTACCGACCTCACCGGAGGCACCGATGCCCACCGTCGTACTGATCGGAACGTTGGACACCAAGGGATCCGAATACGCGTGGCTGGCCTATCGGCTGCGCGCCAGGGGTGCCGAGGTGATCCTGATGAACGTGGGGGTGTTGGGCGAGTCGCTCGCCCAGGCCGATGTCCAGGCGACCGACGTCGCGGCGGCGGCCGGCACCGATCTGGCCGACCTGCGCACCCGCGCCGACCGCGGCGCGGCGACCACCGCGATGGCCGAGGGCGCCGCCGCGATCCTGCGCGAACTGTACGAGCAGGGACGGGTGGACGGGGTGCTCGCGATGGGCGGCTCGGGCGGCTCGGCGATCGCCTCCCATGCGATGCGCGCGCTGCCGGTCGGCGTGCCCAAGCTGTTGGTGTCCACGATGGCCGCGGGTGACGTGTCGCCCTACGTCGGCGCGGTGGACGTGACGATGATGTACAGCGTCGTGGACATCGCCGGGATAAATCGGCTCTCCGAGCGGATCCTGGGCAACGCGGCGGACGCGATCGCGGGCATGGCCGGCGGCTACGCCGAGGATCGCGCGGCGGTCGCGGGGGTCACCGGCGAGGGCCGGCCGCTGGTCGCCGCGTCGATGTTCGGGGTGACCACCCCGGCGGTGGACGCCGCCCGCGAGCGGCTCACCGAACTCGGCTACGAGGTACTGGTGTTCCATGCCACCGGGGCCGGCGGCACGTCGATGGAGAACCTCGCCGAGGCGGGCTTCCTGGTCGGGATCCTGGACCTGACCACCACCGAGTTGGCCGACGACCTGGTCGGCGGCGTGCTCAGCGCCGGCCCCGAGCGGTTGACCGCGGCCGGCCGGATGGGACTGCCCCAGGTGGTCAGCGTGGGCGCCCTGGACATGGTCAACTTCGGGCCGCGCGAGACGGTGCCCGCGCGCTTCGAGGACCGGCAGCTGTACGTGCACAACCCGACCGTGACGCTGATGCGCACGACCCCCGAGGAGAACGCCGAACTGGGTCGGCGGATCGCCGCGAAGCTGGTCGCCGCGACCGGCCCCACCGCGCTGCACATCCCGCTGCGCGGGGTCTCCGCGATCGACGTCGAGGGCGCGCCCTTCTACGATTCCGTCGCCGATACGGCGTTGTTCGACGCATTGCGCGCCGGACTCGAGGGCAGTGCCGTCGAGTTGCGCGAGGTGGCGACGGACATCAACGATCCGGCGTTCGCCACGGCGGCGGCGGATCGACTGCACGAGATGATCACGAAGGGACATGTGGACTGAGATGAACGGACGCGAGGCGCGGGGCCGACTGCGCACGACGGTCGAGCAGGGCGGCGTCGTGATCGGCGCGGGCGCGGGCACCGGATTGTCGGCCAAGTGCGCCGAGGCCGGCGGCGTGGACCTGATCATCATCTACAACTCCGGCCGCTATCGGATGGCCGGCCGGGGTTCGCTCGCCGGGTTGTTGCCCTACGGGGACGCCAACGCGATCGTGGTGGAGATGGCGGGCGAGGTGCTGCCGGTGGTCCGGAGCACTCCGGTGCTGGCCGGGGTGTGCGGCACCGATCCGTTCCGGATCATGCCGCACTTCCTGGACCAACTCGCCGCGATGGGCTTCGCCGGTGTGCAGAACTTCCCCACGGTCGGCCTGTTCGACGGCGTCTTCCGGCAGAACCTGGAGGAGACCGGGATGGGCTACGACCTGGAGGTGGAGATGATCCGGCTGGCCGCCGAGCGCGGCCTGCTCACCGCGCCCTACGTCTTCGACCCCGAGCAGGCCCGTGCGATGGCCGCGGCCGGCGCCGATGTCCTGGTCCCGCACCTGGGGCTGACCACCAAGGGCAACATCGGCGCCACCACCGCGGTTTCGCTCGACCAGGCGGTGCAGCGGGTCCAGGCGATGCGCGACGCGGCGGCGGAGGTGAACCCCGACGTGCTGGTGTTGTGCCACGGCGGGCCGATCGCCGAACCCGCGGACGCCGCGTACGTCCTGGCCAACACCACCGGCGTGGTCGGCTTCTTCGGCGCCTCCAGCATGGAACGGCTGCCCACCGAGGTGGCCATCACCGAACAGGCCCGCGCGTTCAAGGCCATCACCGCGGGGTAGGGCACGACCGCGCGTGACCGGCTGCATCCGCACCACCACCGGCAGTACGACATCCACCACGAGCAGTGAGGATCCGGCATGTACAAGCTGACCGTGCTCTACGGCCACCCCGAGGACCCGGCCGCGTTCGACTCCTACTACTGGGAGAAGCATCTCCCGGTCGCCCGAACCATGCCGGGATTGACCGGCTGGACCATCGGCAAGTGCGACGTCGACCCCGACGGCGCGCAACCGCCCTATTACCTGGTGGTGGGGCTGTATGCGAACACCCGCGCCGAACTCGAGGCCACCCTCGATTCGCCCGAGGGGCGGGCCACGCTGGCCGACGTCGCCAATTTTGCGACCGGCGGTTCGACGTTCCTCTGGGACGAGGAGCGGGTAGTCGTACCTGTGGAGCTGCCCGCGACGGAATAGCTCGTTGTCGACGCACGAGTGACCACGAGGCTGCGCATCGTGAACGCCGGCGCCATGACCTGCAAGGATGGCGACAAATCGGGCAAAGCGGTGTTATTCCCGCCTATGGGGCACCTCACAAAGCGCCCGAAATGTTTGCCAACCCGGCGAACCGGTGCGTAGCTTCGTGGTTGTTCGCACAAGCGGACTCCCCGGGCGGTACGCCGAATCCTGCCGCCGCCCGAGGGATGCAGTCGATATCGACTGGCGGCAGGAGCGGGGGAACCAAAGTAAGTGCCGACCTCGGTACCTGCGTGAGCAAGGTCCGAGGTCTGGGGTGAAGCCATGCCTGATTCAGGCGCGGCCGGGCCATTCGTCCGAACCCGACAGCTAACTTCGCAGGCGCCCGACGAGGTAATCAATGACCTTCCGTGCCATCACCGCTCCCGTTCGTTCGCTCTCTCGTGGCCGTCGCGCCGGCATCGCCGTCGCCGCCGGTGCGGGTCTCCTGCTTCCCCTCGTGGGCATGGCGGGCAGCGCGAACGCCGCGACCTCGTCCACGTGGGACGCGGTCGCCCAGTGCGAGAGCACCGGCAACTGGAGCATCAACACGGGCAACGGCTTCACCGGCGGTCTCCAGTTCACCCCGAGCACCTGGAACGCGTTCGGCGGCAGCCAGTACGCGTCCAGCGCCGCGCAGGCCACCAAGGACCAGCAGATCGCGGTCGCCGAGCGCGTCCTGGCCGCCCAGGGCCCCGGCGCCTGGCCGGTCTGCTCGGTGAAGGCGGGCCTGGGCAAGGGCGGCAACGCCTCCGCCACGGCCGACTCCTCGACCACCACCGGCAAGACCAAGACCCCGGTCGCGCCGAAGGCCGCGCCCCAGGCCGAGGCCAAGCCGGTGACCGACAACGCGCCGAAGATCGCGGCGCAGCCGAAGCAGGACACCGCCGCCAAGCAGGACGTGGCCAAGCAGGTCGCGCCGAAGTCGGCGGCCGGCACCTACACCGTGAAGGCCGGCGACACGCTGTCCGACATCGCGGCCAAGCTCGGCGTCAAGGGTGGCTACCAGGCCCTGCACGCCGCCAACAAGGGCGTCATCGGGGACAACCCGAACCTGATCGGCGTGGGCATCAAGCTCGCCGTCTGATCCAGCGTCACCACGTGGGCCCCGCCGAGTACTTCGGCGGGGCCCACGCCCATGTCCGGGGGCGGAGCCGGCAACGGTCAGGCCCGACCGGCCTGTTCGAGCGAATCGAGCGGCGCGGCCGGGGCGGGGAGTTCGTCGGTCGGCTCGGTTTCCGCGGCTTCTTCGGTTTCCGAGTGCGCCGCCGATGATCAGTGGTGGTGCGGCCACCCCGGCGTACATCGTGGCCACGTGTTGCAGCGCGCCGACCAACATCCGCCCCGGCGGCAGGATTTCGTCCACCGGATGTACGCTCGCCGCCGCCTCGTGCGCGGTCGCCGCCCCGGTCGAGCCGCTCGCGGTCCCCGGCCCCGCCGGGACCGAGGTCTTCCTGGTGGTTCTCCGGCCCATGATCGGCGCCTCCACATCGGGTGCCGTCGCGCACGACGGCCCGGTCCAGTGGACGTACTGGATCGCAGGATCGGCGGTCAATAGCCACAGCGGCCGTCGGCTCGGCCGGCGAAATCTTGGGTCTTTCTCCGAGTGCGTTCCGTGATCGGCCGGTCGGCAGGGTGTGAGCAATCCGTGAACGGGTCGCGAGCAGCCCTGATCGGGGCCGTCGCCGGGCCGGAAACGCCGCGATGGCAATCCCAACTAATTCGGGCAAAACGTACTCATGGCGATAAGATTGCGTTTGAAATGGCCTTGCGGCGTGAAATTCTTTTGACATAGGTTCGCTTGACCGTGGTTCCTGCTTTCCGCTGAGAGGGTTCCATGCCGAACATGACCCGCGTAGCCGTCCGTACCGCCGTCGACCACCCGCTGTGGCCGGCCCTCAAGAACGCCGTCGCCGCGCTGCGACCCCTACAGGCCAAGGACGGTTCGATCGAGCCGACCGGGCACCCGTCCGCCCGCGCGCTGGTCGTCGAGATCACCTCGGCGATCACCGGCCTCGCGCCGCTGTTCCCGCACGACGAGGCGTATCTGGACGCGGTGGTGGCCGACTTCGAGCGCTGGTCGGCGGACGATTTCGGCCGCCCCGACTTCCTCGACTCGCTGGTTGCGTTTCGCCCGGAGGAGTCCCGGCGCGACGGGCTCGAACACCTCGTGGTGTTCCCGATGACCACGCAGAACGGCAACCCGAACCGCAATGTCGAGGCGGTGCTGCTGCGCGTGGTGTGGCCGCAGTGGCTGGCCGAGTTGGAGGCCGAGCGCTACGACAACGCGATGTTCGTGCCGATCACGTTCGTCGACTTCACCGACGGCTACGACACCGACTCGGCGGTGCTCTTCCCGGAGACGGTGGCGGTGCGCGAGGTGCCCACGTTCACGTGGGGGGCCATCTTCTGCGACCGCGAGGCGGCCCGCTTCCGTCGGGTCGGGGCCGCCGCCGCGCGCACCCTCGGTCTGGAACTGCCGCCCGAGGCCCAGGAATTGGTGGAGAGTCAGCAGCTTGCCCAGGACGCGTTCGTGTTGTGGGACCTGATCCACGACCGCAGCCACATGCGCGGGCACATGCCGTTCGACCCGTTCATGATCAAGCAGCGGATGCCGTTCTGGATGTACGCCCTCGAGGAACTGCGGTGTGATCTGACCGCGTTCCGCGAGGCGGTCACGCTGGCCGGCGAGGGGGTGTCCACGGCGGGCCTGGTGCAGTACGCGGTGATCTTCGACCGGCTGTTCCGCTTCCCGGTCACCGGCGGTCGGGTGCGCAACTACGACGGTCTGGGCGGGCAGTTGTTGTTCGCCTACCTGCACCGCGCCGGCGTGCTCGAGTGGGCGGACAACCGGCTGACCGTGGACTGGGACCGGATCACCGCCGCGGTGCTCGGGTTGTTCGACGAGGTGGACCTGCTCTACCGCGAGGGTGTGGACCGCTCGAAGGTCGGCCACTGGCTGGCCGGTTACGCGCTGGTCGCGAAGTACGTGCCGCCGAACCCCGGTTCGGTGTGGGCCAAGGGACCGGCCGGGCTGCCGATGGACGGCTCGCCGAAGGCGCTCGTGGACGCGGTGTTGCCCGACGAGTTCCCGCTGAGCATGTTCTACGAGGCGCTCAACCGGCGGCTGCGCGACGTGATCGCCTCCACCCGCGGGATCACCGCGGACAGCTCGGCCACGGGTCCGGGCGCCGACTCGGAGCGGGCCGAGGCCTCGTGAGGCACGGGACGACGAACCGCAGGGCGAACAGTACGGCGAACGAGGAGTCGATGTGATGAAGGGTCTCGACGGCGCGGTGATCGCGGTGGCCGGCGCCGGTGGGCCGACCGGGCGAGCGGTGCTCGCCCGGCTGGTCCGAGCCGGTGCGCAGGTCTACGGCGCGGACGCGGACGCCGGTCGGTTGCGGGCGAGCGTGGCGGCCGCGCCCGGGGCCCGCGGCGCGGTGGTGGACCTGCTGGACCCGGGCGCCACCCGCCGGTGGGCGGCGGACGTCGAGCGCGAACACGGGCGCGTGGACGGCCTGGTGCACCTGGTCGGCGGGTGGCGCGGGGGCAAACGGTTCGCCGACAACTCGCTCGACGACTGGGCGCTGTTGCATGATCTGCTCGTGCGTACCGTGCAACACACCAGCCTGGCCTTCCACGAGGCGCTCGCCCGCAGCCCGCGTGGCCGGTTCGTGCTGGTCTCCGCGGCGGCGGCCGGACACCCCACACAGGGCAACGCCGGGTACGCGGCGGCCAAGGCCGCGGCGGAGACCTGGACGCTCGCCCTGGCCGACGCGTTCGCCGAGACCGACGCGGCGGCCACCATCCTGGTGGTCAAGGCGCTCGTCAACGACGAGATGCGCGCGGCCAAGCCCAACGCAAAGTTCGCCGGCTTCACCGACGTGGCCGATCTCGCCGCCGAGATCGCCGGCCTGTGGACCACCCCGGCAACCGATCTGAACGGGAAACGACTGTGCCTGAACGTCCCCTGACTCCGCGTCACGACCCGAACGCGCGCGGCTTCGCGAGCGACAACTACGCGGGAGTCCACCCCGAGGTGCTGGCCGCGATCGCCGTCGCCAACGGCGGACACCAGATCTCCTACGGCGAGGACGTCTACACCGAACACCTCGCCGACGTCTTCCGCGCGCACTTCGGCGAACGGGCCCAGGTCTTCCCGGTGTTCAACGGCACCGGGGCCAATGTGGTCGGCCTGCAGGCGATGACCGACCGGTGGGAGTCGGTGATCTGCGCGGCCAGCGCGCACATCAACGTGGACGAGTGCGGCGCGCCGGAGAAGGTGGCCGGCCTGAAACTGCTGACCGTCGACACCCCCGACGGCAAGCTCACTCCCGAACTCGTGGACACCCACGCGTGGGGCTGGGGCGACCAGCACCGCGCCCAGCCGCGGGTGGTCTCGTTCGCGGAGAGCACCGAACTGGGCACGGTCTACACGGCGGACGAGATCGGCGCGCTGGTCGCCCACGCACACGAACACGGCATGCTCGCCCACCTGGACGGCGCGCGCCTGGCCAACGCGGCCGCCGCGCTGGACGTACCGCTGCGCGCGCTGAGCACGGACGTCGGCGTGGATGTGTTGTCCTTCGGCGGTACCAAGAGCGGGCTGATGTTCGGCGAGGCGGTGGTCGTGCTCAACCCGGACGCGGTGCGGGGCGTCGAGTATCTGCGCAAGGCGGCGATGCAGCTCGCGTCCAAGATGCGCTTCGTGTCGGTGCAGTTCGAAGCGCTGCTGGGCGGCGACCTGTGGTTGCGCAACGCGCGGCACATGAACGCGATGGCCACCCTGCTCGCCGAGCGGGTGGCCGACCTGGACGGGGTGACGCTGCGTCGGATGCCGCAGGCGAACGCGGTGTTCGCGGTGTTGCCGGCGGATGTCACCGAGCGGATGCAGAAGCGGTTCCGGTTCTACACGTGGGACGAGTCGATCGGCGAGGTGCGCTGGGTGACGTCGTTCGACACGACCGAGGGCGACATCGACGCGTTCGCGACCGCGCTTGCCGAGGAGTTGGGCGCGCGGTAGGCGGTGCGCCGCATGGATCGGCGGGCCGGGGCAATGGTGCCCCGGCCCGCCGGTTCGTCGTGCGGCGGGGGCTCGGGTTGCCGGTAGCGTGCGGGCTGCGCGACCGCCGTCGATCGGAGAGTACTGATCATGGACCCCCGAAAGCCCTACCTGACCGGGCACTTCGCGCCCGTGGTCGACGAGATCACCGGCCTCGACCTGACCGTGCGGGGCACCCTGCCGGCCGAGCTGAACGGTCGCTACTTCCGCAACGGGCACAATCCGAAGCCCGGCGAGACGCCCACCCACTGGTTTCGCGGCAGCGGCATGTTGCACGGGATCCGGCTGCGCGGGGGGCGGGCCGAGTGGTACCGCAATCGGTGGGTGCGCACCCCCGCGCCGGCCGGCGCGCCGTACGAGGGTGCGGACGGCGAGGTGGACCGGACCGCGAGCATCGCCGGGACGCATATCGTCGAGCACGCCGGTCGGTTGCTCGCACTCCAGGAGGCCAACCTGCCGTTCGAGGTGACCGAGGAGTTGGACACGGTGGGTCCGTACGACTTCGCCGGCCGGTTGACCACCGCGATGACCGCGCATCCGAAGGTGGATCCGGTCGGTGGCGAACTGCACTTCTTCGGCTCCTCGCCGTTCCCGCCGTTCCTGACCTACTACGTGGCCTCCGCCGAGGGGCGGATCACTCGCGCGGAGAGCATCCCAGGCGCCGGGCCCTCGCTGCGGCACGACTTCGCGCTGACGGAGCATCATGTGGTCTGGCCGGACCTGCCGGTGGTCTACAACCCGGCGGAGCGGTCCGGCATCCCGTATCGCTGGAGCGACTCCTACGCGCCGCGGATCGGGGTGATGCCGCGCACCGGGCCGGCCGAGGTGACCTGGTTCGAGGTGGCGCCGACGTTGTTGTTGCACGTGGCCAACGCGTATGAGGACGCACGCGGGCGGATCGTGGTGGAGGGGCCGAGGTACGACCGGTCCTCGTGGGAGAGCAGTTGGAAGTGGTGGGTGGGCGCGCCCGGCCACCCGGACACGCCGCTGGTCGGCACGATCGCGCATCGGTGGATCCTGGACCCGGTCTCGGGCGTGGCGGGTGAGGAGGATCTGGATTCGCTGGTCACCGAGTTCCCCACGATCGACGCCCGCCGGCTCGGCCGCCCGCACCGGTTCGGCTACGCGGTGGCCTTCCCCGGCGCGGGGCTGCGGGGACACGCCATCGTCAAATACGACGGGGTCACCGGGGAGCGGCAGATCGCCGAGCTGGGTCGGGAACGTATGGCCGGCGAGGCGGTGTTCGTGCCCGCCGCGGCCGGCCCGGCCGAGGACGACGGCTATCTGCTCACGGTGGTCGGCGATCTGGCCGAGAACACCTCGGAGTTGCTGGTCCTGGACGCCAGGGACATCACCGCGCCGCCGCTCGCCACCGTCGAACTCCCGCGCCGGGTGCCGGCGGGGCTGCACGGCTCCTGGCTCCCGGATCCCGACTGACGGTCCGCGTCCGCCCGAGGCGGGGAACGCATGCCGAATATGTTTTCGTGTCGAGTGCCCCCACCTGCCAGGATGGGTCGGTGGATGGTACGGGTGAGGGGTTTCCCGCCGACCTGGTCGGGGAGTTCGAAACGCATGTCACGGTGCGGACCGAGGATGTGGACCGGCTGGTCGAGCGAGCCCGGGAGTACGGGGTGGGAGTGACCCACATCGTGCTGGCGCGGGGGCGGGCGGTATCGCAACCGATGCTTACCGAGCGGGCCACCACCACCTTGGCCCGGGCTCGGGAGCGGGCCGGGGAGTTGGCCGATCTGTTGGGGCGGGACGGGTACATGGTGACCCGGACGAAGATCGAGGCCGCGCCGGGGCACCCCGGGGTGCCGCGTACGGACGAGCGGGCGCGCGCGCTCGGGTCGGGCCGGTATTTCGAGCACCACCTGAAGCTGGTGCTCGGCAACGCAGTCGAGCCGGCCGAGCTTGCCGCCCTGGCGATGCGGCACGGCGCGCAGTTGTCCCGCAACGCCCGCCGGGTGCGGCCGGACGGGCGGGCCGAGCGGTTCGTCACGCAGCGCTGCCACGGGGTGGGCGACGAGTCCGCCGCGCGGGCCGCGGCGGACCTGGTGGCCGCGCTGGGTGACTACGAAATTGCCTCCGTGGAGCGGGAGTTCGTGGTCTTCGACGACAACGGTGGGTTGGACGACGGTTGGCTCGACGCGGTTGCGCCGGGGCGGGCGGCGGCTTCAGGGCAGGAGCACGTCCAGGAACGGGTTGGCGAAGACGCGGGCCGGGTCGTACTTGTTGAGGGTGGCCCGGGCCGCGTCGAAGTTGCCGGTCGTGGGTAGACCGGTGCGGAACGCGTTCGGGATTCGGCCGGTCACGGCGGCCGTATCGGTCCACGCGCCGCCCAGGCCGTAGGCCCAGCCCTTGGACCATTCCGGGCGCACACAGGCGTAGTTGCCGGTGTAGTTGGCCCAGATCCAGACGTCCATCCGCTGATAGAAGTCGTGGTTCGTGGGGGTTCCGGGCAGGGTCGCGACGTCCAGCCAGACGACCGTGTCCCATTCGGGATGGTCGGGGCGTGGCCGGGCGGCGGACAACGTCGGTTCGACCGCGTTCGGGACGACCACCTCGCTCGCCCGGTCCACACCGGTCACCCGCAGCTCGATCGGACTGTTACACGGATACTGGCCGTTGGCCTTGTAGGCGGCGAGCAGGCCGGTGTACTGCACGAAGAACTCGTTGAGTACCCGCTGTACGTTGGCCCGCGTGGTCAGCACCGCCCAGCCGCCCTCGTGGATGCGCAGCGTGGTCGGCTCGACGAACAGCTGGGTGTTCTTCGCCCAGCCCCAGATGTCCCAGGTCCAGGTCACGATCAGGCCCGAACCGACCACCGCCATCTCGGCGTTGGTGAACACCTCGGTTCCGCCCACATTGCCGGTGGCCAGGTCGGCCAGGAACTTGGCCTGATCGGCGGTGACGAAGTTGGCGAACGTGTACGGGTATGGGCTGTCGATCTCGGTGGAGACCCACGGCTTGCTCGGCGCGACGCTCCACACCTTGAGCCAGGGCACGGTGGTGAACGGGAACCAGATCACCTCGACCCGGCCGGAATCACGGAGGTAGTCGGCAAGCTGTTGACCGCTGCCGCCGGGTGGGCCGAGCAGGGTGCCGATCTGGTCGTGGTAGAAGTTCTGGCAGCGCAGCCGTTGATTGGCATTGGTTTGCAGGGTCACTTCGGTGACGAACGCGCGGCCGAGGTGGACCAGGAAGGGGCCGATCTCCGGGTCGTCGCGCCGGAAGGTCTTCAGGACGTAGGCGCCGGCGCTCTGCTCCCAGACGACCGCGGTCAGGGACAGGACCAGGTTGCTGAGGGTGCCGTAGGTGCCGCCCAGGGGGAGGGTTTCGGCCGAGGTCGGGATGCCGCTGCCGTGGGCGCCGATGGCCAGTACGCCGCCCACGCTCAGCTTGCCGGGCGCGGTGGTCGCGATCATCCCGCGACCGGCATCCTCCAGGCTGGTCAGCAACTGTTCGACGGTGCAGCCCGTTTCGACGGTGACCGTGGTGGGCGAGCCCGGGTTGATGGTCAGCGCGGTCAGCTGCTGTGTGGTGTCCACCAGCAGGGTGTGGGTGGTGTCCGCGCCGTCGGGGATCAGGATCGGCGACCAGTTGTGGCTCATCCCGCGCGGGCGGAGCCGATATCCGTTGGCGTGTGCCCAGTTGGCCAGGACCACCACGTCTGCGGCATGTGCGGGGACTGCCGTCCAGACGTCGTCGGCGTGCATCTCGCCGGACCAGTTGCGGTATTGCCGGACGCCGAGGGTGATGCCCGCCGGGAAGTTCGGGGGCGTCGGGGACGCGGCGGCCTCGGCGGCGGGGATCAGGCCGGCGGGGGTCCACTGGGTCGCGGCCAGGGCGGCGGCGCCGGCGAGGCCGCCGAGGAGCGCCCGGCGGGATGGGGCGCGGCTGGGGGACGGGGAGTCGGGGGAGTCGGTGGGGTGATCCGGGTTCGGATTCGAGTTCGGATTCGGGTCGATCGGTCGTGGCATCAGGATGCCTTTCGGGGCGTCCCGAGGGCCGGCAGCCCGGGGGGAGTCGACATACGGAAGCGGAGGCTCCGATTCCGGACGATCGAGGTGCGGGGGTGCGGTCGGGCGGATGTCGGTGGATCGGGCCGCGTCGTTCGGTACCGTGCGTCGGCGGGTCGGGGAAGCGGCCGCATAGTGGTGCTACTCGACGGTTCCCCGGTGCGGTGAGGCGCGGTACCAGGCGGCGCGGACCCGTCGGGATCCGCCGGACAGGGCCTGTGTGCGGGGTGGCTCGGTACAGGTGATGGGCGGATTCGGTGCTCGACCGCGCTGTGCGTGGCGGTGCGCTCCCGACGCCGCCCGGTGCCGGGGAGGCCGGGACCGGACGGTGCCGGGCGGCGGGCGCCGGTGTGGCGCGATGTGGTTGGCCCGAGGGTCCATCCGAGCGCCGAGCAAGTCAACACCCAAGCGGCGGTGACACGTGTCGAGGATCGGGAACCTTTTGGGGCGGGATCCGCCGGGTATCAGCCGGTTTCGGGGTGTGACCCGGTCAACACGCCGGGTGCCGAATCCGGGGCCGCCGACTTCCCACGTTCGAGCCTTCCACGTTCTCGCTTCCCGCGTTCGGGCGTGCTGGATTCGGGCGTCGCGGGCTCCGGTGCCGGGTGCACCGGGCGGAGGCGGCCGGTGCGCGCGGGCACGATGCGGGCCGATGCGGCGGACTTCGGCGGGTCGGTGGGTGCGAGGGGACCGGCCGGCCCGGTGGTCCCGGTGGACGGGTCGGTGGGCTTGGTGGGTCCGATGGCCCCGGCCGGCTTGATCGGTTCGGTGGATTCGGTCGGGGTGATCGACAGGCGGGCGTCGAGTTCGAAGCCGCCGTCCGGTCGCGGGCCCGCCCGGAAGGTGCCGCCGGTGAGTTCGATCCGCCGATGCAGGCCGACCAACCCGGTGCCGCCCGCGCCCAGTTCGATCTCGCGCGGCCCGGTGGCGGGGGTGTTGCCGACGGTGATCCGCAGTTCGCCGGCGGAGTGTCGGACCAGGACCCGGACGAACGCCCCGGGCGCGTGCTTGTGCACGTTGGTCAGCGCCTCCTGGACCACCCGGTAGGCGGTCCGCACCACCATGGGCGACGCGGGCCGGACCGTGCCCTCGACATCGAGACACACGTCCACGCCCGCCGCCTGCGACTCCTCGACCAGGGCGGACAGATCGAGTACGGCCGGCTCCACCGGGGCACTCGCGCCGTGCTGCTCGGCCGTACGCAACACCGCGACCAGGTCTCGGAGTTCGGCCAGCGCCTGACAGCCGGTCGAGCGCAGGTCCTCGGCCGCCGAGCGGGTCGCGTCGTCCACCGCGCGCGAGCGCATCGCGCCGGCCTGGAGCACCATCAGGCTGACCCGGTGTGTGACGATGTCGTGCATGTCGCCGGCCAGCCGGTTGCGCTCCTCCTCGCGGGCCTGGTCGGCGCGCAACTCCTGTTCCCGCTCGGCTCGTTCGGCCCGCTCGCCGAGCGCGGCGATGAGCCGGCGGCGGGAGGCGATGTAGAGGCCGTAGCACGCGGGGGTGAGGATCCCGAACACATTCGCCGTGCCGTTGCCCAGGTCCCGCCAGTCCCATGGATGCAACGTGGCCAGCGACAGGAGGCCGATGCCCAGCCACATCCGGCGCCGGTCGGTCACATGGACGGCGACCGCGTAGGCCGCGAAGAGGGAGCCGAGGGCCTGCTCCCGCAACAGCGTGACGGCGACGATCGCGGCGCACCACAAGGGGTGCCGGCGCCGGACGACCAGGACCAATCCGGCGATCATCTGGGCCGCGAAGGACCACCAGGCGCCGGTGTCCGAGAAGTCCCCGCCCGAGTCCCGCAGGTGTTGCACGAAGTTGAGTCCGGAACCCAGCACCCCGACCGAGAGCGCGAGCGCTATGTCCAAGGCGCGCGAGCGTCGGGTCGGCGACCAGGACGGGAACAGGCGGGGGCTCGACTCGACGGGGCGAAAAGTCACGGATTCCACGGTAGCCGGCCCGAGCCGACGAGCCGTCAGCCCAGCGGAGGAGAGCACGGGTGGTACCTGAGGCCCCATGCGGCCCGACCCGTGTGTCCCCAGGGCCGACGGCACGCGGCCGATGCCGGACAGCCGTGCGGTTGGACCCGATCGCACCCCGGCGGGTGACCCGGGTAGTCCCACAGAGCTACCCGCCAGGTCCACTCCGTGGTGCGACGCAGGCTACCGACGCCGATTCCTAGCTTCGACTCGCGTACCTCGAGGACAGGAGCGGGACATGCGGGATCGGCTGCGGATGGGGCTCGTCGCGGCGCTGGTCGCGGGGGTGTTGGCCGGGCCGGGCACGGGCGACGCGGTCGCCTCGGCGCCGCCGGCGCTGCCCGCGATGTCGGCGGCGACGCTGACCGAGCGCTACGCTGCCAACCAACTGGCCATCGCCGAGGCGGCCGGGTCGGCCCGGGAGAGCGGGCACCGGGATCAGGCCGACACGCTGGCGCGACTGGCCGATCCGGCGCGGACGTTCCTGGCCTTCGACGGGCGCGCCGGTCGGGTGCGCGCGGTCGAGGTGCTCGGCGACCTGGCCACGGCGGAGCGGATCGCGGTACTGGTCCCGGGCGCCGATACCGATCTGGCGCACTTCGACACGCGCGGCGACAAGCCGTACTCGACGCCCGGCGGCGGTGCGCGGGCACTGTACGCGGAGATCCACACGCAGGACCCGACCGCGCGCGTCGCGGTGATCGCGTGGCTGGGCTACTCGCCGCCGCGCACGATCAGCCTGGACGTGGTGACCACCGGGCGGGCCGAGGACGGCGCCGGTGAGCTGCGGCGGTTCGTGGCGGGCCTGTATGCGGTCGCACCCGGCGCGCAGGTGTCGCTGCTGTGCCACTCGTACGGCTCGGTGGTCTGCGGGCGGGCGGTGTCCCGGCTGGACGTCGCCGATCTGGCCGTGTTCGGCAGCCCCGGCCTCGGCGTGCCCGACCGGGAGGAACTGGGCACCGGGGCCCGGGTCTGGGCCGGTCGCGGCGGCTCGGACTGGGTCGACATGGTCCCCAACGTCAGCATCCCGTTCTTCGACACCACCATCGGCTTCGGCGCCGATCCGACCGAACACCGCTTCGGAGCCCGGAAGTTCGCAGCCGGAGGTGGCGGTCACTCGGACTACCTGCGGCCGGGCGGACGGTCGTTGTACAACCTCGCGCTGATCACGCGCGGGCAGGTCGGGGAGGTGACCCATGGCTGAGCGCGGCACGGTGGTGCGGCGGATTCAGGACTCGACGCCGGTCGATCGTGAGCGGGAGGTGGACGGGCTGCGGGCGTTCGCGATTCTGGGGGTGGTGTTCGGGCACTGGATCGTGACGGGGGTCTACGCGGGCGTCGACCACTGGCAGGTGGACAGTCCGCTGCGGCACATGCCGGACTACGCGCCGGTGACTTGGCTGCTCCAGCCGCTCGCGGTGTTCTTCCTGGTCGGCGGGTATGTGGCCGCGCAGTCGTACGCGCGCACCGACCACTATCGGCCGTGGGCGCGGCGGCGGATGAGCCGACTCGGCCGGCCGATCATGGTGCTGTTGCCGGTGTGGACGGTCGGGATGGTGCTGCTCGCCGACTTCGTGCCCGGGGAAAGCCTGTACACGCTCGGCAAGTTGGTGTTGTCGCCGCTGTGGTTCGTACTGGTCTACGCGGGACTGACCGCGCTCACCCCGCTGGTGGTCCGGCTCGGCCGGGCCGGGCCGGTGTTGGCCGTGGGCACGGTGGCGGCGGTGGACGTGACCCGGTTCGCGGCGGGCGGTCCCGCGGTGGTCGGGTGGGTCAACGTACTGGCCGGGTGGCTCGTCCCGTACAGCCTCGGGGTGTTGTGGGCGGGGCCGCATCGGGGCCGGATCGAGCGGCTGGGCGGGCCGTTCCTGGTGGTCGGGGCGGTGGGCTGCGCCGGGCTGATCCGGTATTGCGGCTATCCGGTGAGCATGGTCGGCGTCCCGGGCCAGGCGATCTCCAACCTGAATCCGCCGACGCTCGCGGCGGTCGCGTTCGGGCTCGCCCAGTGCGGGTTGGCGCTGCTGGTCCGGGCTCCGCTACGGCGCGTGCTGACCCGGCGGCCGACGGTGTGGGCGGCGGTGGCGCTGGTCAACCTGTCGGCGATGACGGTGTTCCTGTGGCATCAGACCGCGATGCTCACGGTGACCTCGGCGGGCATCGGCCTCGGCGGCCTGCTCGGGCTCGGCACGGTGCCGGACGGGTTGCCGTGGATCGGGGCGCGGATCGCGTGGATGCCGGTGTTCGCCGTGGTCCTGCTGGTGTGCTGGGCGGCGTTCCACCGCTGGGAGGCCGGCGGGCGCAGTAAGGGGGACTCCGGAGGTAGCTCCTGAGAGGGATCCCGGGGATCACCCACGACGGGGACGCGGGGCACGGGGGCGGCCCGTAGCGTGTGGTGGATGAGGGCCACCAGCGGCGGAGCGATCGGAGCGGACGGGATGGCGGCACGGATGTTGCCGTGCGCGCGGGAGGACTGTCCGGCGTGCCGAGTGTCGGTGGCCCGGTGAGCGCGGATCATGCGGCGAGTACGGGCGGGCCGGGCGCGGATGTTGCGGCGGCCGTGACCGGGTCGCCGGGCGCGAGCGGCACGGTGCGCGCGCGGGTCGGCGATGCGGTGGACGCGCCGGATGCGGTGGACGCGGCGAGTACCGGGCGGATGCGCGGGATGCGGCGGTGGGTGCTGCGGGAGGCCGTCGGGCTTCGGGACGAGTTGTTCGATGTTCGGGTACGGACCGAGCGGCCGCCGGCGCCGTTCCGTAGTCGGGCCGTGGCCCGCGGGTTGTTATTGGTCACCGTCGTGATCACCGTGGGGATTCAGGGGGCGGTGCTGACCGGGTATCCCGGGGTGTCCGGTGGGCTGGCCTTCGCGTTGGGGGTGGCCACCGGGGCGCCGATCCTGTTGGCGCCGCAGCGGCCGTTGCCGGCCTGGTGGTTGAGCCTGGCCGGGACGGTCGCGTGTGCGCTTGCCGCGACGCCCGAGGGGGTGCACGGGCGGTCCCCGTCCGGTGGCATGCAGTGGCCGTGGAGTGCGGTCGGGGTCTTCGTGCAGGTCGTGGTGATGGCGTATGTCGCCTTCCACGGTCGTGGTCGGGTCGTCGTGGTGACCTGGGGGCTCACCACGGTGTTCGGTGTGCTGCTGGTGCGGGCCGGGCAGCCCGGGCCGGCGCACTGGGGGACCATGCCGGCCGTGGCGATGTTGACCGCGATCGTGATGGTCGTCGTGGTCGCCTTTCGGGGGCGCAGCGACGCGCGTCGGGAGTTGGCCGTGCAGTCCGATCTGGCCGCCGGCGAACGGGAGCGCAGTGCGCTGCTGGAGGAACGGGCCCGGATCGCTCGGGAGTTGCACGACGTGGTCGCGCACCACATGTCGGTGATCGCGATCCAGGCCGAGGCGGCCCCCTACCGGGTTGCCGACCCGCCGCCGGAACTGGTCCGCAGCTTTGTCACGATCCGCGCCAATGCGGTCGACGCGCTGGCCGAACTCCGCCGCGTACTGGGCCTGTTGCGCACCGAACAGGAGGGCGGGGTCGAACTCGCCGGGACCGGCCGGCCGGCCCCGCTGCCCACCCTGGACCGGCTGCCCGAGCTGATCGAGAACGTCCGCGCGGCCGGCATGCGGGTGGACTGCGTCACCGTCGGCGCCCGCCGCCCGCTGCCGCAGGGCGTCGACCTGTCCGCGTACCGGATCGGCCAGGAGGCGCTCAGCAACGCGCTGCGGCACGCGCCCGGCGCGCGGGTCCGGGTCGAGGTGGCCTACGTGCCGACCGGCATCGGGCTGCGCGTACACAACGAGCCGCCCCCCGCTCCCCGACCCTCCGCCCGCGAGGGGTCCGGGCAGGGCGTGCTGGGGATGCGCGAGCGGGCCGCGATGACCGGCGGCACGCTCGAGGCCGGGCATACTCCCGACGGGGGCTATCACGTGGACGTCTTCCTGCCGACCGAGGAGCAGTGACACCGATGGCCATCCGGGTGTTGATCGCCGACGACCAGATGATGGTGCGCGAGGGCTTCTCGGTCCTGCTCGGTGCCCAGCCCGGGATCGAGGTGGCGGGCGAGGCGGTGGACGGGCGCGACGCGGTCGAACAGGTCGCGCGGCTGCGCCCGGACGTGGTGCTGATGGACGTCCGGATGCCGGTCCTGGACGGGCTGGCCGCCACCCACGAGATCACCGCCGACCCGGAGTGCTCGACTCGGGTGCTCGTCCTGACCACGTTCGATCTGGACGAATACGTCTACGAGGCACTGCGCGCGGGGGCCAGTGGGTTTTTGCTCAAGGACGCCTCGGTGGTGCAACTCGCGCACGCGGTACGGGTGGTGGCGGCCGGCGAGGCGCTGCTCGCGCCGACCGTGACCCGGCGGCTGATCGCCGAGTTCGCCCGGCTCGGCGGTGCGGCGGGTGGTCCGCGCGGGCGCGTCGAGCAACTCACCGAGCGGGAGACCGAGGTGCTCTCGCTGATCGCGCACGGCCTGTCCAACGCGGAGATCGCCGGCCGACTCGTGGTCGGCGAGCAGACCGTCAAGACGCACGTGAGTCGCCTGCTGGCCAAGCTGAATCTGCGCGATCGCACCCAGGCGGCGGTGTTCGCGTACGAGAACGGCGTGGTGCGGGCGGGCGGTCGGGGCTGAGCCGCGCTCGGCCCTCCGGCGTTCGTAGGCGGCGAGCAGGCGGGTCCGGTGTGTGGGTGGGCGGGGTCGAGCCCGATCAGTTCGGGCGCTCGTACGTGTCGAGCAGTCGGGTCAGGTGTACGCCGGCCAGGAGCAGCGGCTCCTCGCTTCGGGTGACCTGCGCGGCGAGTTCGGCGCCCTCCAGGGTGCTGATCACGGTGTGTGCCAGATCCCGCGCGTCCGGCTCGGCGTAGCCACTCTCGACCAGCTTCGCGAACACCAGCTCCCGCCAGTGCCCGAACGCCTCGGCGGCGGCGGCGGCGATGTCCGGCGCGCCGATCGCGCTGCCGAGCGCGGTCGCGGTGACCGGGCAACCCTCCACCCAGTCGGACGCGCGCAATCCCTCGGCCAGACTGCGGGTCAGCGCCCGGATCGCGGTGCCCGGATCCGGCTCGGCGGCCAGCACGTCGCGCAGGATGTCGACGAACTCGGCGTCCCCGTATCGGATCGCGGCGACCGCCAACTCCTGCTTGCCGCCCGGGAAGAAGTGGTACATCGAGCCGAGTGTGGCGCCCGCCTCGGTGGAGATCTGCTTGATCCCGGTGCCGTCGTAGCCCTGCCGCTGCATCAGCCGGGAGGCGGTCCGGACGATCCGGTCGCGCGTGCCGAGCGGGGTCGCCTCGGTGGTCCGGGCGGCCGACTCGTGCTGCTGCGCCTTGGTCTTCACACGGTGAGTCTAGCGAATATCGGATAGAGCGTTCGTTCCAGTGCTGTGCTACGTTCCTGGCACTGGATAGAGCGTTCGTTCTAGTCCAGTTCTTCGACGTTGCGACTTCTGGAGTACTCATGGGCGACAAGCAGGCCGTCGACAAGCAGGCGGTCACGGTCATCGGGCTCGGGCCGATGGGCCGGGCGATGACCCGGGCGTTCCTGGCCGCCGGGCATCCGGTGACCGTGTGGAACCGGACCGCGAGCAAGGCGGACGACCTGGTGGCCGAGGGGGCGGTACGGGCCGACTCGATCGAGGGCGCGTTGGCGGCCAATGAGCTGGTGGTGCTGAGCCTGACCGACTATGCCGCGATGTATGCGCTGCTCGAGCCGGTGGTGGCGGCGCTGTCCGGCCGCGTACTGGTCAATCTCACCTCGGACACCCCCGAGCATGCCCGCGCGGCCGCTGCCTGGGCGGAACGGCACGGTGCCCGGCAGTTGACCGGCGGGGTGCAGTCGCCGCCGTCGGGGATCGGCTCGCCCGAGATGTCGACCTTCTACAGCGGCCCGACCGAGCTGTTCGAGGCGCATCGGGACACGCTGGCCGTGCTCACCGGGACCGACTATCGGGGGACCGATCCGGGTCTGGCCGCGCTGCTCTACCAGTTGCAGATGGACATCTTCTGGACCTCGATGCTCAGCGCGCTGCACGCGTTGACCGTGGCCCGGGCGCACGGCATCTCGGCCGCCGAGTTCCTGCCGTACGCGTCGTCCACGGCCGCTTCGGTGCCGGGCTTTCTGGCCTTCTACGCGCCGCGTCTGGATGCGGACGAGCACGTGGGCGACGTGGACAACCTGGCGATGGGGGTGGCCAGTGTCGAACACGTGCTGCACACCACGCGGGACGCGGGGGTGGATGCGGCGTTGCCGAGTGCGGTCCTGGAGATCTTCCGGCGTGGGATGGCGGCCGGGCACGGCGGGGACAGCTTCACGAGTCTGAGCGAGGTGTTCCGGACCGCGTGACCGGTCGGGTCGGCTCGATCCGGCGAAGTGGCAGGACACAGCGTGGATCCGGGGTGCGCAGTGCCACGCCCAGCGGGCGCAGCGTGCCGGTGCCGGGGGTGCGGCGGAACGCGGTGACGGCGTCGGCGTCGGGGACGGCCACGTAGAGTACGTCGCCGACGAAGGCCAGGTCCTGCGGCGCGGCGCCGCCGACGGGCAGGTGGGACATCCGGTGCGGGGCGGCCGTGGCCAGCGTGGTGATCGTGCCGGGGCCGCGGTTGGCGGCGTATACGTGTGCGCCGTCGGGCGCGGTGACGATGGCCGACGGGAGGCCCGGGGCGGCCAGCGGGTGGCGGGTGAGGTCGGGCAACGCCCAGATCGCCGGCTCGAGTTCGGCGATCAGCCAGCGGCCGGCCAGATGCCGGGGACCGGTGCCCGGGGGGACCGGGTGGGTGGCGCGCAGGTGCAGCCGGCCGGCCGCCAGGTGGTAGGTCGACAGCGCGTCGCCGCCGAGGTCGACCACGGTGAGCGTGTCGTCGCTCGCGAAGACGATCTGGTGCGGGTGTGGGGCGTCCTGCCGTTCCGGATGTACCCGCGAGCCCGAGCCCGGGAGCCGGAGGTGCTCGGTGACCTCGGCGAGCGCGCCGCGTGCGTCCAGGCGGTGCACGAGCAGGTCGCCGGTGCCGTAGTTGGCGGTGACCAGGTGTCCGCTGGTGGGGGAGACCGCGAGGTGGCACGGGATCGAGCCGCGGGAGGGGGTCTGTTGGCGGACGCACGGGTGCGGGCCGGTCGCCAGCACGGTGATCGTGCCGTCGAGGGCCTCGTCCACGCCGTAGACCAGGTCGAGATCCGGATGCGCGGCGGCATACGCGGTGCGCACGGGCAGGGGTTCGGCGATCCGGGTCAACCTGCCGGTGTCCGGGTCGGCGGTGCACACCGCAGTGGTGTCACCGCCGACCAGGACCGGCACCCGGCTCGGCGGCACGGGGTTTCGCGCCGAACCGGATGGTCGCGTGTTGTGCTGCCGGGTCGTCGTGTCCCGGCGAGCCACGGTGTTTTGACGAGTCATCAGAATGCGTCCCCCAGCCAGTGGATCGCGCCGGGGGCGGTGACCGTGGTACGCACCGTGGCCCGATCGGCCTGGATCGGTCGGGCCAGCCCGAACGTGGTGTGCCCGGTGCTCAATTCGCTCAGCAGCGGGCCGACCGCCCGGGTGAGCGCCGCGTCGATCGGTACCCGCAGGGTGATCACCGTGCCGGGGCCGCCGAGTTCGCCCACCGCCGCCCGAAGCAGCGTGGGCAGTGCGTAGGGCCGGCCCGGTCCGTGCGCGAGTTCGAGCACCTCGGCGGTGTCCGGGCGGATCACCACGTAGTCCCCGTCCTCGGTGGCCAACACCCGGATCGGCGGTGCGTACCAGTGCGGGAAGCGGTCCGCCCAGTCGGCCGCCGAACGCACCGTGGTCAGCGGCCGGTTCGTGTTCCAGGCGGCATGCGTCTCGGCCATCCGGGGCAGGTCGGCGGGCCGAGCCGGGCGCACCCGGCGGTCGCCGCACGCGGCCTCGGGGCCGGCCACGCCGCGCAGATACGATGCCGGGAAGGCGGCCCAGCCGGATCCGGTGTACACCCCCGGCGTGCCGCTGAACATCAGCGACCAGGCGCAGCCGTACCGGGTCATCTCGTCGATGGCCAGGCCGAGCAGCCGCCGGACCAGCCCCCGGCCGCGCGCTTGCGGAGCACTGGCCACACTGCCGACGCAGCCGACCACGTCCACCCCGCCTGCCGCGTTGCGGATCGGGCGGGGTTGCCAGTGCAGCACGGCGAGGATCGTGTCCTGCTCGTCGGCGGCGACCAGCGTGCGGGCCTGCCGGCCCGGATCGTGTGCCCACAGGGCGGGCAGGCCGGGCGCGTCCGGGAAGGCCACCGCCCACAGGGCGGGCAGCGCGCGGTCGTCGGCCGGGGTGCTCGGGCGCAGGCGCATCTCAGAGCACCAGGTTTCCCGCGGTGACCACCCGCACGCCGGTCGCCGGCAACGCCGCCCGGGTCACGCCGTCCTCGACACACGTGGTGTGCAACATCGAGGACGCGCCGGCGAACGCGTCGGGGCGCAGATCCAGCGTGCCGCCGGTGAATCGGGTTCCGGTGGCCACCCAGTGGTTGACCCCGGCCTCCAGACGCACATGCGCGCCGTCCGTGGTCGAGGCCGCGCCGTCCAGATGCCAGCGCAGCACGCCAGAGCCGGTACCCCGGGACAGCAGCGTGCCGGTGCCGGTACCGCCGGTCAGTCGGGTGCCCGCGGTCAGATGCGCGCTCTGGTCGCGGACCGCCGAGAGTTGCACACCGGTGTTGGTCAGGGTGCTCGCGGTCAGCCGCAGGACCGCCGAACCGACGTCCAGCGGCGCGGCGATGGGACCGGCGCCGACGATCGTGCAGGAGTCGAAGTCGACCTCGCCCGAGCCGCGCAGGATCGCGCCGTCGACGCCGGTGAGCAGGCAGTCCCGGAAGTGCACGGTGTTGGTCACCGGGGTCTGCACGACCACGTGCTTGGCGGGCAGGTCGAAGGTGCAGCCCTCGATGATGTTGGGCCGACTGGATCGGGCCGAGCGCTGCCCGATCGCGAACGTACGGGCCACGCAGCCGCGCAACTGGGCGCCGTCCGCGTTCACCTGCAGTGTGCCGCCCTGGTCGAAGGTCGGCCGGGGGATCACCCGGACGTTCTCCAGGGTCAGATCGGTGATCTTGGTGCCGGCCACGAACCACGAGCAGGAATGGTCTCGTACGGTGATCCGCTTTGCCGAAGTACCCCACAGGACACCGGAGTTGGCGATGTCCATCAGGCCGGAGTTGCCCTCGAAGAGCAGGTCGTGCTCGTACTGGCCGTGCGTGGTGAACGGGTTGCCGCCCTGGTCGTCGCCGTCGCCGTGGCAGTTGACGACGTGACAGTAGGCGGACGCGGTCAGGTCGTTGAGGTGGCGGGCATTGCTGGACACGCAGTCCTCGACCCGCCCGTACAGGCAGTAGATCTGCTGGGTCAGATAGCCCGCGCCGCCGTACATCACGGTCGGCGGATTCTTCAGCGCGGATCCTGTGGTGTGGAAGTGGGTGCACCAGCGGCGCATGATCACCGGCCAGAACGACCCGGTGGCCTCGATCCCGGTGACATCGCAGCGCACCGCGTGCTCGTAGGCGATCGGATGCGAGCCGGTGTACTCGTCGTCGTTGGGGCCGGCGCCGAAGAAGACCATGTTGCGCACGTCCGCGTGCTGCACCGGTTCGATCCGGGTCCAGGTGATCCGGCGGCCGGCGGCCAGTTCCCAGCCGTTGAGGTAGTCGACGCGGATGTGCTTGCCGTCGATGACCTGGGTGATCTCGACGAGCTTTTGCAGTTCGCGCTCGTAGGTGCCGCCGCCCACGATCGGGTCGATCTCGACGGTCCACCACTCGCCGACCTTGAACGCGCCGGAGTCGGGCACCGGGAAGGCGTCGGTGAGTTCGAGGACGGTTTCGGCGAGCGGGTACCGGACCACCGACTCGGTCACCGTGCCCTTGAAGTAGAGGACGGCGCCGAACGGGTTGTCGTGGGTGTTCTTCTCGATGCCGGTGGTGCGGACGGTGTGGCCGCCGAAGTCGAGCACGATTCGGGAGCGGCCGAAGGTGTGTCGTTTGACGAAGAGCAGGTCGGTGTGCGCCTCGATGCGGTGGATGTAGGGGTCGTTGACCATCGCGTCGAGCGCGGCATCGGCGGGGACGTGGTCGTCCGCGATGCCGAACCGGCGGAAGTCCATCACGCCGTCGTGCACCTGGATCCAGCGGCCGTCCCGCTTCGGGGACGAACTTGCCAACACCGTGCCGCCGTTGACCGGCAGCTTCGAGCGGGGGTCCCAGCGGACCACCATGCCGCCGCCGTCGCCCGGGGCGTGATAGCCGGCCACCAGGACCATGGTGTCGGTCGGGATCCGGCGCGGGTCCAGGCGCAGCAGCGCGGCGATGTTCGGCACGCTCGTGGCGGTATCGCGCGGGCCGTTGCCGTTGCCGTCGCGGTCGTCGTCGGGGGAGGCCGAGGCGGTGCCGGTCGCGGCGGCGCCGGCGAGCAGCAGGCCGCCGAGGCCGCCGGCGGCGAGCAGGCGGCGGCGGGACGACGAGGGGGAAGAACCGAGTGAGGACATGGCGGTCCCGCTCACTTTCTCGATCCGGGCGCGAGATGGGGGTGTGGCGCGGGTCCCCGCCGACCGGGGCCGGGTCGGCATCGGTCGGGACGGGTCGGCGGGGAACGGCCGGGGAGTCAGCGCGAGTTGCGATACGGCGGCATGTAGCGCAGCCGTGGCAGCTGGTCGGCGAGCACGCCGCCGTCGACCACGATCCGGGTGCCGGTCACGTAGGACGCGGCGGGTGAGGCGAGGAACACCACGGCGCCGGCGCACTCGTCGGGTGTGGCATAGCGGCCGAGCGGGATGCGCTCCCGGTAGGCCGCCTCGAACGGCTCGCGGTCCAGCGGGAATTCGCCGTCGATGGGGGTCTCGACCATGCCGGGCGCCACGGCGTTGACGGTGATGCCGTGCGGGGCGAGTTCGACGGCCAGGCTCTGCACGAGCAGGTCCACGCCCGCCTTGGAGGCGTTGTAGTGGGCCAGCCCGGCCTCGGCCACGTGTGCGTTCTTCGAGGTCACCGCGATGATCCGGCCGGCCACCCGATCGGCGATCATGTGTTCCGCTACCCGCTGGGACAGGAAGAAGACCGCGTCGAGGTTCACCGCGAGCACCCGGCGCCAACTCGCCACGGTGATCTCGTTGAACCGCTCCAGGGCCGCGGTGCCCGCGTTGTTGACCAGGATGTGCAGCGGGCCGATCTCGGCCCGCACGCCGTCCACGTAGCCGGCCAGGGCGGCCGGCTCGCTCAGGTCGATCGGCCGGATCCACGCGGTACGGCCGCCGGCCCGGACCAGCGCCGCCGTCTCGGCCAGGTCGACGCCGGGCCGGTCGGTGAGTACCACGTCGGCGCCCGCCGCGGCGAGCGCGACCGCGAAGGCCCGGCCCAGGCCGCCGGCCGCGCCGGTGACCAGGGCGGTGCGGCCGGTCACGGTGAAGTCCACCCCGGGCCCCGGTTCGCCGGTCACGACAACCCCAGCAGGGGCAGCGCGTCGCGGAAGACGATCTCCTCGACCGCGTCCCGATCCAGCGGCGGCAGCCCCGGGATGCCCGGCACCGCCGCCACCGCGCGCAGCCCCTCGACCGAGGCGTCCACCGTGGTGAACGGGTAGTCGCTGCCGAACAGCAGCTTGGGCAACACGCCGTAGTCCTGGGCCAGTCGCAGACTGTGCCACAGCTGGAACGGGCGGTAGTGCAGCGCGCTGACATCGGCGTAGAGGTGCGGATGTTTGCGGATCACCGCGATGCACTCGCCCTCGAACGGGTGGCCCAGATGGGCCAGCACCATGCGCAGTTCGGGATGGCGGATCGCCACCGGGTCGAGCAGCCGGGGCTGCGCGTAGGCGATCGGCGCGGCGGAGACGAAGGTGGTGCCGGTGTGTACCAGGATCGGCAGGCCGTTGCTCTCGGCGTAGCCGAACAGCGGGTCGTATTGCGGATCGCCCGGATCGAAGCCCGCGTACATCGGCATCAACTTGATCCCGCGCAGCCCCAACTCCTGGTGACCGAACCGCAGTTCGTCCTGCCAGCCGGGCTGGGTGGGATCGATCGACAGGTAGCCGATCAGCCGCTGCGGCTGAGCCGCGACATAGTCGGCGACGGCCCTGTCCTCGACCCACAGGCCGCTGCGCCGGGCCTTGCCGCCGACCACGACGGTGCGGGTGTCCGCCGGACTGGACGCCGCGTAGTCCGCCCAACGCACCGTCAGGTCCACCTCGCCGTGATGTGCGCGGGCCGACTCGGCCTTGAACACGTCGTCGAAGTCGCAACACTGGCGGAAGAGATGGGAGTGCACGTCGACGATGCCGGACCGGTCGAGGGTCATGTCCGGTTCCTCTTCTCCCACCCCGCCGAGAACATGTTCCAGAACCGGTGGGTCGGCGGATGTTCGGCGAATACGTCGTCGTCGAGTTCGACGCCGAACCCCGGCGCGGTCGGAATCTCCACATGGCCGTCCGCGGTCACCGGCAGCGTGCCGCGTACCGCGTCGAAGACGAACGGTTCGAGCAGGCCGTCGAACGTCTCCAGGATCTTGAAGTTGGTGATCCCGAGCGCGGCGTGTACGGAAACGGTGGTGCACAGCGGCGAGTTCGAGTTGTGCGGGGCGACCATGAGGCCGTGTGTGTCGGCGATCGCGGCCAGCTTGCGGACTTCGGTCAGGCCGCCGGCCATGGACAGGTCCGGCTGGATGATGTCCACCGCGTTGGTCGCGAACAGCTGCTTGTACTCGTAGCGGTTGTGGAAGTGCTCCCCGCCGGAGATCGGGAACGGTGCCCGGGCCCGCAGTTCGGCGTAGCGCTCGATGTGCGTCCAGGGCATCGGCTCCTCCAACCAGCCGATGTCGAACGGTTCGAGCGCGCGCAGCAGAGCCGACGCGGTGGTCATCGCGAACCGCGCGTGGCCCTCGATGAACAGGTCGACGTCCGGCCCGATCGCGTCCCGGACCGCGCCGACCAGCTCGATCGACCGGCGCAGTTCGGCGCGGGAGAGTTCGTGCAGGCCGGCGCCGAACGGGTCGAACTTGAGTGCCGAATAGCCCTTGGCCACCGTCTCCTTGGCTTTGGCGGCGAACACCTCGGGCGCGCGCTCGCCGTTGTACCAGCCGTTCGCGTACACCCGGACCCGGTCCCGGCACGCGCCGCCGGTGAGCCGGTAGACCGGGACGCCGAGCGCCTTGCCCATCAGGTCGTGCATGGCCTGGTCGAACCCGGACAGCGCGATCCCGCCGAGGTCGCCGCCGCGCAGGAAGTCGCCCTGGTACAGGCGCAGCCAGATCTCCTCGGTGTCGAACGGGTCGGCGCCGATCAGATGACGCTGCGCCAACGCCTGGGCCAGCGCGGCAGTTTCCGCGACCCGGTAGGGGTGGGTGATCTCGCCGACACCGGACAGACCCTGGTCGGTGTGTACGCGCACGTAGCCGAAGTCGCGCCACGCGGTGCCCAGGAGCAGTGTCTCGACGTGGGTGATCCGGCCGGCCGGGCCGGTGGGGCGGGTACGGTCGACGACGAGCATCAGCGCACCGTCCCCTCGACCGCGCCGCCCATCGTGGTCGTGCCCGCCAGTTCGCCGATCCCGCCGTCCTTGATCGTGTCCCGTACGGCGAGTTCGGTGGCGGCGAGCAGGTGGTCGACGTCCGCGTCGGTGTGCGCGTAGGAGATGTGACTGCGCTTCAGGTTCAGCGGCAGCTCGAACACGCCGTGCTCCAGGAGCCGGCGCCGGTAGCCGATGAACCGGCCGGCGTCGTTGGCGAGCAGGTCGGCGTAGCTGCGCGGGAGGCCGCCGGGCATGAAGTAGGTGACGAACACCGAGCCGTAGCCGGTGACCACGGCCGGGATGCCGAGCCGGTCGTACAGCTCGCTCAGGCCGGTGCGGACCCGGTCGCCGAGCCGGAAGACGTGTTCGTGTACCGGCTCTTCGCGCAGCTTGCGCAACGTCTCCAAGGCGGCGGCGACCACCCACGGGTGGCCGTTGTAGGTGCCGGCGAAGAACGCGGGGGCGCCGGGGCGGGTGCTGAACTGCTCCATCAGGTCGGCCCGGCCGCCGAGCGCGCCGACCGGGGCGCCGTTGGCGATGGCCTTGCCGAACGTGGTCAGGTCGGGGGTGATCCCGGCGATCTTCTGGTAGCCGCCGAGGTCGTGCCGAAAGCCGGTGATCACCTCGTCGAAGACCAGCACCGAGCCGTGTGCCGTGCACTGTTCGCGCAGCGTGGTGAGGAACTCGGGCTCGGGCAGCAGGCAGCCGACGTTGTGCGGGATCGGCTCCAGGATCACCGCGGCGATCTCCTTGCCGTGTTCGGCGAACGCGGCGCGAACGGCGGCCGGGTCGTTGAACGGCAGGACCAGGGTGGCTTCGAGCACCTCGGGCAGGATGCCGGTGGAGATCGGGTCGTGCGCGCCGACCGCGTCGGGCGAGGAGATCACGTTCAGGCTCACCGAGTCATGCCAACCGTGGTAGCAGCCCTGGAACTTGACGATCAGTCGGCGACCGGTGACCGCGCGGGCCACGCGCAGTGCGTGGAAGGTGGCCTCGCTGCCGGTGCTGGTGAGCAGCACCTGCTCCACCGAGGGGACCAGTTCGACCAGGGTCTCGGCCAGCGTGACCTCGCCCTCGGTGACCGCGACTCCGGTCAGGTCCAGGCGAGTTGCCGCCTCGGCCACGGCGCGTTGCACGTCCGGGTCGTTGTGGCCGAGCAGCGGCGGGCCGAATGCGGAGTGGTAGTCGGTGTACACGCGACCCTCGGCGTCGGTGAAGCCGGCGCCGCCGGTGTGCGTGATGACCAGGTCGGTCAGGCCCGGGATCCGGCGCTGACCGCTGTTCACCCCGCCCGGGATGACCCGAAGGGCACGGGCGGGAAGGGAGTCGGTGGCGGCTGTGCCGACACTCATCGGTGGGCTCCTTGCGTCGTTCGTGACCGTTCGGATCCGTGGCCCTGCCAGGCCGTGGATCCTCGGCGCCATCCGCCTTCGGCACGCGTCGCAGGTGTGGCATTTTTCAGCACACCGTATTTTTCTGAACACTGTTCGGCAGGACCGAACAGTCCCAGACTTTACATTTGGATGTACAAACCAGTCAAGAGGTCTGGACCGGTAAAGTGTTCTGCTATGTCGAACAGCGTTAACGAGAATGTCGAGGAGTCGAAGTACTGGGTGAAGTCCGTCGCCCGGGCCGCGGACATCCTCGAGGTGCTCTCCACACGCGGCCCGGGGGACGGCATGAGCGTCACCGAGGTCGGTCAGGCCTGCGGGATCTCCAAGAGCGCCACCTTCGGACTGCTCCAGACCCTGCGCGGCTACGGCTTCGTCTCGGACGACGGAGAGGGGATGAATCGGCGCTACCGGCTCGGGATGGGCCTGGCCCGGCTCGGCGACCGGGCCCAGTCGCAGGTGTCGCTGCGGGACGTGGCCCGGCCGGTGCTGGCCGAGCTGACCCGGGAGACCGGCATGGCGGCCCGCTTCGCGGTGCCCGAGGGCGGGCTCGCGGTGGTCGTCGACCAGGTCGGGATCGAGCAGCGGGTCCGCCTGGATCTGCGGATGGGCGTGCGTGAGCTGCCGCACTGCACCGGCCTGGGCAAGGCCATCCTGTCCGCGCTGCCCGAGACCGAGGCGCGCGCGGTGATCGAACGCTCCGGACTGCCCCGGCGCACGTCGCACACGATCACGGACACCGCGACGCTGCTCGCCCACCTGCGCGACATCCGCGAGACCGGATACGCGCTGGACGACGAGGAGGACGCGGACGGGATCTTCTGCATCGGCAGCCCGGTGCGCGACCACCGGGACCAATGCGTGGGCGCGATCAGCATCACCGGCCTCAAGCTCGACCTGCCCGGCTGGCGCTTCCAGGAACTGGGCCGCCAGGTCCGGGCCGGCGCACTGCGGGTCAGCCGCGAACTGGGCAGCGTGGAGGGCGGCGAGAGCGGGATCGACGCCGGCTGAAAACAGTCGGCGAGCAGCGCCGAGCAGTCGACGAGCAATCGGGGAGAAGGGGTCGAGTCGGGGCAACCCGGCGCGACCCCTTCGTGTTTCCCCGATTACGCACCGGGAAAGTCGGCCACGAGGTCTTGACCGCGATCGTGGCGCCGGCCTACGTTCCATGACTCATCAGGGCCCGCACGTTCGCTGCCACGAATCGTGCCCGACCGCCGGCCCTGGGTTGACGGTCCGTCAGCAGGCCCGCACAGCCCACCGAAACGCCATCCGCCGCGGGTTTCCCACCGATGGGAAACGCCGTACTCGGCACGTGTCACGGGAAGCATCCGCACCCCCCAGCCGTCGAAGGCCGAGGTTCCCGATGAGCACGTCCCCCGAATCCGCCACCGTCCCCACGCCGCCGACCCCCGCCCCCGGGTCGTCGCGCCGCCGCCTGCTCGCCGCGGGCGGCCTGGGCGGCCTGCTGCTCGCCGGTACGGCCGCGACGGGCACCGCGGTCGCCGCCTCGTCCCCGTCCGCCGACGACCGGCACGAGGACGGCAACGTGCCCACCGGCGTCGCCACGGTCGCCGCGCTGCTGCGCCTGGAGACCCGCCGACTGGCCCCGAACACGATCGTCGTGGTGGCCGGCTATCACGCCGCGGGCGATGGTGGCGGCATGGTGGTCCGCTGGGACCCGCGCGCCACGCTCCCGGCCAACGGCGGCACGGTGTTGGCGATTCCCTCGCCCAAGCGGGACGGCCGCTGGATCCAGGTGCACGACGGCGTGATGGACTTCCGCCGGTTCGGCATCCTCGACGACCACGTCCCCGCCGACGCCGCGCTCGACGCGATGGTCAACGACCCCTACATCCACCGCATCGAGGCGCACACCGACCTGCTCTTCGTCAAACGACACACCTTCGGCCGCTCCCGAATCGTGCTCGACTTCGGCGGCCACACCGTCCGCACCACCGGCATCGAGAAGAACACCCACGACAACCCGTTCGGCGCCGTCCTCTACTTCAAGGGCACCGTCACCGACACCGTGGTCAGGGCCGGGCTCTCCCAGCCGATGCCCGACCTGGCCGACGTGTTCGAGGTGCCGGACAGCAAGGCGTTCAAGGTCGGCGACTGGTGGGCCGTCACCATCGACCCGGAGCCGGGCAAGGGCAAGTACGAGCAGGAGGTGCAGCGCCTGGTCGAGATCACCCAACTCGTCGACGCGACGCACATCCGGGTCGGCTACAAGATCGGCTGGGACCTCGCCGCCGGCCGTACCTTCACCTGGACCCGAATCGAGCCGGTGGACCGGGCGCACGTGCGCAACATGGTCTTCGAGGGCATCCCCGACGGCGACCAGTACACCGGCTCGCATCCGATCGCCTACGAGTACACCACCCACTGCGATGTCGAACACGTGGACGCGGTCGGCTCGTTCTGGCCGGTGATCATGCGCCGGTGGTGCACCCACTACCGCACCCGCGCCTGCTCGCTGAAGAACCCGGCCAGCGTCACCTGGGGCGGCGCCGGCTATCTGACCCAGCAGATCTACTGCCTGTACGGGCACGTCGAGGACTGCCACGTCGCGAACAGCCGACACCTCAACGACCTGACCGCCTCCGCCTACTGTTACGTGACCAACTGTCACGGCGACGGGGACGACCAGGGACCGTTCGTGACGCACGGTCAGTTCGAGCACGACCTGGTCTACACCGGCAACTCCGGCCTGATGACCTTCGCCAACTCCGGTGCCGCGTGGGGTTCGGTGGCCAAGCGGATCACCGTCCGAAAGCACGTGTGTTCGTGGTTCGTGGCCCGGGTCAAGATCACCGACCTGACCCTGGAGGACATGCAGGTGATCGGGAAGCCGGCGCTCGCCGGGTCCGGGATGTTGTGGGTGAACGCGGACGGCGTGCAGATCCGCGGCTGTACCGCGTCCGGGCCGCTGATCGTCTCGCAGGCGTCGAGCCGTTCGCAGCGTGCCAATGTGATCGCCGACTCGACCTTCACCCTGGCCAAGGACGCGGAGATCACCCAGGCCAACGTGACGAGCGAGCTGCACCTGAACCGGGTCACCCTCAAGGGCCTGGACAACGCGAGCCTGAAGAACACCGGCCGACTCGTGCTCACCGACTGCACGCTGATCGGCACGCCGGCCGCCGCCCCGACCACGGTCACCGGCCCGGCACTTGCCGTGGTCGGCGGCGAACTGCGGGACAGCGGACTGCGCTTCGCGGGCACCGGCGACCAGGCGGTGTCGCTGTCCCGGACCCGGCTCGGCGGGACCAATGCGGCCCGCGCGTTGCTGTCCCGCACCGGCGGGGCCCGTACCGTCGGCTGGCAGCTGGACGGCTGCGGGTCGACCACCACCGACGCCGGCACCGCACACATCCTGATCACCGACGGGCCCAACCGCTACCGCGCCGCGGGTAGTTCGTTCACCGGCGGGCGGCTGGAACTGGCCGGCTCCGCCTTCGGCGGCACCGGTGCGCTGCTGCACAGCGGCTGCGTCGAGGACGGGGTCACCCGTACCGCGCTCCCCGCCGAGGGACCGCGCGTCGCGCACACCGCCGGCAACCAACTGCTCTGACCCGCAGTCGTCTCGTTCTCTCGCGCAGCCCCGACCCTTCGCGCAGTCTCGATCCTTCGCGCAGCCCCGATCCTTCGCGCCGCCCCGATCGTTCGCAATGGCCCTCGCACCACGGGAAGCACCATGACCGCCGCCAGTTTGACCACGAACACCGGCCACCCGGCCGGCACCGACCGACCCGTCCGGATCGCCCTGGTCGGCGCGGGCAACCGAGGGCTCACCTACACCGATTGGATCCGTCGGCACCCCGACCGGGCCGAACTGGTCGCGGTCGCCGACCCCCGCGCCTCGGCGCGCGCGGCGACCGGGGCGCGTGTCGAGTTCGAGGACTGGCGGGCACTGCTCGACGAGCGGATCGCCGACGCGGTGATCGTGGCCACCCAGGACCGCGAACACGTCGAACCGATCCTGGCCCTGGCCCGGGCCGGCTACGCGATCCTCACCGAGAAGCCGATGGCCGCCACCGAGGCGGACTGCCGGCGGATCATCGAGGGCGTCGCCGAGGCCGGCGTCCCGTTCGCGGTGTGCCACGTGTTGCGCTACACGCCCTACACCGACCTGGTGAAGGGCGTCCTGGACTCCGGTGTACTGGGCTCGATCGTCAGCCTGGACCTGCTGGAGCCGGTCGGCTGGTGGCACTACGCGCACTCCTACGTACGCGGCCCGTGGAGCCGCGAGGCCGACTCGTCACCGATGATCCTGGCCAAGTCCTCACACGACCTGGACTGGATCGGATACGTCACCGGCGCCCGGATCGAGACCGTCGCCAGCTTCGGCGGGCTGGCCCACTTCAAGCCGGAGAACGCGCCCGCCGGCTCGGCCCAGAACTGCCTGGACTGCGCCGTCGAACCCGAATGCCCCTACTCCGGACCCAAGTTGTACTTCCCCGCGCTGCGCAAGACCGGCGACGCGTGGCCGATCAACCACGTCACGGACGCGGCACACGGACCGCAGGATCAGGCCGAGTTGGTTCGGGCGCTGCGCGAAGGCCCGTACGGGCGCTGCGTCTACCACTGCGACAACGACGTGGTGGACCACCAGGTGGTGGCCATGCGGCTGTCCGGCGGGATCACCGCGACCTTCACGATGACCGCGTTCACCGAACAGACCCACCGTCAGGTACGGATCTTCGGCAGCCACGGCTGGCTGCGCGGCGACGGCGAGCGGGTCACCGTGCACACCTTCGCCGACGACCACGTGGTCACCCACGATGCGGGCGCGTCCGGATCGAACGCGGCGGACGGGCACGGCGGCGGGGACACCGCGCTGATCGACGCGTTCGTCACCGCGCTGGCCACCGGCGACCCCGCACACATCCGCTCCAACGGCACCGACTCGCTCGGCAGCCACCTCGCCGCCTTCGCCGTCGAACGCTCCCGACACGGCGGCAACACCGAGTCCGTGCCGAGCAGTTGAGCGCCGTTCTGCGCTGCTTGTTGAGCTGACACCCCGTCAAATCACGCTGTCAGGAGACACCACCCGCATGAGAAGCATCCGTCCGCTGAGCAGAATCCGCCCGCTGAGAACCATTCGTCCGCGTACCCTCCGGGTACTCACCCTCCCCGTGCTCGCCACCGCGCTCACCGTGAGCCTGGCCGCCTGCGGCGGCTCGTCCGGCCCCGGTTCGGGCGGCAAGACGGTCACCACCTGGATGTACCCGGTGATCGCCGACGAGGCGAAGAACAAGGAGTACTGGGCCGGGCTCGGCGACGCGTTCAGCAAGGCCAACCCGGGCTACAAGGTCAAGGTCGAGACCTACCCGTGGGCCAACCGGGACACCGCGCTCGCCACCGCCATCGCGGCGAACAAGGGCCCGGACGTGGTCTACCTGGTGCCCGACCAACTGCCCAAGTACCAGCGCAGCCTGGTGCCCGCCGACGACTACCTGCCCGCCGCCGACAAGGCGGACTTCCGCAAGGCCGCGCTCGACTCGGTCAGTGTGGACGGCAAGCCGCTGGCCACCCCGCTGCTGATGAGCGCCAACCCGCTGATCTGCGACAAGCGGGTGTTCGCCGCGCTGGGCGATGCGAAGCCGGGCGAGAGCAACTACCCGAGCACCTGGGACGACCTGCTCAACCTGGCACCGCGGCTGAAGGAGAAGGGCTACCAGGCCACCAGCTACAGCGGGGACACCCAGCAGACCCTGAACATGACCTGGTACCCGATGTTGTGGCAGGCGGGCGGCGACGTGTTCGCCGCCGACGGCAAGTCGGTCGCGTTCAACTCCGAGGCCGGCGTCAAGGCGCTGAGCTACCTCAAGACCCTGGTGGACAAGGGCTACACGGACAAGGACCAGGTCACCACCACACCCAAGCTGGAGCAGACCCCGGTCGCCAAGGGCAAGGTGGCCTGCACGTGGCAGAACACCCCCGCCGATGTGGCGAAGTTCTGGGGCAAGGAGAACACCGTGGTGATGCCGCCGCTCAAGGACGTCAAGTCCGCGGGCTACGGCACGGTCGGCTCGTTCGCGATGCTCAAGGGCGCCAACAAGGACGCCGCCGGCAGGTGGATCTCGTTCGTCGCCAAGCCGGAGAACAGCCTCGCGCTGGTCAAGTCCGGCGGCTACTTCCCGGCCCGCACCTCGGCCGCCGACCCCTACCCCGGGGACGCGCTCCAAGCCGACGTGGCCAAGACGCTCGACGTGATGAGCGCCGGTCCGCTCAAGGAGAAGTCGCGCGACGTGATGGGCGTGCTCGCCCCCGAGATCCAGGCCGCGCTGATCGGCAACAAGAGCCCCAAGGACGCGCTCAACGACGCGGCCAAGGCGGCGAACGCGCTGCTGTCGCGCTGACCCCGACGCGTGCTCGCGCGCCTGCCCCGACCGGGCGGCCCGGCCCCCGCGTCCGGGCCGCCCACCCATCCGTTGTGTTCCATCCGCCTTCCCAGCCCAAGGAGGTCCCCGTGGCCGCAGTCGCGGAACAACCCCGCAGGCTCCGCCGACGCGGGCCGCACGCTCGCCGCGAGGCCCGGATCGGGCTGCTGTTCGTACTGCCCGCCTTCGTGTTGTTCGTGCTGTTCCGCTTCGGCCCCGGCATCGCCGGCGTGCTGCTCGGCTTCACCGACTACTCGCTGCTGGACTCGCCGAAGTTCACCGGCCTGGACAACTTCACCCGGCTGTGGGACGACCCGGTCTTCTGGTCCTCGCTCCAGGTGACCGTGCTGTACACGGCGATCACCGTGCCCGGCACGATCGCCGCCGCGATGGGCCTCGCGCTGCTCACCCGGCGGGCGTTCCGCGGTGCCAAGCTGTTCCGCTCGATCTTCTTCCTCCCGGTGGTCACCAGCCTGGTGCTCGCCTCCACGGTGTTCATCTGGATCTTCTCCACCGACGGTCCGTGGTCGACGGCGATGGGTTGGGTCGGCGGACACACCGGATCCTGGCTGGCCGACGACGTGTTCGTGGTGCCGGCGCTGGCCATCGTGGGCATCTGGTCGCGGTTCGGCTACGGCATGCTGATCCTGCTGGCCAGTCTGCAGAACGTGCCGCGCGAGCTGGAGGAGGCCGCGCTGACCGACGGCGCCGGCCCCTGGCAGCGCTTCCGATACATCATCCTGCCGAGCCTGAAGCCCGCGCTGTTCTTCCTGGCCGTGATCGAGACCACGGCCAGCTTCCAGGTCTTCGACGCGGTCTACGTGATGACCGGCGGCGGCCCGGCCAACGCCAGCTACACGCTGGTGTTCCAGCTCTACGACGCCGGCTTCAAGTACTTCGATCTCGGCTACGCCAGTGCGATCGGCCTGGCCCTGTTCGTGCTGACGCTCATCGTCGCGGTCATCCAGCGCCTGGTGATCGGGAAGGAGAAGTGACCATGTCCCTCGATACCCACGAGGTCGCCGAGACCGCGCCGCCGGTCCCGGCGGTCGCCGCGGCGAAGGCCGAACTCCCGCGCACCCGCCTCGGGTTGCGTCGCCGCCGGGAGGGCTCCGGGGCGAGCCGCGAACCGGACACCGTGCCGTACGCGCTGCGCGGCACCCGACGCGGCAAGGCGTTGCGCGGCGTGTTGCTCGGGGTGGTCGCGTTGGCCACGATCTTCCCGTTCTACGCGATGGTCGTGCTGTCCCTGAAGCCGTCCGGCGCGGTCGAGTTCCCGGGCAGCCTGCTGCCGTGGCACCTGACCACCAGCGCGTACCGCGACGTGCTCGGCTCGCAGGACGTCCCCCAGTGGCTGATCAACACGCTCATCTACTCGATCGTCGGCGTGCTCGGCACGCTGCTGCTCTCCGCGCTGGCCGGCTACGCGTTCGCCAAGAAGCGTTTCCCCGGCCGCGAGGCGATGTTCTGGTCGTTCCTGTCGATGGTCATGGTCCCGTACCACGTGACGATGATTCCGACGTTCGTCCTGATCGCGAAGATGAACGGCGTCGACACCTACTGGGGGCTGATCCTGCCGTCCCTGGCCAACGCGCAAGCGGTGTTCCTGATGCGGCAGTTCATCCAGGGACTGCCGGACGAGCTGTTCGAGGCGGCCAAGATCGACGGCGCCTCGGAGTTCCAGATCTTCGTCCGGATCGTCCTGCCGCTGATCAAGCCGATCATGGCCACGCTCGGCACGTTCGTCTTCCTGTGGCACTGGAACGACTTCCTGTGGCCGCTGATCGTCGGACAGAGCACCGACATGCGCACGCTGACCGTCGGCATCGCCTCGCTGCAACAACAGAACGTGCCGCTCAACGTGGTCCTCGCGGGCTCCGTGGTGGCGTTCGTCCCCATCTTCATGGCCTACCTGGTGGGCCAGCGCTACGTCACCGAAGGCGTGGCGGCAACCGGAATCAAGGGCTGATCACGCGTCATGAATGGTGTATTGGAAGCGGATGGCACCGCGGGCGGACTCGCCCGCCCCAGGTCCGGTCCCGATGGTGAAGCGGCGCTGGAGGAACTCCTGGCGACCCCGTCGGCCGCGCTGATCGCGGACCTCGCGGAGTTGGAAGGCGACCTGGTCGTGCTCGGTGCGGGCGGCAAGATGGGGCCGAGCCTGTGCCGGCTGGCCCGCCGCGCGCTGGACGCGGGCGGGCGTACGGACGTGACGGTGTACGCGGTCTCGCGCTGGTCGGATCGGGCGGCGGCCGAGTCGTTGGCGGCGGACGGGGTACGAACGGTCGCGTTCGACCTGATGGACGGCGACCCGGCCGAACTCCCCGACGCGGGCAACGTGGTGTTCATGGTCGGCGCCAAGTTCGGCTCGGCCGGCGCGCCCGAGCAGGCGTGGGCGGTCAACGCCGCGCTGCCGGACCGGATCGCGCGGCGCTACCCGGCCGCGCGGATCGCGGCGTTCTCCACGGGCAACGTCTACCCGCTGGTGGCGGCGGGCTCCGGGGGCAGCGTGGAGAGCGACCCGGTGGGACCGGTCGGGGAGTACGCGATGTCGTGCCTGGGCCGCGAGCGGGTGTTCACCCACGCCGCGACCACACGCGGCACCCGGGTCGCGCTGATCCGGCTCAACTACGCGGTGGACCTGCGGTATGGCGTACTCGCCGACCTCGCGACGGCGGTATTCGCGGGTGAGCCGGTGGATGTGACGACGGGTCAGGCCAATGTGGTGTGGCAGGGTTACGCGAACGAGGTCGCGCTGCGTGCGCTGCGGCACGCCGCGGCGCCGTTCACGGTGAATCTGACCGGCCCGGAAACGGCGTCGGTGCGGCGCCTTGCGGCCTGGTTCGGCGCCGAGTTCGGCCGGGAGGCGGTGCTGGTCGGCACCGAGTCGGGCAGCGCGCTGTTGTCCGACGCGAGCCGCTGTCACGAGCTGTTCGGCTACCCCGAGGTCCCCCTGCGCACCCTGGTGGCCTGGCAGGCGGACTGGATCCGGCGCGGTCACCCGCTGTCCGGCAAGGCCACCAAGTTCCAGGTCCGCGACGGAAAGTTCTGAGGCATCGTGTTCAACTCCGCTACGGATTACCCGGGTTCGGTCGACGCGGGGTCAGCCCCGGGTGCCCCCGCCGCGCCGCTCGACCTGCTGCGCGACGGCACCGTGATCCCGGCACACCCGCTCGCCCTGGACGCCGAGGGGCGCTTCGACGAGCGGCGGCAGCGGGCGCTGACCCGGTACTACCTCGCGTCCGGCGCGGGCGGCGTCGCGGTCGGCGTGCACACCACGCAGTTCGAGATCCGCAAGCCGGAAGTCGGGCTGCTGCGCCCGGTGTTGGCACTGGCCGCCGAAACGATCGCACGCGAGGCGGGCCGCCCGGTGGTGCGGGTGGCCGGGGCGTGCGGCTACACCGCACAGGCGGTGGCCGAGGCCGAACTGGCCGCCTCGCTCGGCTATGACGCGGTGTTGCTGAGCCCGGCGGTGCCGGGCGCGGACGAACCGGGCCTGCTGGACCGGGCACGCGCGGTCGGCGAGGTGTTGCCGGTGATCGGGTTCTACCTCCAGGACGCGGTGGGCGGCCGGTTCCTGACCCCGGAGTTCTGGCGCGCGTTCGCCGACATCCCGTCGGTGGCGGCGATCAAGATCGCGCCGTTCGACCGCTACCGCACCGCGGATGTACTCGCCGCGATCACGTCGGCCGACCGGGCCGGTGAGGTCGCGCTGTACACGGGCAACGACGACGCGATCATCACGGATCTGCTGACGCCGTATCGGGCCGGCGAGCGGTCCCGGTGGTTCGCGGGCGGGCTGCTCGGGCAGTGGGCGGTCTGGACGTCGACCGCGGTCACGCTGCTGGAGCGAGTGCGTCGGGCGCGGGCGGGCGACCATCCGGCGATGGTGGAACTGCTGGGTCGGGCACCGGAGTTGACCGATGCCAACTCGGCGGTGTTCGACGTGCGCGGCGGGTTCCGGGGTTGTATCGCGGGTGTGCACGAGGTGTTGCGCCGACAGGGGCTGCTGGCCGGGACCTGGTGTCTGGACCCGGCGGAGACGTTGTCCCCGGGACAGGCGGCGGAGATCGACCGGGTGGCGAAGGCGTATCCGTGGTTGACGGACGACGAGTTCGTGCGGGAGCACCTCGATGACTGGCTGGGGTAGGGACGCTCCGGCGGTTGTGGCGGTGGCCGTGCCGCCGGAGCTGCGCACGGAGTTCTTCGGCGGTGGTGGCGGTGGCGGTGACGCTGGTGCCGGTGGTGACGAGGGTGGGGTGACCGCGCGGCTGCGGGCGTTTGCGAAGGTCGTGCTGGTCGACGAGCCCGGCGACGTCGAGGCGTTGCGGGCGGCCGTCGCGGGCGCGGATGTGTTGGTGTCGTCGTGGGGGATGCCCAAGCTGACCGGCGAACTGCTCGCGGCGGCACCCCGGATCGGGCTGCTCGCGCATACCGGCGCGGCGATCGGGCCGTATGTCGGGGCAGACGCCTTCGCGCGCGGGGTGCGGGTGACCCAGGCCGGGCAGGGGATGGCGCGGTCGGTGGCCGAGGTCGCGTTGGCCTTCACGCTCGCCCTGTTGCACCGGACACACCGCTACGACCACGCACTGCGCGGTGGCCTTGACTGGGATGCGGCCTCGGTCGCGCCGGACCGGCACGAGATCCTCGGCACCCGGATCGGAGTGGTCGGCGCGTCGCGGACCGGGCGGGCGTATCTGGAGGTGCTGCGCGCGCTGGGCGCCCGGGTCCAGGTGGCCGACCCCACCCTGAGCGCCGCCGACGCGGCCGAGCTGGGTGCGGAACTCGTCTCACTGGAACAGCTGTTGCGGACCAGTCGGATCGTCGCGCTGCACGCGCCGTCGTTGCCGGAGACCCGACACCTGATCGGCGCGGCCGAGTTGGCGCTGCTCGCGGACGGCGCCGGACTGGTCAATACGGCCCGCTCGTGGTTGGTCGACGAGGGCGCGCTGCTCGCCGAGTTGCGGACCGGGCGGATCGACGCGGCGCTCGATGTGTACGACGCGGAACCGCTGCCGGTGGCACATCCGTTCCGGGCGTTGCCCAACGTGCTGCTGACTCCGCACCGGGCCGCCGGTACGGTCGAGTGTCGCCGTCGCCAGGGCGACATCGTTCTCGACGAGGTGGAGCGCTATCTGACGGGTCGTCCACTCGGCCATGAGGTCGGCCCCGACGCGCTTGTCCGGGTCGGCTGAAACACCGCATTCCACATCACCGATACCCATATGGATCTGGAGAGTTCACCGTGCGCCTGATGCGCGTAGGCGAGCCCGGCAACGAACGCCCCGTGCTGTTCGCCGCCGACGGCCGCCACTTCGACCTGAGCCGGCTCACCGCCGACATCGACGGCGCGTTCTTCGCCTCGGACGGCGTCGCACGAGTACGCGAGGCCGCCGCGGCGGGCACACTGCCGGAGCTGGACGTCGCGGGCCTGCGCGTGGGCGCGCCGGTGGCCCGGCCCGGTGCGGTCCTGTGCATCGGCCAGAACTACGCGGCGCACGCGGCCGAATCCGGCGCCGAGCCGCCGACCACGCCGATCCTGTTCTACAAGACGCCGCATACCGTGGTCGGTCCCTACGACGACGTGCTGATCCCGCGCGGCGCGGTCAAGACCGACTGGGAGGTCGAACTGGCCGTGGTGATCGGCCGGCAGGCCCGCTACCTGGCCTCGCCGAAGGAGGCGTTGGCGCATGTCGCGGGCTACGCGATCAGCAACGACGTGTCCGAACGGGCGTTCCAGCTGGAGCAGTCCGGCGGCCAGTGGTCGAAGGGCAAGAACTGCGAGACGTTCAACCCGCTCGGCCCGTGGCTGGTGACCACCGACGAGGTCACCGATCCGCAGACCCTGGGCCTGCGTTCGTGGGTGGGCGGGGAGGCCCGGCAGGACTCGACCACGGCGGACATGATCTTCGGCGTGGCGTACCTGATCCACCACCTGTCGCAGTATCTGGTCCTGGAACCCGGCGACATCGTCAACACCGGTACACCGCAGGGCGTCGCGCTGTCCGGCCGCTTCCCGTACCTCGCGGCGGGCGACGTGATGGAGCTGGAGATCGACCGGCTGGGCCGGCAGCGGTCCCACCTGGTTCCGGCCTGACGGTCGGGCGGCTTGACGGCTTGACGGCTTGACGGTCGGGCGGATTGGGTCGCGTTGGGTCGGATCGGGTCGGGTTGGGTTGAGTGGGATCGGGTCGGGTTGAGTCGGGTTGGGTAGGCCGGCCGGGCCGCGTGCGCGAACGGCCCGGCCGGCTGCGGGTGGCCGGGCCGTTGCGTGCCGCCGGGTCGTCCCGTACGGCCGGGGCGTTCGTGTGGTGCCCGCCGGGCGGTGTGCTCAGGGCCGTACGGCCACCGCGTCGACCTCGAACAGCATGCCCGGCAGGGCGAGCGCGGCGACTCCGCTGAGCGTCTGGGTCGGTGGGACGGTGCCCCAGATCGCGCCGATCGCCTTGCCCAGGATGGCCAGTTTGTCCGAGTCGTGATCGACGATGTGGGTGCGGAGCTGGACGATGTGGCTCAGGTCCAGGCCGACGGCTGCCAGCGCGATTCGCAGATTCTCGAAGGATTCCTCGACCTGTTCGGCGAAGTCGTCGGTGGTCACATGGCCGTCGGAGTCCGACGCGTACTGCCCGGCGACGAAGACCAGCTCCCCGGAGGCCACGGCGAGGTGGCTGTAGCCGAAGTGCACCGGGTCGTGCAGGCCGTCGGGGTTGATGATGCGGTGCGACATGGTCGGGGTCCCTCCGAAGCGAACGGTCGTCGAGTACAGGTCCTCGGCGCGTCGGATCATTCCCGACGGAGGCGGTTGCCTGCCGCGGGGGTGGCGGTGGCCTGGTCGGCGAGGGCGGCGGCGAGGGTGATGGCGGCCTGCTCGGACAGTGGGCGGTGGGCGAGCAGGAAGCGGTACCAGAAGAGTCCGTACAGCTGATCCACGATCAGATCGAGGTCCACGGCCGCGGCGAGTTCGTCGGGATGCCGGGCAAGGAGCGCGCGCAGCGCATCGCGGCGGGACTCGGTGAAGGTACGGACCAGGTCGGCGGCATGCGGATCGCGGGCCGCCTCGCGGACCAGCGAGCGCAGCACGGCCGCGGTCGATTCGGCACGCGCACCGCGGAAGGTGGCGGTGACGAACGAGGTCAGGTCGGCCCGCAGGGTGTCCGCCTCGGGAGGTGACACGACGTCACCGGCCAGGCCCATCAAGGCTTCCAGGAGCACCGCGCCCTTCGAAGGCCACCAGCGGTAGATGGTCTGCTTCCCGACGCCGGCAGCGCGCGCGATCGTATCGATGGTGACCGGTGCGCCGCCCGACTCGGCGAGCAGGACCAGTACGGCGTCCAGGATCGCGCGGCGGGCGTCCTCGTTGCGACGCCGGCCGGTGTGTGCGCGGCGGGGGGTTTCGTCGTCGGGCTGCTGCGGCATGGGATCACCATATCCCCTTGACGAGACCGAGGGTCTCGGCAATGCTTTGTCGAGACCGGGGGTCTCGGTAACTCCGGGGCTGCTCGAGCACACCGGGTACTTCCGGTACTCCCGGTACTTCCGCTGTTCCTGGCGCTCCCGGTGCTCCCGGCGCTCCCGGTGCTCCCGGTGCTTCTGGCACTCCCAGTACTCCAAGTGAAGGCAAGGCATCCATGTCTGTGTCCCGTTCTCTGCACGGTCAGCGCGTCGTCGTCATGGGCGGCAGCTCCGGAATCGGCGAGGCGACCGCCGCACTGCTCGCCGCCGACGGCGCCGAAGTGGTGATCACCGGCCGCGATCAGGCCCGGCTCGACGCGGCGGTGGAACGAATCGGCGGGAAGACCACCGGCCACCGGCTGGACGGTACGGACCCGGTCCGGGTCGCCGAGTTCTTTGCGAGTTCGGTCGAGCCGATCGACCACCTCGTCCTGGCGCTCAGCGGTGCGTCCGGGAGCGGGCCGATCGCGAGCCTGGACCCGGCCGACCTGGAGGTCGGGTTCGCGGGCAAGTTCTGGCCGTTCGTCCGGACCCTCCAGGGGGCGCTGCCACGGCTTGCGGCACACGCGTCGGTGACGTTCGTGACCGCGGCCTCGGCGCGCGCGGCCTTCCCCGGCACGTCCGGACTCGCCGCGATCAACGGCGCGTTGCAGGCGATGGTGCCGCCGCTGGCGGTGGAGCTGGCGCCGATTCGGATCAACGCGGTCTCGCCCGGCGTGATCGACACGCCGTGGTGGGACGCGATCCCCACCGAGGCACGCACCGAACTGTTCACCGGGATCAGCGCGGCCACCCCGGTCGGCCGAGTCGGCCACGCGGACGAAGTCGCCGACGTGATCCGGTTGTTCGTCGGGAACGGCTTCATGACCGGGACGGTGATCGACTGCACGGGTGGCGCGAACCTGCCGACGGGGAGGTGACGTTGCGATGTCCGGCGTCCGGCGAGTGCCTTCCGGTGGATGGGGGGCGGTCTGAATGGGGCGGGCGGATGAACCAGCGTTGCCGGGGCTGGAATTCCATGACCGGAGGGAATACGGCAATCGGTAGCCGGGAATTGTCACAGCTGTGTCCCAGTCCGGAGCGGTACTTCGTGCGAGTCACGTCGCAAATACGCTGAGCGCGCCGGGTGTTCGATGGGGAAATGAATCGCGCTATCGACAAAACACGGATTGCAATCGCGGCGATACGGATGGACGTCGCGATGGAAGTCCCGATGGACCTCCCGATGGACGTCGCGTTGGAAGTCGCGTTGGAAGTCGCGTACGACAAAGGCCCCGCCGTGATGGCGGGGCCTTTGTCGTCAGGCCGGGTCAGTCGGTGTGTCGATCCGGCTCAGCGGTGGTGCGATTGCTCAGGCCTGGTGGCGGCCACGGCGGCGGTTCAGGTAGATCGCGCCGCCGCCGGCGAGGAGCAGTGCGGCGGCGACACCGGTGATCAGCACCACGTTGGAGTCGTCGCCACCGGTGTTCGCGAGGTCCTTGCCGACCGGGGCGACCGGCAGCCAGGGCACCTCGATCGACGGGTTGTCCGTACCGGGTTCGACGATCGGCTTGGTCGGGCCCTCGCTGCCGGTCGGGTTGGCACTGGTCGGCACCGGGGCCGAGCTGCTGGTGGCCGGGGCGGAGGTGGTGGCCGGCGCCGAAGTCGTCGGGGGAGCCGACGGGGTGGCGGGTGTGGTCGCCGGGGCCGAGGTGCTCGGCGCGGAGGTGCTCGGCGAGCCGGTCGTCGGCGGGGCGGACGTCGGCGGGGCGGACGAGGTGGCCGGCGCAGAGGTGGTGACCGGCGGCTTCGTGACCGGCGGCAGGCTCGTCGGCGGCGTGGTGACCGGCGGCGCGGTCGTCGGCGGCGTGGTGGTCGGCGGGATGGTCGGGTTCTCGACGCAGTCCAGCTTGCCCGAGTAGGTCTGGCTGTAGCCGCCCGGACCGGTCACGGTCACCGTGTAGTCGGTGTCCTCGGCGACCTTGATGAACTGCGTCTTGGTCGAGTTGGCCGGGACGGTCACCTTCTCGCCGTTGACCTTGAAGTCGGCCGGTCCGTCACCGGTGTTCTTCAGCGTGACGTTGACGCCGCCCTGGACGCAGTCCTCCTTGTACGCGGACGAGGGGACCGGAACGGGCTGGTGGCTCCACTTGACCGAGGCCGCGGCGCTGACCGAGAACGGCTGCGAGCCGGCCGCGATCAGGGTCTGCGAGTGCTTGCGGTCCTTGGCCAGGAAGACCCGGCCGATGTTGACGCCGGCCTTCGTGGTGGCCGAGATCTTGGTCTCGCCCGGGCTCTGGCTCTTGGGCACCTTCACGTAGAGCTCGGTGCCGTTGGCCGCGTTGCCGAGCGGGTTGCCGTCCTTGCCGACCAGCGAGACCCCGGTGGGTACGGTGCCGTCGAGCTTGACCGCGACCGGCTCGGTCGAGGTGGTCTTGACGGTGACCGGGCCGACGCCGGGGGTGTCCCCGTCCTTGCCGCTGGTCGCGGTCGGCGACAGCTCCAGGGAGGCGCCGGGCTCGTTGGCCTCACCCTTGTTGGCCTCGCCCGTCAGGTACTTGTACAGCGCCAGGACGTCCTTGCCGTTGCCGGAGAGGGACGCGTTGACGCCGTTGCTGTAGTGCCAGATCGCCGCCTGGGTGGCCGCGACGGCCTCCTGCGCGTCGAGCCTGCCCTTCTTGTCCGACACGCCCGCGGCCTTGGCCAGCGCGTCGAGGTCGTTGACCTTGGGGTAGGAGTGGTTCAGCACCCAGTTGATCTTGGCGACCTTGGCGGTGTCCTTGAGCCAGGAGTCGGCCCAGGCGCCCTCGCGGTAGTCGACGCCCTTGCGGACGGTCGTTTCCAGGTCGATGCAATACACCAGCACCTGCGGCGCGTTGGCGCTCTCGGCACTCAGCACCATCAGCTCGGTCTGCTGCTTCCACATGAAGCCGGACAGGGCGACCTTGCCCTCCGTGTTCTTCACGTGACCGCGGAATTGCAGCGCGGCGGTGTCGGCGTGTGCGGCGGGTGCGAACCCGATCGCCGCGACCGCGGCCAGACCGGTGGCGGCGCACACCGCGGCAGCGCGGGATATACCCCGCTGTGTCAGGGACATGAAAAAACGACTCCTTACGAAAAGGCGGCCCCCGCTGCCCGAGTCGGTCACCGGGCTCCCCACCCCTGGGCCGCCGAATGCAAGAATCGTGCCGACGCGATGTTTAGTCAATTCAGCCGTGGGAAATCTTCCGGCCCCGAATCACAATTCACCGGACGCCCAACGAGAGTGCAGCAAGCCGTTGTTCGGCATTTGCCCGCTTTCGGACGATCGGGCCGAGTCGGGTGGGTGGCGCGCGCGTACGGCGGATGGAGAGCCGGATGCGGAGCGCCGGGCCGGACCGCTCGAAGGCGTTGTGCGTGTGCGGCGCTGCCGGGGCGCGACCAGGCAACGACCCGGGGCGCGGTGGAGCACGGCGGGGCACGTGGCGCAACCAGCGTGGGGCGCGGGCAGGTTGCGGGTTTGGCCTGGACGGCTTGGGTGGTTCGTGGTCGGGGGCGGTTGGCCGCTTGGCGTCGTGGTGTTGGGGTGGTGTGGGGGTTGCCCTGGGTCGGTTCGGCGGGGCCGGGTCGTGGGGGTGGCCGCCGTCTCGTCGTTGCTCGTCCCCTCCGGGGCCGGGGTTTTTTCTTGGTGCTTCGCATCCGTTGTTGCCCGTCCACTACGTGGCCGTTACCACCCTGGTCGGCTTCCCTGGCTCGTGGTCGGGGGCCGTTGTCCCTGGGGCGTCGGGGGGTTCGGCCGCTGCGCAGGCGATCCGGCCCCGCTGCGGTTGGGCGGCGCATGTTGCGGTGTGCAAGTGGAGCGCTGGCACGGGGTCTTGGGCGGGGTGTGTCTTCGTGCTCGGTTTTCGAGCGGGGTGCAGGCCCTTTCTGCCTTGTCGTGCCTCGGTCTCGGCCCAGCAAGCACGAAACCCGCGCTCGCCGGCCTGCGCAGATGCGGGCGCCGGGTAAAACCGCAGGTCACGCATCGCCCCAAGTCCTGGGAGTCTCGTCGGGATCCGGTTTCGGGCCCGAGGAGGGAGCGGGAGCCGTGAGGGGCTGCGAGACGCGGCATGGCCACCGGCCGCCGAGGCCGCCAAGCGGCCGACCGCCCCCGGCCGCGAGCCAGGGAAGCCGTCCCGGGTGGTGACGGCCACGTAGTGGACGGGCAACAACGGATGCGGAGCACCAAGCAAAGACCCCGGCCCCGGAGGGGACGTGCAACGACGAGGCGGCGGCTACCTGCCACGAGTCGGCCCCGCCGAACGGGCCCAGGGCCACCGCGCCAGCAGCCCAACACCCCGACGCCCAAGCGGCCGACCGCCCCCGACCGCGAGCCAGGGAAGCCGTCCCGGGCAGTAACGGCCACGTAGTGGACGGGCAACAACGGATGCGGAGCACCAAGCAAAAACCCCGGCCCCGGAGGGGACGTGCAACGACGAGGCGGTGGCCACCCGCCACGACCCGGCTCCGCCGAACGGACCCAGGGCCAACCGCGCCACCAGCCCAACGCCACGACGCCCAAGCGGCCAACCGCCCCCGACCACGAGCCAGGGAAGCCGTCCCGGGCAGTAACGGCCACGTAGTGGACGGGCAACAACGGATGCGGAGCACCAAGCAAAAGACCCCGGCCCCGGACGGGACGAGCAACGACGAGACGGTGGCCACCTGCCACGACCCGGCTCCGCCGAACCGACCCAGGGCCACCCCCACACCAGCCCAACACCACCACGCCCAACCAGCCAACCGCCCCCACCACGAACCACCCAAGCCGACCCGGGCGGCAACCTGGCCCTCGCCGCGCCCCCGACCGGGCAGCCTTCGCCGCCTATGCCGCGTCGTCGGCGAAGGTGCCTGCCTGGGCTGCTTGTTGTGGGTTTCGGAGGTGGAGGGCTCCGTAGCCGGCCAGGCCTACCACCAATGCGCCGACGAAGATGTAGGGGAGGACGTTGAGGGGGGACTCCGGGATGGGCCACAGGTTGCGGTAGAAGACGTAGACCATCGCCGCCGCGCCGATCAGGCCCAATGCCCAGGTGATCGCCAGGGCCTTGGCGCCGGTCTTGCGGACGAACAGCGGCGCGGCCAGGCAGACCAGGACGTAGGACAACATGTAGCCGAAGACGCCGATCGTGTCGATGTACGTGGTCGCGTCCAGGCCGTTCGTGCCGGCCACAATCACCGCCACCGTCGGGATCGCGACGAACGGGGTGACCGCCCAGATCGCGGTGGACGGGGTCTTGTGGGTCGGGTGTGCCCGACCCAGGCGGGCCGGGACCACGCCCTCCCGGGCCATGCCGAACAGCAGCCGGGCCGCCACCGTCACGCACGCCATCACCACCGCCAGGAACGACGCCGCGAAGCCCGCGTGCAGGAAGAACTTCAGGAAGCCCAGGCCGGAGAGTTCGGCCAGTTCGTCCATCGGGTCGGCGCTGGCCACCAGCCCGTCCGGGCCGCCGAAGCCGACCACCTGGGCGTACGTGGCGAACATGTACAGCAGCCCGGCGAGCAGCGCGCTGCCCATCACCGCGCGTGGGATCGCCCGGTACGGGTCGGTCGCCTCGGCGCCCAGCGAGGCCGCGCCCTCGAAGCCGACGAAGCCGAGCACGCCGAGGACCACCGCGAAGACGATGCCGTCGAGGGAACTGCCGCTCAGGGTGAGTTGGTCGGCGTCGAAGAGGTTGTGGTCGCTTTTGACGAAGACGGCGAGCAGGACCACCACGATCAAGACGATCGAGACGACCTCCAACGTCGCGGCCACCCGCGCGGCGGTGCGCACGCTCGCGATGGTCAGCCGGACCGCGATCGCGGCGAGCAATACGTCGAGCAGGACCTGGCCGGTCACCCCGGTGAACGCACTCACACCGATCCCGTCGAGGGCGCGGCCGGTGTAGTAGCCGGCACCGGCCAGCGAGCCCGAGCCGATGCACACCGCGCCGAGCAGCAGCGCCCAGCCGGTGACGAACGCCCCGGCCGGGCCCAGCGAGAGCCGGGTGAACGCGTACAACGACCCGGTGCCGGCCCGCCGCCGGGCGAACACGCAGATGCAGTACGCGATCGCCAGCACCGCCGCCATCGCCAGGAAGAACGAGAACCACGCACCGTTCCCGGCCGACGCGGCCATGCTCGCCGGCGCGAACGCGATCACCGCGCTCGGCGCCACGTTGGCCACGCTCTGCGCGCCCACCTCGAAGGTGGTCACACTGCGCCGGGCCAGACCGTCGTCGCCGGCGCCGCCCGGCGGGGGTGCGGATGCGGGCACGGGCTTCGCCTTTCCTGACCTACCTGATCTACCTGATCTACCTGACACGCCTGACTTGTCTGACTTTTCGAACTTTCCGGCCGAATTGCCTGGGGTGAGAGTAGTCATCGGTCAGCCCTCGCGCTTGGTGGGGTCGTAGCCGGACGGGGTGTGTGCGGACCGCGGCGGGGCGTACGCCGTGTACGCCCCGTACGCGGCCGAATCAGTGCCGGCCACGCCCGCCTCGGCGGGTTCGTACGCCTCGGGTTCGTAGCCGGTGATCAGCAACTGGCGCAGCGCGCGGCCCTCGTTCAGCTCGGCGAGCGCGTCGCCCGCCTCCTCCAGCGGGCGGCGCGCGGAGATCATCGACTCGACGTCCAGGAAGCCGCCGACCACCAGGTCGACCAGCACCGGGATGTCCCGATGGGCCACCACCGAGCCGTAGTTGGAGCCGAGGATGCGCTGGTCGGCCTCGGCGAGCGCGAGCGGATCGAACCGGGCGCTGCTCCCGGTCGGCGGGAGGCCGACGATCACCGCCGCGCCGCCCTGGCCGAGCGCCGCAATGGCCTGCTCGGTGGTGGCGATCTTGCCGATCGCGTCGAACACGTAGTCCAGGCCCTCGGGTACGAGCGCGCGCAGCGCCGCCACCGGATCGCCCGCGCTCGCATCGACCGTGTCGGTTGCGCCCAGCTTGCGGGCCAGGGCCAACTTGTCCGCGACCACGTCCACCGCGACGATTCGGGACGCCCCGGAGAGCCGGGCGCCCTGTACGCAGGACAACCCCACGCCACCGCACCCGATCACCGCGACGGTCGCACCGGCCTCGACGCCCGCGGTGTTCCGTACCGCGCCCACCCCGGTGGCGATCGCGCAGCCGACCAGGGCCAGTGCGTCCAGCGGCGCGTCCTTGCGGACCTTGATCGCGCCGGAGGCCGGTACCACGACCCGGTCGGCGAACGAGGACACGCCGAGGTAGTGGTGCAGCGGCTCGCCGGCGGTGGTACTCAGTCGGCTGGTGCCGTCGTACAGGACACCCTTGGGCGCGACCACCTCGGCGACCAGGGAGCATGCGGCCGGGCGGCCGGCCAGGCAGTATCGGCACACGCCGCATGCCGGCACCCAGGACAACACGACGTGGTCCCCGACCGCCAGGCCCGAGTCCTCGGTGTCCGGGCCGAGCGCGGTGACCACGCCGGAACCTTCGTGGCCCAGGACCACCGGCATCGGCACGTCCCATTCGCCGCGCACCACGTGCAGGTCCGAGTGGCACACCCCGGCCGCGACCACCGCCACCTCGACCTCGCCGGAGCCGGGCGGCGCGAGCACGAGATCGGCCATGGCGAGTTCGGTGCCGGGGCGCAGGACCACACCGCGGATGCGGTCGGCGGGTGCTGGGGAGGGGGTGGTGCGCATGGCTGCTCCAGGCTGAAACGTTGTGGGCGACGGGCGCCGCCGAGCGCCGTTTAGTGGCGCTAAACTTTCGTCAAGGTTTTACAGGAGTAAACTCGTGGCGTAAAGACCCCCGAGCACGGTGAATCCGAACCTTTACGGACCGCCCGAAGGTCGGCGAACGGTGCGAGGAAGCGGGGGCGGACGGGTACCGTGGCGCGCGTGCCAGCAAGCAGCCGAGCAGAACCGAGCCGAGCGGAACCGAGCCGGGAAGAGTCGATCCGGGAGCAGTCGAGCCGGGAAGCGTCGCGCCAAGCCAAACCGAGCCGAGCGGAACCCGACCCGACGCCCGCGTCCGCGTCCGCGTCGGCCGCCGATCCCGTCGGCCGGGACACCTCCAGCCGGATGTCCCGGGTCGGCCCGCGCCTGCGCGAACTCCGGCTGGCCCAGGGGTTGACCCTGGTCCAGGTGGCCGGCGCCGCAGGCGTGACCAAGGGCTTCCTGAGTCTGGCCGAGCGTGGCAAGGCGTCGGTGTCGGTGCCCACCCTGCTGCGGATCTGCGACGCGGTCGGCACGAGCATCGCGGCCCTGTTCGACTATCCCGACCAGGACGTGGTGCGCAGCGGCATCGGCGCGCCATTGGAAATGGGCGGCATCGGCATCGAGGAGTTCCTGCTCACCCCCGCGGACGAGACACACGTTCAGGTGATGCGCACGGTGCTCAGCCCCGGTGGCGGCTCGGGCGGCGCGTACGCCCTGGAGGCCGAGACGGTGTTCGCGTACATGGTGCGCGGCAGCCTCGAACTCACCGTCGACGGCACGGTGCGCCGGCTGGGCGCGGGCGACTCGACCACGTTCTCCGCGCGGCTCGAACACGGGTGGACCAACCCGGGGGAGGTCGAGGCCGAGGTGTTGTGGTCGATCGCACCGGCCCTGCCCCGACACGTCACGAAGCTGCGCCCGAGTCGCTGACCGGACGTCAACTGTCCACCGATCGCTCACTGATCGCCCATCGATGGTCCCTCCACGGCCCGTCCACGGCCCGTCCACGGTCCGCCGACGGTCCGTCGATGGTCTGTTGCCGATCGGTTGACGACGGGTTGCCGATCGGTGTCGACCGGGTTCGCGGGCCGCTCGTCGGGGGCCCGCGGACGTCGGCGGCACGACGGTGCTCGGGCTTTCTATGCTTGCCGCGTGACCGACCCCAATGACCTCGATGTCCGACCGGCTTTCTCGCCGTCCGCAGCCGCCTCTGCCCGGGGGGTGATGGCGCTAACCTGCGAGCGTGTGGCCGCGACATTGGCTTCGTACGAGCTGCGGGTACCGCCGTCGACCGTGGCCCAGTGGGAAGCCGGTACGGAACGCCCGAACGAAGCCGAACTGCTCGCCCTCGCCAAGTCCTTGGTCGTGCCCGTGAGCCAACTGATGGGCGCCCGACCGACGAACCTCCAGGACCACCGGATCGCCGCCGGCCTGACCCGCGCCGAACTGGCCAACCGGGTACGGATGAAGGAGATCTCCTACACCCGAATGGAACGCGCGAACAAGTGGCGCGCCGACGAGGAGCGCACCGGGTTCCTGGTCCGGGCGCTCGGCCTGTCGATGCGCGACCTGGCCGAAGTATCGGGCGTGGGCCCGGAGTTGGAGACCCTGCTGGCCGAGGCCGTGGTGGGCCGCTGGAAGACCCAACTGCCCGACATCACCCGGCTGATCGGGATGCGCCGCAAGCGGATCGGCGAGGTGCTCGAAGTGCTCAGCTCGGTCTTCCCGGAGGGGATGGACGTGGCCGACGTGCCCCGGGCCGCGGTGGTCGAACGATTCTGGGGCCTGCTCGGCGACCCGGTCGCCGACCCGGGCGCGCCCGGCGTCTGGCTGCTTCAGGGGCGCTTCGCGTAATTCGTCGGTTGGTTGGTGCTCCGTTGGCCGGTGCGCAACGACGTGGGTGCCTCGGGACGTTCGCCCCGAGGCACCGACGCGCGATCCGTACGCGCGATCCGTACGGCTACACCGGGACGCCGACCAAGGTGCCGCCGTCGGAGGTGCGTACCTCGAACCGGGCCAGCTGGTCCCTGGCCGTCCAGGTGCCGGTCCGCACCACCAGCGGTGCGGCCGAACCCGGTACGCCGTAGCCACTGTCCGGCACCGTCCAGGTCGCGAGCCGCTGTTCGTTGCCGCTCTTGTCCACCGCGACCAGCGCACACTTCAACGGGCCGTGTACGTTCGTCAGTTCGAGTGCGACGTCGGTGCCCCACGCCTGGCTCGCCAGGGCGATCCGCGCGGTGGCGCCGTTGTTCGCGCCGGTCGCGGTGACCACCTCGCCGTTCCTGGCGAGTGCCGCGATCGGGTCGACCGGTACGCTCTGCGCCGATGTGGCCGAGTCGGGCCGGAACCAGGTCCGCCCGGTGAGTACGCCCGCGCCCAGGCCGATCACCAGGATCGCGACGCACGCTGCCACGAGCCCGGACAGCCTGCGCCGGGCGGGCGGACCCGCGGCGGGTACGTCGACCGGGACCGGCCCGGCGGCCGGCAACGGCAGCGCCGTCACCACCGACGGCCCCGACGGCCCCGAGGGTTCCCTGCCTTCGACCGGCGCCGGAAGTGCGTACACCCTCTCGTCCCGCAGCTCGGTCAACAGCGTGGCCAGGCCAGAGAAGCCGGCCAACTCGTCGAGGCAGCGGTCGCAGGTCGCCAGGTGCTCCTCGAACGTGCCCCGGTCCGCCGGGGTCAACAGGCCGAGGGCGTACGCGGCGATGTCCGCGTGTTCGGGGCGGCCACTCATGCCGACACCCCCCTCTCCTCCAGGACGACCCGCAGGGCGCGCAGCGCGTAGTACACGCGCGACTTCGCCGTACCCGTCGGGATGCCGAGTACTTCGGCCGCCTGATTGACAGTACGGTCGCGGAAGAACGTTTCGATCAAAATTTCCCGATGCGATTCGGACAGGGCGTCCAGTGCGTCGCCGACCACCACGGAGCGCAACAACCGGTCGACCTCGTCGCCGGTGGGCAGCGTGGCAAGGGGCGCGTCGCCGACCTCCGGCGGTCGCGCGGCGCGGGCCCGCCGCTCGTCGATGACCAGCCGACGGGCCACGGTGACCAGCCACGGGAGCAGTGGTGCGGCGGGGTCGAGCTTCTCGCGATTGCGCCAGGCGCGGACCAGTACCTCCTGCACACTGTCCTCGGCCCGCTGGCGGTCGCCGCCGTTCAGTCGGGACACCACCGCGAGCAGTGGTCGTGAGTACTCGCGGTAGAGCATCGCGACGAACCTGGTCTCCTCGTCGGAGCCCGGCGGGTCCGAGCCCGGCGGGCCCGAACCCGGTGTGTCCGCATCGGACATCCCCGACCGGCCTCCTCACTCCGTGGACCAGAGCCATGGGGCGCGTGGTCCGCGTCCCCGGAACTGGCAACACCCTAGGCGGAGCCGGCCGGTTTGTTCGGTTCGGACTCGCGCGGCCCGATTGCCCGGTTTTGGCACGGTCGGCACCATGGCCGCGCCGAGAGCAGGGGCGGGGGGTCCATGGTGATCGGCTTGCGCATGAACGATTCGCCTCGGCCGTGCGCGGCGCCTGTCGCGGTGGGTGGCCCCTATTCCGGGCGTCGGTGCCTACGCGCGGTCGAGTCGGCCGAGTCGATCGAGTCGGCGGACTCGGCGGACTCGGCCGGATATTTTCCCGGTTCGTGCCGGCGGCGGCAACCGGGCGAGCGAGATGCGGTGGTGTCGGGGCCGCCGGCCGGCTGTCCCGTCGACGGGACTCGACCCGGGCGGGCGGTGTGCCCGACACCCTCGGCGGTTCGGTCAGCCGCGCAATTCCAGCGTGCAGCACTTGGCGTTGCCGCCGGCCTTGAGCAATTCGGTCAGGTCGATCCCCATCGGTGTGTAGCCGCGTTCGCGCAACCGGTCGCCGGCCAGTCGTACGGCCTGCTCCGACAGCAGTACGTTGCGACCGTCCGAGACGGCGTTCAGCCCGAAGACCGCGGCGGTGGCCTCGTCGGCCAGGATCGCGTCCGGGAAGCGCTCGGCCAGCAGTCGCCGGCTGTCCTCGTCGAACGCCCCCGGGTAGTACATGATCTCGTCCGGTCCCAGTACCGCGAGCGCGGTGTCGAGGTGGTAGAACCTCGGGTCGACCAGGGTCAGGCTGAGCACCGGGACGCCGAAGTACTCCCGCGCCTCGTGGTGTCCGCGCAGATCGCTGCGAAAGCCGGTGCCGGCCAGGAGTTGACCGCCCACGTAGAGGAAGTCGCCCTCGCCCTCGTTGAGGTACTCGGCCTGGCGGACCTCGGACCACCCGTCGGCGCGGAACCAGTCGAGGTAGGCGGCGGCCTCGTCGGCGCGCTGGCGATGGCGGAACCGGGCGACCAGCACCCGGCCGCCCACCACGGTCGCCCCGTTCGCCGCGAACACCATGTCCGGGAGCCCGGGCACCGGTTCGATCAACGCCACGTCGTGGCCCAGTGCGACGAAGGTGTCGTACAGGCGCTTCCACTGGGCCAGACCGGTGTCCACCGACGTCGGTATGCTCGGATCCATCCACGGATTGATCGAGTAGGTGACGTCGAAGTAGGTCGGTCGGCACATCAGATAACGCTGTGGCCGGGCGACGCGGTTGCTGTTCGAGGTCCGTTCGATGTTTGTCTGTGACACCTTGATTCCCTTGTTCTCCGTGATTGTGTCCGGGGCGAAAATCAATGCACGTATGGGTGTCCGGTCCACCGGAAGGAAACACGGTGTGCGCCCATGATGCGGGCGTGCCGGAAATGAGCGGGATCGCCGCCGATCGAAACTAGCACGAGGTTCGGGCCGAATTGGTCCCGTCGACGGGACAACAGCCGGGCGCCTTCGTGGTGTTGCCCGAGTACTCCCGGCATTCGATGCGGCCGATCGATAATCGCGGATTTCGAGGGAATCGACGCGGCATGTTTTGCCGCGGGTCCGACGCCTTGCATCCGTTGCCGGCGGGTCGCGAGCATTGCGCCATGGAACTCACTCGGTACGTCGAGAACCCGAGGTTCGAGCTCTCCGTCGGAGCCGAGGCGGAGGGTGACCGGGCGCGTGATGTCGTCGAACGTTTGGTCGGGCCGCCGGGGTTCGCGGCGCGGTCGAGGTGGTCGGCCGTACGGTCCGCCGCCGTCGGCGAGACCACCCGCGAACCGGCGACGGGGCCCGTGGAGTTGCGGTCGCGTGGGGTCGAGCCCGGCTTCGTGGTGACGCTCACGGGCGAGCCGGGAGGCGAGGGGGCGAGGGCGGTGGCGGGGTCGATGCCGATGCCGATGCCAGGGTCGGGGTCGGCGCCGGCGCCGGCGCCGGCGGTCGACGTGCCCGCGGACGACGGATACCCGAGTGGCTCCTCCGTGACGTCCGAGGACCCCTACGCGCCGGCCCGGATCGACTTCCGCCCGCCCGTCCGGCTCAGGGCGCGGCGCATTCGGGCCGCCGACCAGGAACGACACTCGGTCGACGCGCGGCTGGTCCGCGCGCTGCCCGGCGCGCCGGCGCCGGTGGAACGTGGCCGTGTCGGGACGGAGTTCGGCGCGGAGTCCGGCCCGGAGTCCGGCGCCGAGTCCGGTGCCGAGGTCCGTCCGGTGTCGGGTCGGACGAGCTGATCCCCGAGCCCCGCAAGCCCCGCAAGCTCCGCGCCGCCCGGTCCGGTGCCGCCCGGTCCGGTGCCGCCCGGTCCGGTGCCGCCCGGTCCGGTGCCTCCCGGTCCCGCGCCCTCGGGCCCGGTGCCCCCCGATCCCGCGCCCCGATCCCGCGCCCGGGTCCAACGCCCCCGGCCGCCCCCGGCCCCGCCGCCGTCCCGCGCCCGCGACCCCGCACCCCCAGCCCCCCGACCCCGCACCCCCAGCCCCACACTCCCGACCCCGTATCTCGTGACCACCGGATGATTCGGGCCGCCCGGGCGTGTCGGCCTGGCCGGATTCGGACCACTCGGCGGGTGCGGTTCGTCGGCCGAGCCGGGGGCCGTGGCGCGATCCGGAACGCCGGGTTCATTCCCGATGCGACCGGGCGGGGAATAACCGGTGGCGCCTCGCTATCGAGGTTGTCAGGACGGCGTCAATACGCGCGAGTAACCGAACCGGGCGAGGTTGGCACCTATATAGTGCTCGCCCTCGTGAGATCTCGGTGATGATCATCCGGCGCTGCCACGCTCGGCATCCGCGCAGCATGCGCGCCATTTCGGGGTCGGCTCGCCGAACGATGCGGTTGGTCGATACATTCCCGCCGGCAACGGAATGGATCGGACGGCATACCGATCGGTTGTATACACAATCTGTCACGAACTATCAGCGGCCAGTTCCTTGATTTCCGGCAGTTGCTGAGATCTACTCGGGTAGGCCCTCGAAGAGAACCACTTTGTATGTGGATCTTCAGGTGCCGGCAACGTGTGGAGCCGGCAGCCGGAACGCCAAACGGGGAACTGTAAAGAGGCGAACGGGGCGAGTCGTTGATGCACGCATTCGTACACATGTCGACCGGAACCGGCTGCGCGATCTCGACGTTCGCGTGGCGCGGTCGCATGCCTTCGGAGGCCGAGCCGCCGATCACCCGGGTGGGGGTGATCACCAAGCGCTCGGTCGGTCCGGTGGTACGCGTGACGCCGGTGGTCGGCTGAATGCAGATCGGATATGTCTGGCATACCCCCGTGGTGGTACTCCCCGTGGCAACGAACTGCGCAACGGCGACGACCGCACTGCGCAACCTTCGCTTGTTCGAGCGTGCACTCACATGGAGGCATGGTGGCGAACCCAACGAGAAGTCAGGAAACGACGAGAGAAGCGCAGATCCGCTCGGGTCCGGGGGTGGTGGCGCGGCCGCGAAGAGCCCTCGGGGAACATCCGCACGGTGGCCGGTTGCTCACGACCAAGGTGGGCCTGCAAATACCGGCGGATATGACGTTCGAGGACTGGGAGCAGGCCGGGCGTAAACTCTCGGGAATTCTGGACTCATCGTCGTGGTGGCTCGGCGACTGGCTGGTATATGGGAAGGACCACTATACGGACCTGTACCAACGAGGGATACGCGCGGCCGGGTTAAGTTACCAAACCCTGCGTAATTATGCGTGGGTCTCGCGCCGTTTCGAGTTCGATCGTCGGCGCTCGGCACTCAGTTTTCAGCATCATGCCGAGCTGGCGTCGTTGCCGGTGGTCGAGCAGGAGCTGTGGCTGGACCGCGCCGAGCAGATGAAGTGGACCACCAAGCAGTTGCGCAACGCCATTCGCGAGGCGCGTGACGACGAGGTTCGGGACGACCGCCAGACCGAGGCGACGCGTCGCCTCGCAGTCCCGGGCGATCGTATCCAGTGGTGGCACAAGGCCGCCGAACAATCGGGGATCGATCTCGAACAGTGGGTTCTCGCCACGCTCGACAACGCCGCCGAGCGCGTCCTGGAGACGTGCCGGACCCTGCCGGCGTGAGTGACTGAGGTATCGCCCACGACCCGGGGGCCCGCGCTCTGCTCCGAGCGCGGGCCCCTGTCGGTGTTGGCCGGCCCGAGCCGGGAGGGCCGTTGCGGCCGGGTCGTTCGCCCCGGTCAGGGCAGTCGGCTCATCAGCTTGGCGGTCTCCCGATGCCGGGTGCACTCACGGCCGTCGAACGAACGGGCCACCCGGTTGCGCACCTCGAGCGGCTGCTCCTGGCTGAGCTTGAACATGCCGTCCGCCGCGGTCACCCGCACTCGGAACGCGCCCACGCCGGGCACGATCTGCCGAAAGTAGTCGATCGATTCGGTCATGTCCCAGTCGGCGCCGAACTCGCCCTCGAAGGCTCGCACGGTGGCCTGCACCACGCCCAGGGTCTCCTCCAGCGAATCGATCTTCTCCACCGTGCCGCGGATGTGCACCGAGGTGAAGTTCCAGGTCGGCGCGGCCGGTGTCACCTCGTACACGGTCGGCGAAACGTAGGCGTGCGGTCCGGTGAAGGTGAGCAGGACCGGGTTGCCGTCGGTCAGCGCCCGCCAATGCGGATTCGCCCGGTTCATGTGTCCCAACAACGTGGCGCCGACCAGGTCGTCGGTCCATTCGGCGCTCGCCTGCGGATCGGGAATGACCGGGAGGTGCGTGGCGAAAGGGCCGTCCTCGGGACTGCCGTTCAGCACCAGGAGCGCCAGCGGATTACCACGGATCAACTCGACCATCCACGAACCGTCCGGCTCGCGATACTGCGGGGGAACGAACATCCGGAACTCACCCTCTCGGTAACGGTGCCGGCCCGGCGCCTGGTCGGCGAAGCCGGCGGTCGTGCGCGCGGGAACCCTCCTGGCGGCGCGGCGCTCGCAGTGTGTCGCACTGTCCCGTCGGCAGGACGGCGTATCCCGCTGCAATGCGGAGCGCGCCTCTTGAAAGGTGTGCCCGGCCCCTCTAAGTTGAAGCTGCGGTGCTTCCCGGCGCAATACCGAAATGCGTTTCTCGCGGACGGCAGGTCGAGAGAAACGGGGCACCGAATTCCCGACCAGGGTCCCTTTTGGTTTCCGTGACCGACCCGTCGAAGATACGGAAGTCCCTGTCGCCGCCACGCTAGCGGGAGAGTTTTCTATGGGTACTTTTGAACGTGGGATCTACGACGTGGTGGGCATCGGATTCGGGCCCTCCAATCTGTCGCTCGCCATCGCCTTGGACGAGATTCGGGGCGCGGATTCGAGCGCCCCGGACGGGCTCGGCGCGGTGTTCTTCGAGCGGCAGCCGGCCTTCGGCTGGCATCGCAACATGCTGCTGCCGACCACGACGATGCAGATCTCCTTCATGAAGGATCTGGCCACCTTCCGCAATCCGAGGTCGCGGTTCAGCTTCGTTTCCTACCTGCATGAATCGGGCCGGCTGACGCAGTTCGTCAACAACCAGGACTTCTTCCCGACCCGGCAGGAGTTCCACCAGTACCTGGAATGGGCCCAGGCGAGTTTCACCGACCGGGTGCACTACGGGTCCGAGGTCACCTCGATCGGGCTGCCCCCGGGGACGACGGTCGGGTCCGCCGAATATCTGCGCCTCGAGATTCGCGACGGTGCCGGGACCAGGGTGGTCGACACGCGCAACGTGGCCATCTCCACCGGACTGGTGCCGCGCCTGCCCAAGGGTGTGCAGAGCGACGAACGGGTCTGGCACAGCTCGGAGTTCCTGGAGAAGTACGGCCGGATGAACCGGTCCGAACTGAACACCGTGGCGGTGGTCGGCGCCGGGCAGAGCGCGGCCGAGATCACCCGGTTCCTGCACGACGAACTCCCGCACGCCCAGGTCTTCTCGGTCATCCCGTCCTACGGCTACTGCGTCGCGGACGACACGCCGTTCGCGAACCAGGTGTTCGACCCGGGTGCGGTCGACTCCTACTACTACGGCACGGACCGGACCCGCGAGGCGTTCTGGCGCTACCACAGCAACACCAACTACTCGGTGGTCGACGACGAGGTGATCCGCGACCTCTACCGGCGCTCCTACGACGAAGAGGTGCGCGGCCTGAATCGGTTGCACTTCCTCAACCTGACCCGAGTCGACCAGGTCAAGCGGTCCGGCGACGAGACGCGCGTGTCACTGGTGTCGTTGCTCGACGACGAATCACCGGAGCTGGACGTGGACGCCATCGTGTTCGCCACCGGCTACGAGGCGATGGAACCGTCCGGCCTGCTCGGCGAGTTGGACCGGCACTGCCTGCGGGACGAGACCGGGCGGCATCGGGTGGCCCGCGACTATCGGCTGGTCACCACCCCGGAACTGCGCTGCGGCCTCTACCTCCAGGGCGGTACGGAGCACACCCACGGGTTGACCTCGTCGCTGCTGTCGAACCTGGCCATCCGCAGCGGCGAGATCGCCGAGTCGATCGTCGGGCGCCGTGCCGAAACCACCCCCGAGCCGTCGCTGCACCCGGCGGAGGCCCGCGAAGCCGGCTGATCGAGCCCATCGTGCCCGGCCCGTCGGTGACCCCGACGGACCGGGCCCAAGCTCGGTGAGCCCATCGTGTCCGGCCCGTCGGCGACCCCGACGGGCCGGATGCAGGCGCGGGTACGGAGCCGCTACTTGCGCGGGCGCTTCCAGTCCACGACGGTGTCGGCCGGCGGTGCGACGGGTGCGCACGGGTGCCCGCTCGTGGTCAGTTTCGCGGTCTGCGGGCGACGTCCCCGGGTGGTGACCTTGACGGGATACGGCTTGCCGTACGCCTGCACATAGACCGTGCGGGTGCCCACGTCACCGTTGCCGTTCTCGTCCTCGCCGGTGTGCACGAGCGGGATCAGGGTGCGTCCGTCGACGGTGACCGGCTCGTCCTTGCGGTAGCCGACCAGCGACGGGCCGAAGATCGACCCGAGGGTGTGCAGCGGGTCGGTCGAGTCGTAGGCGCGCGTCGCGTAGCGGTCGATCAGGGGCCGGGTGGTCGTCGCGGGCGACAACCCTTCGGTGCCGCCCCACTCCCAGAACCCGGCATTGCCCTTGAGGTAGGACTTGTCGCCGACCAGGATCGCCTCCGCGGTGCGGCCGGACACGTCGAACGTGCCCCGGTAGTCCCGCCCGCCCCGCACGCACAGGTCGTAGTCGACCCGCTTGGTCGAGTCGTAGTTGACCCCCTTGCTCGACAGGACGAGCTGGTCGCCGACGATCCGGATGTCGTCGGCGCCCCGGAACAACCCGGCGGACTCGCGCACGAGCGCGCCCGCGTCCCGGTCCAGGTTGGACTTCAGCGCGTCGGAGGGGCCGGCGCAACCGGTCAGGGCCGACCAGCCCAGGGCAACTGCCGTGACGGCGGCGGCCGTACGCGATCTGTACACGATGTTCCTTGCCTGCGGACCGGGAAACCGACGGGTAAGTATCGCGGGTGCGGATCCGCGGCGCGCAGGGACCCCCGCCGGCGACCCCACCCTCGGCCGTGCGAGGTCAGCGCTTGATGCCGACGGCGCCGTAGCCCCACACGTTCTCGACGTCGTCGAGCGGGTGTGTCGGCTCGGCGTCCGGATTCCAGTGGGTGCGCAAACCCGGCTCGACCACGTCGAATCCGGCGAACATGGCCAGGATGTCGGCGTATCCACGCATGGTCATCTCGGCCGACGCGTTCTTCCAGCCGTCGGCGCCCTTGCGACCCTGACTCGGGTTGGCGTCGAAGGACGCGTGCGAGAGCAGCAACATACTGCCGGGCGGCAGTGCGTCGCGCAGCGTGGCGACGATCTCGTGCGGCTTCTCGTCGTCCCGGATGAAGTGCAGGATGGCGACCAGCATCAGCGCGACCGGCTCGCCGAAGTCGATCACCTCGAGCACCTCGGGTGCGGACAGGATGTCCTTCGGCGCGCGTAGATCGGCCTGGGTGAAGGTGGTTCGACCGGGTCCCGCGTCGGCCATCAGCGCCCGCCCGTGCACCAGCACGATGGGATCGTTGTCCACGTAGGCCACCCGCGCGTCCGGGGTGATCTCGTGCGCCACCTCGTGGGTGTTGCCCGACGTGGGTATCCCGGTGCCGATGTCCAGGAACTGGCGGATGCCCCGGCGCGCCGCGTAGCGCACGGCGCGGCGCAGGAAGAGCCGGTTGAGCTGGAGGGTGACCGGCAGGTCGGGGATCGCGGCGACGATGGCATCGGCGGTGGCACGGTCGACCGCGAAATTGTTCTTGCCACCCAGCAGATAGTCGTAGATCCGGGCGGTGTGCGGGACGCTCGTGTCGATCCGGGCCGGCAACCGACTCTCGACCTCGTCGAGCCGGGGCAACCGCCACGCCTTCTCGTCACCCTCGCCCGCGTCCCCCGCTGGTATGGATGTCACGTCCCGCTGCCTCCGCGCCACCGAATTCGTACGTCCGCCCGTTCGGCGAGAGTACTGCCGGGATCGGTGGTTTGGGTTGGCGACCCCGGGGCTGTCGAGAAACCGGTACACACCCGAAGTCGCCCGGCAACCGAGCGGGTTGCCGGCGCGGAGGTGGGATGCCGGCGGTCGGCCCCCGTGGCGCGGACCGCCGGCCGTTCGGTGCGGGCTACGCGGGAGCGCCCTCGTCGACCCAGCGGGCGAACGTGTCGACCCGGTCGGCGGGCCAGGCGCCGTCGCACGGCATGGTGCCCTGGCGCAGCCGGGCCAGGATGGCCGGCGCGTGCGCGCTGACGTCGTCGTGCGACCACAGGTCGAACATGAAGCTCATCGACTTGCGGTCCATCTCCCGAAACAGCGGCCTGATGTGCGCGGCGAAGCCGATCGGTTGGTCCGCGGCGGGCAGGGGCATCTCGGTGCTCTCTTCAGTCGGGGTCGGGGCGAGCGCGGACACCCGCGCGCCGGGGGTGGCGCCGCAGACCCACCACCAGCGCGGCACCGGCATGTGCGCGGGTGGTCGGGCGCCCGGCTGGGAGTTCTCCACCGCGATCCGCGAGCCCCATTCGACGTAGCCGACGAACGCGGCGCGGAACTCGGCGTCGGTGGGGGGTCGACCTCGGCGCGCAACCGGGTGACGTCGGTGGCCAGTTCGCGGACCAGCCCGGCCGGATCCCGGTCGGCGGCGGGTGGTTCGGCCGGCGCCGCGGCGTCGGCGCTGCCGCCGGCTCGGACCAGCGCCTCGGTCAGCGGCCGCAGCACCGTGTCGTGCAGCGGTTCGGTGGTGTCGGCGTCGGTCATCCGCCGGGTCAGCACGGTGTCGAGGGCGCGCGCCCGGCTCAGCAGCGACTCCAGACGGGTCCGGGTCGGCGTGCCGGTCATGCGGTTCCGCCGGTGCAACGGCGCGACGGGATGATGGGACGGTTGAACACGAAGATCACGCTCGCTACCCCTGTCTCGGTGCGGTGCCGATCAATACAATACAGGAGTGTATTGAAATGGAAAGTGCCAGTCGCGGTTCCGGACGGGCTCGGGACACCGCGATCGACGCCCGGATCCTGGCCGTCGCGGGACGTCATCTGGCCCGGGACGGCTACGCCGCGATGTCGCTCGCCGCGGTCGCCCAGGAGGCGGGCACCACCCGGCAGGCGCTGTATCGCCGCTGGCCGGGCAAGGCCGAACTGGCCGCGGCGGTCGTGGCCGAACTCGGCGACGAGGAACCGGTCGACCGGGCCGCCGACGATCCGTTCGGCGCGCTGGTGGCCGAACTGACCGATTTCCGGCGCGGGGTGAGCAAGCCCGGCCGGATGTCCCTGGTCGGCACGATGCTGCAGGACACCACCGACCCCGAACTGCGCGCCCGCTACCGGGCCCGGGTGATCGCCCCGCGCCGGGCCAGGCTGCTCGCGCTACTCGAATCGGCAGGCCGACAGGGCCGGATCGAGCCGGACGCCGACCTGGAGATCGCGCTCACGATGTGTACCGGCTCGTGGTACGGCCGCGAACTCGCCGGCGCGCCGGTGCCGGCGAACTGGCCGTATCGCACCGCGGCCCTGGTCTGGCGCGCCCTCGGCGGGACGGTGCCGACCCCGGGCGGCGGGGAGTCGGACTAATCGTCGAGCCCACCGGGGGCCGGGCACCGGGCGGACGACCAGTCGGATCGGGGTCGGGTCAGGCCCAGTTCGCGAAGCTTGTCGGTGGTGTCGGCGAGTGCCCCGGCCGCGTCGAGCGGGCTGTCGTGGGGGGAGCCCCAATCGGCGATGACATGGATGCCGCAGTCGTCGACAGGCGGTGGGCAGACGCGGGCGATCTCGCCCGCGACGAGCCACGGCGGGCCCCAGCGCAGGTCCCAGCCGCATCGGTGCGGGGTGTGGAGGTAGGCCAGGAACTGGACCCCGTCCGGGAGTTCGAGCACGCCGAAGAGGCCCGCGAAGACGACATCCTCGAGGCGTCGGCACTGGTAGCTCAGCGCGGCGGGCGCGCCGAGCCGCGCGCCGAGGTCGCGCAGATGCGCGTCGGCCTCGGCGAGCAGAGCCCGCACGGCGTCCGCCTCGGCGCCCGCCACGGTCGGGAACACCCAGGCGGGATCGCCCTGTTCGAGCGGGACCCGGACGATGCGCAGGGGCGACTCCGGCTCGGGATCCGAGGTCATGCGCTGCCGAACCAGTGCTCGGCCAGCTCGTCGAGCGTGGTCACCGGGTCCGGTACCGCCGACTCGCGCCGGAACCAGGGCAGGTTGGCCTGCGCGTGCAGCAGCGTGTACGCCATCACCACCCTTGGCAGGGCGGCGAGTTCGTCCGGGTGATAGCCGTAGCCGGTCAGGAACGCGCGCAGCAGCTTCGGATCACCCCGGGTGACGAACACGCCGACGGCCACCAGGTCGTACTCGCGCGGCCCGGACAGCGCCGGTTCGAAGTCGAAGAGCCCGCTGGGCGTCGGCTCGCCGGTGTCCGGGTCCGGTTCGATCAGGATGTGTGCCGGCATGAACTCGGTGTGCAGCAACACGCGTGGGGACGACGGGAGTTCGACCGAGGCCAGGAACCCCGGAATTTGGTCCGCCCAGGACCGGGCCAGGCCCAGTTCGCGCTGCCGCGCCGCGCAGCCGGCCCGCCGCTCGGCCACGAAGTCGGCCCAGTCGGCCGGTTCGAGCGGGGGAGCGGGCACCGCGTGCAGCGCGGCCAGGATCGCCCCCAACCGGCTCATCAGCGCGACCCGCTGCTCGGCGGGGATGGCCGGCCACGCGTCCAGGAGCGCCTCCCCGGACAGCCGATCCATCAGCAGATAGCCCCAACCCTGCCGCACCCCGTCGGCCCGAACTCCCGGCGTGGGCACCGGCAGCCGGCCGTGCAGCGCGTCGAGCACGCGGCGCTCGATGGCCGACTCGCCGCGATACACCGGCGGGTAGAGCTTGAGCACATGTCGGTCGCCGACCGCGTAGACCGGCAGCGAGCCCCGCTCGAAGGCCGTCACGGCGGCCTCGGGCAGGCCCAGGTGCGCGCACAGTTCCAGCACGGCGGGCCACAACCGTTCGCGGTCGATCGTGTCGTACGCGGCCTCGGTCTCGGCCTCGGGAAAGTCGGTCACCCGGCGAGCGTGCCCGCCGGCCGCACGTCGGGCAAACCGATTTCCCCGGGCGACGCCGCAGGCCGGTCAGATCTGCGGGTTCTCCATCGCCGGGCGCAGTCGCGCCAGCAGGCCGAAGAGCGCGGCGCGTTCCTCGGTGCTCAGCCCGTCCAGCGCGGCGCGCGTGGTGTGCATCTCGGCCCGGATCCGGCGGATCGTGGCATGGCCCTCCTCGGTGGCGACCACGTTCTTGATCCGGCGGTCGGTGGGGTCGGCCTCGCGCCGGACCAGGCCGCGCGATTCGAGCCGGTCCACGATGCCGGTGACGTTGGAGGCATCGCACACCAGCCGGTCGGCGAGGCCGCGCATCGGCAGCGGCCGGCGCAGCAGGGAGAGCGTCTTGGCCTGGACCGAGGTGAGTCCGTGGCGGGTGACCACCGCGGCGAAGTCGTGGAAGTAGGCGGTGCCGATGGCCGCCATGGCGTCCATGATCTCGGCCGTGCTCGGCGAGGTGGTGGTGGTGTCGCTCATGCAGCCAAGTTAACGCAAAAAGGTTGAAGACTTCAACCTTTGAACTTGACGTAGTAATTTCCGAGTGTCTACGGTCTGGCCTATTGCTTGAAGGCTTCAACCATCGACGCCACCAAGCTTCACCCCCGACTCGAAGGGAAGCGCACCTCCGTGAGCCCCACCCCGCCCGGCGCGGCCACCGCCACCGAACAGCGACGATCCGGTGCCCCGCTGATCCTCGCGCTCGGCCTGGCCGCCATGGTCGTCGCGATGGCGCAGACCCAGGTCATCCCGATCCTCGGGCTGCTCCAGCAGGAGCTGGGCACCACGCCCGCCGGCGTCGGCTGGGTGACCACCGCGACACTGCTGTCCGCGGCCGTGTTCACCCCGCTGCTCGGCCGCTTCGGCGACCAGCACGGCAAGAAGCCGACCCTGGTCGGCGTGCTGATCGTGATGATCGCCGGCTCCGTGCTCGCCGCGCTGACCTCATCGTTGCCGCTGCTGATCCTGGGCCGGGTGCTGCAGGGCGCGGCGACCGCGATCTTCCCGCTCGCGCTGTCGATCATCCGCGAGGAACTGCCGATGGAGAAGTTGCCCGGCGCGATGGCGCTGATCAGCGGCACACTCGCGTTCGGCAGCGGCCTCTCCCTGGTGGCCACCGGGCTGCTCACCAAGGGCGACGACCCGGACTACCACCTGGTCTTCTGGTTCTCCGGGATCCTGTCCGCCGTCGCGCTGCTCGCGGTACTGGTCCGGGTCCCGGCGAGCCGGAGCAAGACGGGCGGTCGGATCGACCTGCTGGGCGCGGCCACGCTCGGGTTGTTCCTGGTACTGCTCCTCCTGGGCATCTCGCAGGGCCACGAATGGGGCTGGGCGTCCGGCCGGACCATCGGCGCCTTCGTCGGCGCGGTCGTGATGGCGTTCGTATGGGTCCGGGTCGAGCGCCGGGTCGCCGATCCGCTGGTGGACCTGGGGATGTTCGTGCACCGCCCGGTCCTGCTGACCAACCTGGCCGGCCTGTTCGTCGGCTTTGCCTCGTTCAGCCAGTTCATCGGCATCTCCTACCTCGTCCAGATGCCCGAGCGGGTGGCCGGGTACGGCTTCACCGCGTCCGTACTGCGGGCCTCCGTCGAATACCTGCTCCCGGGCGCGCTGATCTCGCTGCTCGCCGCGCCGCTCGGCGGCCTGCTGGTGGGCCGGATCGGTGCCCGGGTGACGCTGGCGATCGGCGCCGCGGTCGGCGTGGCGGGCTTCGCCTGGCTGGCCTTCGGGCACGGCGCGTCCGCGTCGGTGATCCTCGCGGGCATGCTCACCGGTATCGCCATCTCGTTCGGCTACGCGGCGATGCCCGCGCTGATCGTGGCCAACGTGCCGCACCACCAGACCGGCATCGCCAACGGGATCAACTCGATCTCGCGCAGCGTCGGCAGCTCGATCGCCAGCGCGGTGATCACCTCGCTGCTCGCCTCCAAGACGGTCGCCGGGCTGCCGCCCGGCCTCCCGCCGATCCCGGCCGAGAGCCAATTCACGCTCAGCTTCGTGATCGCCGGCGTGATGCTGGTACTGGTCGTCGGGGTGGCGTTGCTCGGCCTCAAGCGGGTACCCGCAAGGGCCGAACCGGTCGCCGTCTCGGCGCCGCCGCAGCAGGCCTCGCCCGAGCCGCAGCAGCCCGTGGACGCCTGACCGTCCCGCCCGCACCACGTCCGCCAGTCGAGAAGGGCCACTCCAGATGAGCACCCCCACCACCAGCCGCGAATGGCACATCCTGGCCCGTCCCAAGGGCTGGCCGAAGGAGGAGGACTTCGCGCTGCGCGAGGTCGAGATCCCGGAACTCGCCGACGGGCAGATCCTGGTCCGCAACCGGTTCCTGTCGGTCGACCCGGCGATGCGCGGCCGGATGAACGACGTCAAGTCGTACTCCCCGCCGTTCCGGCTGAACGAGCCGATGCTCGGCGGCGCGGTGGGCCGGGTCGTGGCGTCCCAGTCGCCGGACTTCGCGGTCGGGGACAGCGTGCAGCACTGGCTCGGCTGGCGCGAGTACTCGGTGGTCGACGGCCGGGGTGCGGGCGCGGTCCGGGTGGACCCCGAACTCGCGCCGCTGTCCGCCTACTTGGGCGTACTCGGGATGCCCGGCCTGACCGCGTGGGCGGGCCTGCTCGACGCGGCCTCGTTCCGGCCGGGCGACGCGGTGTTCGTCTCCGGCGCGGCCGGCGCGGTGGGCAGCCAGGTCGGCCAGATCGCCCGACTCAAGGGCGCCTCGCGGGTGATCGGCAGCGCGGGCTCGGCGGCGAAGGTCGACCTGCTGGTGCACGAGTACGGCTTCGACGCCGCGTTCAACTACAAGGACGGGCCGGTCGCCGAGCAACTCGCCAAGGCCGCGCCCGAGGGCATCGACGTCTACTTCGACAACGTCGGCGGAGAGCACCTGGAAGCGGCGATCGGCGCGCTGCACACGCACGGTCGGGTCGCCATGTGCGGTGCGATCGCGCAGTACAACGCCACCGAGCCGACCCCCGCGCCGCGCAACCTGGCGCTGTCGGTCGGCAAGCGGCTGCGCCTCCAGGGCTTCCTGGTGCTCGACTACTTCGACCGGCGCGACGAGTTCCTCGCCGAGGTCGGCGGCTGGTTGCGCGACGGCAGCCTGCAATACCGCGAGACGGTGGTGGAGGGGATCGAGAACAACCTGTCCGCGCTGCTCGGCATGCTGCGCGGGGAGAACACCGGGAAGATGGTCGTCGCCCTGCCGGCGTGACCCGGTCCGGACCGGGTGGGGCAAGTGGCCTGCGACGGTTGCTGGTTGGTGCTCGAAGCAGGGTTGCCGAGAGCGTCGATCAGTAGCCGTACCCGCCGCCGCTCGTGGTCGGCGGCTTGGTGGTCTGCGGCGCCGGGACCGTGGTCACACTGGCCTTCGTACCGTCGGGGGTCACCGCGAACCATGTGCCCGCCACACCCTGCCCGTTGGTGTCGCCGGGCTTGGCGTCGGCCGCGAAGCGGTACACCGGCCAACCGGCGATGGTGACCTGGGTGCTGCCGTCGGTGCGGCCGACGGTGCCGACGGCGGACTGGCTGATGCCGTTGAGCGTGACGCCGCCGGTGGTGGTCTCCGCGGGCCAGGCCACGGCGCACTCGGCGTAGCAGTTCGACTTGGGCGGATTGGCGGTGTCCTGGTCGAAGCGGTACAGCGTGAAGCCGTTGCCGTCGGTCACGATCAGGCCGAGCCTGGCGTCGGTGCGGGTCTTCAGCACGGCCTTGCCCGCCGTGCCGTTCGCACTCGGACCGGGCGTACCGGGGGTGCCCGGCGCGGGCTGGGCCGGCTGCCCGGTCGCGGGCGGCGACGGCGTGTTGTTGCTGCTCTTGGAGCTGCCGCCACAGGCGGCCAGGCCCAGTCCGAGCGTGCCGGCCATGGCGACCGCGACGACAGTGCGCGTGCTGAGGACAGACATGGTGAACCCCCGGAAAGTTCATGGGATTGGTCGCACCGCGCTACGGGGGACGGTTGTCGGGTCCGATCCCGATCGACCGGTACGGGTCCCGGTCGATGCCGCGTCGACATCCAGCAGTACGGGGGAGGGACCGAAGAGGGTTCAACGGCGCCGCAGGTTTTTTGCCCGGGCGCCGACCACCCGCTTCGGCCCCGGCGAGCGTCCCTCGCCGGGGCCGAAGCGGGTGGTCGCCGGCCGCTCGGCCGCGCGGGCCTACCAGGCGGCCGGTGCGTAGTCCTTGAGGAAGCAGCCGTACAGATCCTCGCCGGCCTCGCCGCGCACGATCGGGTCGTAGACCCGGGCCGCGCCGTCGACCAGGTCGAGCGGTGCGTGGAAGCCCTCGTCGGCGAGCCGCATCTTCTGCGGGTGCGGGCGCTCGTCGGTGATCCAGCCGGTGTCCACGGCGGTCATCAGGATGCCGTCGGACAACATCTCCTCGGCGCTGGTCCGGGTGAGCATGTTCAGCGCGGCCTTGGCCATGTTGGTGTGCGGGTGGCCGGGACCCTTGTAACCGCGGCCGAACTGGCCCTCCATCGCGGACACGTTGACCACGTACTTACGCCGCGCCTTGGCCGCGGCCAGTGCCGGACGCAGCCGGCTGACCAGGACGAACGGCGCGGTCACGTTGCACAGTTGCACCTCGAGCAGCTCGACCGGATCCACCTCGTGCACCCGCTGGGTCCAGCTGTTGACCGGGTCCAGGTCGGGGACCAGGCCGCCCGCGTCGATCGCGGTGCCGGTCTCGATCCGGGCGGGCGAGGCCGAGCCGCTGGTCAGCGCGAGCGCGGTGAGCGCCTGCGGGGTCAGCGCCTGGTCGTCGCCACGGGACTGGCCGGGCAGCAGGACGTGACCGCTGCCGCCGATGTGGCCGAACGACACCATCTCCGGCAGCTCGCCGGCGGGCAGCGGAGCGGCCTCGGCGGCGGCGAGCGCCGCGTATGCCTGCGGGGTCCGGCGCACGGTCTGCGCGGCGTTGTTGATCAGGATGTCCAGCGGCCCGGCCTCGGCCACCGAGTCGGCCAGCGCGACCACCTGCGCCGGGTCGCGCAGGTCTATCCCGGCGATCTTGAGCCGGTGCAGCCAGTCCGCGCTGTCCGGCATCGCGGCGAACCGGCGGATCGCGTCGTTGGGGAAGCGGGTGGTGATCGTGGTGTGCGCGCCGTCGCGCAGCAGCCGCAGCGCGATGTACATGCCGATCTTGGCCCGGCCGCCGGTGAGCAGTGCACGGCGCCCGGTCAGGTCGGTGCGCTGGTCGCGACGGGCCCGGTTGTCGGCGGCACACTCCGGACACAGCTGGTGGTAGAACGCGTCCACCTCGCGATAGCGCTTCTTGCAGATGTAGCAGGCCCGCGCGCGTTCCAGGACACCGGCGATCTCGGTGGTGGTGACCGTGGTCAACGCGATGCCGAGGGTCTCGTCGTCGATCCGGCCGGGCGCGCCGGTCGCGGTCGCGGCGGTGACCGCCTCGTCGTTGGCGAGCACCCGGTCCCGCCGCTCCTTGCGCCGGCGCTCCTTGACGCTCTTGTAGATGCCGGCCGTGGCCCGGCGGATGCGGATCGCGTCCGGGTGCTCGACGTCCAGGCTCTCGACCTCGGCGAGCACGCTCAGGCACAACTCCATACGCGCGGGATCGATCCCCTCCGCCACGCTCGTATCCGCCTGAACTTCGCTACTCGCTGTCATCGCCGCGCCGTTTCCTGTGCTCGCTCGTGCCACAAAACCCCGGCGAAACTCTACGTCGTGCCGACACCTGGACCAATTCCCGCCGGCCCGCCCGGCCGCCGTCACACACGGCCACGGCGCGGGTCCGGGGCTTGACGACCCGCCCCGGCCCGTAGGCCGCGTGCTCAGCTCCGCGACCAGCCGTAGGTGCGCTCGACGGTGATCCGGATGACCACGCGGCGTTCCTCGGCCATCACGGCGCGGTATTCCGCCCAGTCCGGGTGTTCGCCGACGATCCGGCGATAGACCTCGACCAGTTCGTCGGCGATCGGGTCGTCGGGGGACAGGCACGGCGGGCCGACCTCGGCGCGGCCCTCGGCGACCAGATACGCGGCGTATTCCGGCGCGGTGACCAGGAAGCTCGCGCGCGGGTCGCGGCGCAGATTGCGGGTCTTGGCGCGGTCGTAGGTGGCGGAGATCCGGATCAGCCGCTGCTCGGGCTCCCACAGGTAGGAGACGGGGGAGAGTTGTGGGCGACCGTCGCGCTTGAGAGTGGTGAGGACACCGCGGCGGTCGGTGCCGAGGAGTCGGGTGTCCGGGTCCTGGTCCATCGTCGGTGACTCGCTTTCCTCGGGTTCGTCGGGTTGCGCCGGGCCGGCCCGGCGGCCGGTCAGATTCGGTCCAGCAACATCGCCGTGAGCAGCGGTGCGTCCGGCCAGGCCGGGCGCAGGTCGGACAGGACTCGGTAGCCCCAACGTTCGTACAGGGCCAGCACCCTCGGGTGGGTCGGGTCGACCAGCAGGGTCACCCGCTGTTCGGTGCGGACGGACAGCAGGCGGTCGTGAATCACCCGGGCCGCCCCCGAGCCGCGCCACGGCTCGCGGACCATCAGCTCGTTGAGCGCGAAGGTACGGTGCCCGTCCTCCTCGATGTCCACCGCCGGCACCGGCTCGGTCAGCCCGATCCACCAGCGCGCGCCGGGTTGCAGGGTGTACCCGAACGCGTAGCCGACCGCGATGTCCCGACTCCACCCGACCACACACTCGAAGCCCGGCGCGAGGGCGTACGCGGCCAGCCGCGCACCGAAGCCGGCCACCGACTGGAAGGGCCGATCCAGTTCGTCCGCGTACACCTCGGCATAGACGTCGAGCAGCACCTGCCGGATCTCGTCGAGGTCGCCGCCCCGGTGATGGGTCAGTTCGATCTCGGTCGCCACACTTCCTCCAGTTCGGGACGAGGTTGTCCGACCCCCGCAGGGGATCTTTCCCCCGGCTCTCCCACAGGCACGCGTGCGCGACCCTGATGATCCGTCAACAGCCTTGTCCAGCAAGGAAATACTCGACGCGAGCCGGGGCGCCGTGGTCCCCTGCGAGGATGGCTGACCCACTGCACGAACGCGACCTCGCCCGGCCCGCTCTCGACCTGGTGGCCAAGGCCGCCGGAGCCTACCTGGAGGCGCTTCCCGACCTGCCGGTTCGCGACCCGGCCGCCGACGTGCTCTTCGACCGGCTCGGCGGTCCACTGCCCGAGCACGGCGCCGGCACGCTGGCCGGCGTCGAGGAACTGCTCGACATCGGCACCCGCGCCGCGGTCCAGTCGTCCGGACCCCGGTTCTTCCACTTCATCGTCGGCGGCGCCACCCCCGCCGCGCAGGCCGGCGACTGGATCACCGGGCTGCTCGACCAGCCCGCGGGCCTGTGGGTGGCGTCGCCGCTGGCCGCCGAGGCCGAGACGGTGGTACTGGGCTGGCTCAAGGACCTGTTCGCGCTGCCCGATTCGTACGGCGGCGTACTCACCCCCAGCGCCACCTTCGCCAACCTCACCGCGCTCGCCTGCGCCCGAAACTGGTGGGCCGCCGCGCACGGCGTGGACGTCACCGTCGACGGCCTCGCCGGATTGCCGACCATGCCGGTGCTGACCGGCGGCTACGTCCATCCCAGCAACCGCAAGGCGCTCCAGATACTCGGCTGCGGCCGGGACACCCTGCGCGTGCACACCCGCGACGATGCCGGCCGGGTGGACCTCGCCGCGATCGAACGCGCGCTGATCGAGATCGACGGGCCCGCCGTACTGATCGCCTCCGCCGGCGAGGTCGACACCGGCGACTTCGACCCGATCGACGCGCTCGCCGACCTGGCCGAACGGTACGGCGCGTGGCTGCACGTGGACGGCGCCTTCGGCCTGTTCGCCGGCGTCACACCCCGGCTGAGCCACCTGGTGCGCGGCGTCGAACGGGCCCACTCGGTGGCCGCCGACGGGCACAAGTGGCTCAACGTGCCCTACGAGAGCGGCTTCGCCTTCGTCCGCGACGCCGACCTGTTGGGCAGGACGTTCGGCGCCTCGAACGCCCCCTACCTGCCCGGGGCCGGCGACACGCACCTCAACTACAACCACCTCGGCCCGGAATCCTCGCGCCGGGCCCGCGCGTTGCCGATCTGGGCCACCCTGCGCGCCTACGGGCGAGCCGGTTACCGGGCGATGGTCGAACGGCACCACGATCTGGCCGTCCACCTGGGCGCGTTGGTCGAACAGGCACCCGATCTGGAACTGCTCGCCCCGGTCACGCTGTGTGTGGTGTGCTTCCGCTACCGCCCGCCCGAGCCGTTCACCGAGACCGAACTGGACGAGCTGAACCGCCGCCTGGGCACCGAACTCATCGAGGACGGCCGGGTATACGCCGGCACCACGATCCACCGGGGAAAGGTCGCGCTGCGCCCGGCGATCGTGAACTGGCGCACCGTCGCGGGCGACGTCGAACTGTTCGCCGCGGTGGTCCGCGAGATCGGCGCCCGGGTCGCCGGGGAACTGCGCGCGGGGGGCCGAGCGGGCGAAGCGTAGGAGTACTTTGGGGAGACCGAGGGCACCTCGTATGCCGTCATCCATGGCGGCGTCGTCTGCGGCGATCCGGACATCCGCGCACCAGACCGACCAGAGGATTCGAACCCATGTACTCACAGCACTCGATCGCGGGACACCGCCGAAGCTCGCGACCGGAGACCACGGTCGCGATGACCTACGGCCTGGCCTGCACGATGTGCGGCAACGATCTGCGCGCCCCCGCCGACCGTCCCGCGCCGGACGCGGTGCCGGTCGGTCACGTCGAGGAGCGGCAGACCTTCGCCTGCCGAGGGGTGTGCGCCCGGCTGGCCAGCGGCTCGGCCGACGGCATCGCCGAGGAGCCGACCCCGCTGGAGCAACGGATCGCGGCCTTCCCGACCGAGTGAACCGGCGGCGCCGGCCGATCGGCCGGCGCCGCCGGGATCACGCGCTGGTGCGCTTGCGGGCGGCCGGCTTGGCCGCGCTCTTCTTCGCGGCGGCGGCGCTCTTCTTGGTGGTCGCCTCGGCCGCCGTCCCGGCCGCAGCCTTCGTGCCCTGCTTCGCCGCCGACTTGCGCGCGCCGGCCCGCTTCGCCGGCGCCCGGCCGTGGCTCTTGTGCGCCGCCGCCACACTCGCGGTGAGCGCGGCCATCAGGTCCACCACGTTGTCCGGCGCCTCGACCCCCGCCTCCTCGCCCCCGCTCGGCGCGGTGCCCTCCAGGCGGGCGACCACCAGGCGGTCGAGCGCCTCCTTGTAGTCGTCGTGCAACGCCCGGAAGTCGAAATCCTCACTGAGGGTGTCCATCAGCGACGTGGCCATCTTCAACTCCTGCGGCCGGATCTCGAACGAGCCCTCCGGCGCCAGGCCGTCCGCCGCCCGGACCTCGTCCGGCCACAGCATGGTCTGCAGGATCAGGATGTCGTCGTGCACGCGCAGCAGGGCCAGGCTCTCCCGAGTACGCAGGGTGATCTTGGTGACCGCGGACTTCCCCGCCTTGGTCAACGCCTCGCGCAGCAGTACGTACGGCTTGGCGGCGGCGGGCGTCGCGGTCTGGAGGTAGTACGCCTTGGAGAGCATCAGCGGATCGATCTCGTCCACGTCCACGAACGCCAGTACGTCGATCACCTTCTTGCTGGGCAGCGGCAGCTCCGCCATGTCCTCGTCGGTGAGCACCGCCTGCCGGCCGTCGGGCGCCTCGTACGCCTTGGCGATCTCCCGATATGGGACCTCACGCTCCTCCAACTCGCAATAACGCTTGAGCCGGATCCGGCCGCCGTCCTTCTCGTGCACCTGATGCAGGTGCACCCCGTGCTCCTCGGTGGCGGGGAAGAGTTGGACCGGGATGCTCACCAGCCCGAACGTGATCGCGCCTTTCCAGCTACTGCGCATCGGCTCTCCACTGTCGCGGCCCATTCGGATCATCCGGGTTGTGCGGACCATGCATCGAAAACGGGCATAGGGGGACCTTCACCGTATGCCGGACCGCATCGCCACGACAGTCGACGGACGTGTGCTGACCCTGACCCACCTGGACAAGGTGTGGTGGCCCGAGACCGGATACACCAAGGGCCAGGCCCTGGACTACTACGCGAAGGTGGCCCCGGTCCTGCTGCCGCACCTGACCGGGCGGGCCGCGTCGTTCATCCGCTTCCCGCACGGCGTGGCCGGCGGCACCCGGTTCTACAACAAGCACGTGCCGCCCGGTGCGCCCGAGTGGGTGAGCACGATCGAGGTGGCCGGCCGCGAGGAGACCCGGCGTCAGGTCGACGTGGACTCGTTGTCGACGCTGATGTGGGCGGCCAACCTGGCCGCGATCGAGATCCACGTACCGCAGTGGCGCGCCGACCCGGACGCGCACGACCGGCTCGTGCTCGACCTGGACCCGGGACCCGGCGCGGGACTGGCCGAATGCCGCGAGGTCGCGCTGCTGGCCCGGGACCTGCTCGCCGCCGACGGGCTGACCTGCGTGGTCAAGACCTCGGGCAGCAAGGGGTTGCACCTCTACGCGGCCCTCGAGCCGACCCCGGAGGCGGCGACGAGCGGGTATGCGAAGGCGCTCGCGATGCGCCTGGAGCACGAACGGCCCGAACTGGTCGTGCACCGGATGGCCAGGAACCTGCGGGCGGGCCGGGTGTTCGTGGACTGGAGCCAGAACTCCTCGGCGAAGACCACCGCCGCGCCCTACACGCTGCGCGCGCAGCCCGAGCCGACCGTATCCACGCCGGTGACCTGGGCGGAGATCGACTCCGACGCGGAATTGGCGTTCGGGCCGGCGGAGGTGCTGGATCGGGTGGCGCGGGACGGCGACGTGTTCGCGCCGCTGCTGGCCGCGCGTACCACGGGCCGACTGCCGTAGGGCGTGTCTTCGGTGCCCTCGGTCAGTCCTCGGCCAGGTCCGGGCGCAACCGGTGCCAGACCGGGTGGCGCAGGAGACCTGCCCGGGTGCGGGTGGCGTAGCGGACCTCGCCGACCAGCCGGGGGAGCACCCAGTGCGCGTCGACCAGTTGCGGATCCGGGGTGAACGGGCACTCGTCGAGTTCGGCCACGGCCAGCAGTTCGCCGAACATGGCCCGCTCGCGATCGCTGAAGCCGGTGCCCACCGCGCCGACGAAGCGCAGCGTGTTCGCGTCGCGGACCCCGACGAGCAGGGCGCCCGGCAGCCCGGCGAGTCGGCCGCGACCGGGCAGCCAGCCGCCGACGATCACGTCCAGGGTGAGCGCGTGTCGGATCTTCACCCAGTTCGGCGAGCGCTCGCCGGGGGTGTACACCGAGTCCAACCGCTTGCAGACCAATCCCTCCAGGCCCGCCTCCCGGGTCGCGGCCAGCGCCTCGGCGCCGTGGCCGACCAGCGCGGCGGGGGTGGACCACGCGGGTCCGCGCAGGTCGAGGTCCTCGAGCAGGCGGCGGCGCTCGGCGTACGGGCGCGCGGGCAGTGGGCGCCGGTCCAGGAACAGCAGGTCGAACAGCAGGAGTCGGGCCGGGATCCGGTCGCGCATCCGGGCCGCCTCGGCGGGGTGGTCGGCCAGGCCCATCCGGGACTGCAACCGCTCGAAGTCGCTGCGCCCGTGTTCGTCCAGGGCGACCACCTCGCCGTCGAGGACGGCGGGGCGCCTGCCCAGTACGTCGCGCAGCGCGTGCAACTCGGGGTAGGCGGCGGTGATGTCCGCCCCCGAGCGGGACCGCAACCGGACCGTGCCGTCCCCCGGGAGATAGGCGAGGCAGCGCTGACCGTCCAGCTTGGTCTCGTAGGCCCACTGCGCGTCCTCGGCGGCCGGCGGCAGGGTGCCGGGGGTGGCGAGCATGGGCGGATAGACCGGCAGTTCGGGCATGGGGTGAACGTGGTCGCGCGGGGCGGGAAGTACACGCCGCGTCGCCCGGGTGGCGCAGCGGGCGGGCGCGGCCTCAGCCGAGCAGGCCGCGTCGGTATGCCTCGGCCACCGCGGCGGCGCGGTCGCGGACGCCGAGCTTGCCGTAGAGGTGCAGCAGGTGGGTCTTGACGGTGGCCTCGCTGACGAACAGGGTCGCCGCCGCCTCCCGGTTGGTCGACCCGGCGGCGACCAGGCGCAACACCTGCGCCTCGCGCGGGCTGAGTACGGCCGGCGCCGGCTCGGGGGCGCGGACTCGGCCCATCACCAGCCCGGCCACCGCCGGGGACAGTACCGCCTGACCGGCGTGCGCGGCCCGGACGCCGCGGACCAGGTCGTCGCGCGGCGCGTCCTTGAGCAGGTAGCCGGTCGCGCCGGCCTCCACGGCGGGTAGCACGTCGCGGTCGGTGTCGTAGGTGGTCAGCACCAACACCCGCACGTCCGGGGCCACCTCGCGCAGCGTGCGAATCGCCTCGACGCCGCCCATCCGGGGCATCCGCAGGTCCATCAGCACCACGTCCACGCCACCGACCCGAACCCGATCGACCGCCGCCGCGCCGTCGCCCGCCTCGCCGACCACGTCGAACCCGGGGTCCCCGGCGAAGATCCCACGCAGCCCGTCCCGCACCACCGGGTGATCGTCGACGATCAACAACCGAATCGGCGCACAACCATCGCTCGAACCGCTGCTCGAACCGCTGCTCGACTGGTCGACGGCGGTCATGCGGGGATCTCCTTCGGAGCGGAACGGGGTCTGGGGCGGCCGGTCGGGGCGGGTGTGCGGGCCGGGGCGGGAATGGGCGCCGGGGCGTCCGGGGCGGGGTGGGTCGGCGCGTTGCGGGTCGCTCGTGCGCCGGCTGCGGTCGTGGTAGCCGCTGCCGGGCCGGGCAGGTCGGCGGGGGCGGTCGCCCGGGCGGGGGCGCTGTGGGCGGGCATGCCGCGCCCGGCGCCCGGGTCGGTCGGCGCGGAGGACGCCACCGGGCCGGGCGTGGCGGCGGGGGTCGCTGCCGGGGTGGGGTCGGCGTGCGTCGGCCTGCCGTGCGGCGCGCCCGGGTTGGTTGGGGGCGAGGTGCTCGGTGCTGGGCCGGATGTGCTGCGGCCGGCGCGGGAGTTGGTCGTGCCCCAGGCATGCGCTGCCGGGCCGGGTGTGGCGGCGGCGGTCGTCGCCGGGGTGGGGTCGACGTACGTCGGCCTGCCGTGCGGCGCCCCCGGGTTGGTCGGGGGCGAGGTGCTTGCTGCTGGGCCGGATGTGCTGCGGCCGGCGCGGGAGTTGGTCGCGCCTGGGGCATGCGCTGCCGGGCCGGGTGTGGCGGCGGGGGTCGCTGCCGGGGTGGGGTCGGCGTACGTCGGCCTGCCGTGCGGCGTGCCCGGGTTGGTTGTGGGCGAGGTGCTTGCCGCCGGGCCGGATGTGCTGTGGCCGGCGCGGGAGTCGGTTGCGCCCCAGGCATGCGCGGTCGGGTCGGGTGTGCGGTGGGATGGGTTCGGGTCGGGCGGTATCGAGGTGTGCGTCGGTCGGTCGGATGTGCTTCGGGTGGTGCTTGGGCCGACCGGGACCGAGGCGTTTACCGTGGTGCCCTCGCCGGGGGCGCCCTCGATGGTGACGGTGCCGCCGACCTGGGTCAGGCGGTGGCGCATCGCGTGCAGGCCGTAGCCGTCGGTGTGGTCATCGGCGCCGATCGGGCCCACACCGTCGTCGCGGATGTCGAGCAGGACCACGTCGTCCAGGTAGGTCAACGCGACCCCGGCCCGGCCGGCCCGCGCGTGCTTGGCCACATTCGTGAGCGCCTCCTGGGCGGCCCGGAACAGCGCCACCTCGCAGTCCACCGGCAGGGTACGCACGACGCCGTCGGTCTCGGCCGCGGCGGGGATGCCGGTGCTCTCCGACCAGCGCGCGACCAACTCGGCGATCGCGTCGGGCAGATGTACCCGATCCGCGAGCAGCCCCGGGCGCAGTGCCTCGACCGAGCGGCGGGCCTCGGTCAGCCCCGCCCGGGCCAGGTCGCGGGCCTGGTCAAGATGGCGCTGCCAGTCGGCCGGTACGCCGCCGTGCCGGCGGGCCTGTTCGTGTGCCGCGCCCAGCTGCGTGACGATGCCCGCCAGGTCCTGCGCGATGGTGTCGTGGATCTCGCCGGCCATTCGTTGCCGCTCCGCCAGGACCCCCGCCTCGCGGGCCTGGCTGAGCAGTTGCGCGTGCAGCCCGGTGTTCTCCCGCAGTGCGGTCTCCAGGCGTGCGTTGGTGTCCGCGAGTTGCTCGATGACCCGTTTGCGCTCATCGCTCTGGACCTGCACGCGGTATGCGATCAGTACGACCCCGGAGGCGATGATCGTATTGATCGCGGTGAGCGAGAAGAATATCGGCAGGTGGCCGACGGTGAACTCGTCCCGTCCGCCCATCTGCGCCAGCGTGCACAGCGTGGCGGTGCCGATCATGCCCACCATGCTGTGCCGGCCGCGCCCGAGGCGGCGGGCGTCCGCGTAGCCGAGGAACGCGAACACCGCGTACCACGGGTTGAGCGCGACCAGCACGGCGCTGAGCGCCCACTTGACCCAGTAGTAGACGGTCAACCGCAGTGGCCGATCCGGCCCGGCCGAGCGCGGTGTGTCCATCCACCAGGTCCACCCGGCCGCCACCACGCAGGTGGCCAGCGCCGCGATGAATTCGCCGGTGGTGCCGTAGCCGTTGGCGAAGCCGAGGGTGGCCAGCACGGTCGAGGCGGCCAGCAGGAAGAACGGCGCGAACCTGCGGTAGCGGGCGATCCGGACGTCGTCGAGGTCGATGTGGTCCCCGAGCGCGGGTTGCTCGATCGTCGTCACCACCGGCACATCACCCCTGATCGATCCGTCGCGGATACCCCGGAATACTCTCATTGCCCCCACCCGGCGCGCCGGGACCCGGGCCTACTCCCACCGGAAACAGCGCGCCGCCGCGAAGCCGAAGACGATTCCGTAGCCGGCCAGCACCGGCAGCGCCGAGCCGTGCGGCCAGTGCCCGTTGGTCGCGTCGGTGAGCGCCTGGACCGCCGCGCCCAGCGGGGTGAAGTCGCCGACCCGGCGCAGCGCGTCCGGCATCGTGGCGCGCGGCAGCCACAGTCCGGCGAAGAACATCGCGACGAAGAACAGGATCGCCCCCGCGCCGTTGGCGACCTTGGTGTTGGCGGCGACGGCGGCGACGAACAGGCCGATCGCGAACAGCGCCACGGCGGTCAGCAGGAAGCCGACCACGAAGGCGAGCGGGGACCGGGGCAGATGCACCTTGAACGCGAAGCGGGCGATCAGTTCGACCGCGGTGGTGGCCAGCACCGCGACCGCGCCGTTGACCGCGAGGTGCGCGGCGAGCAGCCGGCTGGGCGGCAGCGGCGTGGTGGACAACCGGCGCAGTACGCCCTTCTCCCGGTAGCCGGCCAGGGCGGGCGGCATCGCGTTGAGCGCGAGCATCGCGAAGGTGAAGGCGACCAGGATCGGCACGTAGACCTCGACCAGGGTGTGTCCGTCCAGGTCGTCGGTGTGCTTGCGGGTGCCCGGGATCGAGCCGAGCACGACGAGCAGTACGGCGGGGAAGATCAGGCCCCAGATCAGCCCGACCGGCTCGCGCAGGAACAGGCGCAGCTCGGTCAGCGTGACCTGGACCAGCGCACCGCGCGGGCGGCCGACGGCCCGGGCCCGGGTGAGCCGGATCGGCGGTTGCGCGGACGAGGTGGGTGAAGCCGACGAGATGGACATGCGGACTCCCGAGTGGATGTGGATGGTGTGCGAGTGGGTGAAGGGGTGGGCCGCTCAGGCACCCAGGCGCTCAGGCGCGGTCGCGGGTCAGGGCCAGGTACGCGTCGTCCAGGTCGGCGCTGTCCACCCGCAGGTTCTCCGCGATCACCCCGGCGCGCGCGAGCACCGCGGTCACCGCGGTCAGCACGTCGGCGGTGCCCAGGATCAGCACCTGGCCGTCGACCACGGTCAGTTCGCTGACCTGGGGCAGCGCGGCCAGTTCGGCGTGCAGCTCGGGAGCGAGCGGGACGCGGGTGCGGAACCGCACCGACTGGGTGTCGGCGACCCGCCGGATCAGCGCCTCGGGGGTGTCGAGCGCGACGATGTGCCCTCCGTCGAGCACCGCGACCCGGTCGCACAGCCGCTCGGCCTCTTCCATGAAGTGGGTCACCAACAGCACGGTGACCCCGGCGTCGCGAATCTCCTCGACCAGCGACCAGGTGTCCCGGCGCGCCTGCGGGTCGAGCCCGGTGGTCAGTTCGTCCAGGATCACCACCCGCGGCCCGCCGAGCAGGGCGAGGGCGATGGACAGCCGCTGCTTGAGGCCGCCGGAGAGCTTCGTGTACGCGGTGCGGCGGTGCGCGTCCAGGCCCAGCCGGGTGAGCAGCGGGGCCGGGTCCACCGGCGCGCGGTAGGTCGCGGCGTAGAGCTCGATCGCCTCGGACACCCGCAACTTGTCCGGCAGCGCGCTCTCCTGGAGCTGTACGCCGAGCACGTGCCGCACCTGCTCGCCCTGCTCCCACGGATCCAGGCCGAGCACCCGAACCGTCCCGGAGTCGCCCCGGCGCAGCCCGGCCACACACTCCACGGTGGTGGTCTTGCCCGCCCCGTTCGGCCCGACCAGCCCGAAGATCTCGCCGGGGGCGACGGCGAACGACACGTCCCGCAGCACCGACTTGCCGGGGTAGCCCTTGCTCAGCCCCTCGACCCGAACCGCTTCGACAACTGCCATGACGACCGCTTCCTCAGTGGGGTGCCGGCTGCCTGCCGACACTTACGAGAATGCGATCCGGACCCTTGTCGCCGAATCCACCGACAAGCCGCACCCGGGCCCGCCGCCGGTGGACCACCCCCCTCCACCGGCCGGCGCCGCCCATCCACCGATCGGTGGATGGGCGGCATCCGCCACCGGCGGATCAGCGGGTGAACAGGGCCTCGATGGTCGAGCCCGGGGACTCCGGGGACCAGGTGGGGTCGCAGCCGGACAGGGCGGCGAAGACCCGGTGCCAGTTGGTGGGGTCGGTGTCGAGGTGGGTGCGGAGCAGGGTGGTGATCTCGGCGTGTGCCTCGGTGGCCGCCTCGTGGATGGGCCCGGGGACTTCGCGGCGGTGGGCCGCCTCGGCGAGCCGGCGCAGGATCGGGCCCGCGCCGCGGGCGTGGTGGACCAGGTCGTGGCCGGTGACCAGGCCGGCGGTGACCAGTTCGTCCAGGTGCCGGTACCACGGGGCGTCGCCCAGGACGTCGCGGCCGGCGCCGATCGAGGCGCGGGCGTGCTCGGCGTCCAGGGCCGCGGCCACTCGCGCGGAGCGCAGGTGCACGGGCCCGAGGGCGAGCAGGCGCGCGGGCGAATCCGGTTCCTCCACCAGCCGGTTCAGTACCTCGGTCGGGAACGGTTCGCGCTCGTGCTCGGCCACGATCAGGTCCCAGTCGCGCGCATACGGCAGCTCGAGCAACTCGTCGGTGTCCGCCGACCCGTGGCATCTGCGCAGTTTGGCGAGCAGCTTGTCGGCGCCGCGCTCGCGGTCGATCCGCTCGGTCAGCGCCGCGTCGGGGTCGGCGCTCGCGAGTGCCTTGGCCGTCACCCGGCCGGCGGTCGCGCCGAGCACGCCCTGTTCGACCAGTGCACCGATCCGCTCCGCGCCGCCGTGCCGGAGCAGGCCGCGCCCGCCCAGGAGTCGGTCCGACAGGGAGGCTTTCTTGCCCAGTTGGCGCAGCGCGTGGTCGATCAGCGCCGGATCGGCCGCCTCCACCTTCGGGCGCAGCGCGGGCAGGACGGACGCGGTGGCCCGGTGTTCGGCGAGGAGTTGCCCGCGCAGCGTCGGATGCAGCGGCAACAGATCCTCGGGACCGGCGGCGGGCCGGCCCTGCGGCACCCGGGACAGGATCACGCGGCGTACCGCGACGTCGCCGAGGCCCAGCGGCGCGCCGTACAGGTCCGCGTTGAGTTCGGGGTCGTCCAGGCGCAACACCCGCTCCAGGACCGCCGCGTCGCCGCAGCGGGCGCCGAGGATCCGCAGCGCCGGGCGATCGTCGGCCAGGAACGGGTATTCGTCGAGCGCGCGCGGTACGTGGTCGACACAGCGGGCGTAGGCCCACAGCGTGGGATAGGCGTGTTCGCCGAGTCGGGGCAGCTCGGCTCGGCGACGATTCGCCCGCGCCACTCCCTGGGCAGCGGTACCAGCGCGCGGGTGGGCAGTACGCCGAGCACATCGGTCGGCCCGACCAGGCCGTGCCGGTACGTTCCTTCGGCCAGGAAGTCGCCGCCGCCGTGCGTGCCGTCGTAGTAGTCGCGGATCCGGCGCAGGTACGAACTCGGCGCGGCCGGCGCGGGCCAGGTGCTTCGGGTCGGGTATTGCGCGGGGCGTCGGGTCGGGGTGCCGGCCAGGATCGCGGCGACCCGATCCGCGGTCGGCTGCACCAGGCCCGTGTTCTCGGCCAGCGCGGCCAGTACCTCGGGTTCGTTCAGATCGATCAGGTCGTTGGCCACCGATTCGTCGAACACCCGTCGCCCGAGGGCCACTCGCGGTGCGACCGAGTCGCTCGCGAAGCACGCCTCGTAGAGCCGGCTCGGATACTCGTACCCCGGGGCGTCGACCGTGGACTGCCCGGCGAGCGCGGCGAGCACGGCCGGATCCGCCGGGACCGGTCGGTCGCGGTGAGCACCGCGCCGTTGTGGGCCGGCGCGCGGCGGACCCACGGATCGGGGTCGGCCGCCGCCCTCTCCCGCACCCGGGAGCCGAGTTTCGGATCGGCGAGCAGCGCCCCCACCACGTCGTCGCCGATCCGGTGCCGGACCCGGCCGAGGTCGCCCACGACGGCCCCCTCGAACGGCAGTCCGACCAGAAGAGCCTTGTCCGCGACCCCGACCCCAGACACCACACGCCCCGCACTTCACCCGTTCGGCAACCGGGATCCACCCCATCACAACGCCCGGACATCGGACCCGTCGCCCCCGCCCGACCCGGGCGGGACGTGTCGACCTGCGGTGATTACGGGTACAACCGATCGAGTCCTCCCAAGTAATACGGCCTGTCCGGATCTTGGTCGAGCACGTCGAGGGCCGCGATGCCACATCGGGTGGGGCCCGGGGTGAGTCCCGGGGCCACGGGGTACCGGCACACGGTTCGCGACGCACGCCGGCAACGGATGGTCATGTCCAGGTGGAGGCCCTGCCCGGCGGGTTCGCCCGCTCGAAAGGACGGTTCCGTGACGACCACCCTGGGTGTCGAGGAGGAGTACCTGCTCGTGGACCCGGTCAGCGGACTGCCGGTACCGGCGGCCGAGCGGGTCCGGGCCGAGGCGAGGTTGCGGCCCGGGCTCGGCGTCGGCGACGTGCAGCCCGAGTTACTGAAGGCGCAGTTGGAGGTGGCCACGCCGGTGTGCACGTCGCTCGACGAGATCGGCGGCTACCTCCACCGGATGCGGCGGGAACTGTCGGCGGCGGCCGAGCGGATCGGCTGCCGGATGATCGCCTGCGGGGCCGCGCCGGTGAGCAACGGCACGATGGAGGAGATCAGCGAACATCCGCGCTATCTCGCGATCGGGGCGAACGCGCGGCGGCTGGCCGACGTCCAGCTGATCCACGGGATGCACGTGCATGTCGCGGTGCCGGACCGGGAGACCGGCGTACAGGTGGTCAACCGGATCCGGCCGTGGTTGCCGGTGCTGGTCGCGATGGGCGCCAACTCGCCGATCTGGGAGGGAGCGGACACCGGCTTCGCGAGTTGGCGCACGATCCATTACGCGCGCTGGCCGGTGGAGGGCCAACCGCCGGTGTTCCTGGACCTGGAGGAGTACGAGCGGCGGATCGACGCGCTGCTCGCCGTGGGGGTGATGCTCGATCGTGGCCAGGTCTACTGGCAGGTGCGGCTGTCCGAGCGTTTCCCGACCATCGAAATCCGCTGCCCCGACGTGCAGTTGCGCGCGGACGACGCGGTGATGCTGGCCGGCCTGGTGCGCGCCCTGGTGGTCACCGCACTGCAACAGCACGACGACAAGGCCCCCTACGCCGCGCCGGACCAGGAACTCCTGCGCGCCGCCTGCTGGTTGGCCGCGCGCGACGGCCTGGACGGGGACCTGTTCGGACCGGTGGGGCCGGGGGGCACCGCGCGCCGGATCGAGGCGGGCGACCTGGTCGCCGAGCTGCTCGCGCACGTGGCCCCCGCGCTGGACGAATTCGGGGACACCGCCCGGGTGTTCGCGCTGGTGGATCGGCTGATCCGGCAGGGCACCGGGGCCGGCCGGCAGCGCGACGCGTTTGCCGTCGGCGGTCTGCGCGGCGTGCTGGACCTGCTGATCTCGGACACCTCGGCGGCCTGCCCCGCCATTCGGCCGGGGGGGAACGGCCGGCCGGAAAGGGGCTGACGGGGGACGGCCCGGGGGGCAGGGTAGGGGTGTGTCGACTCCTGCGCACGATCCGACTTCTTTGCCTCGGGCCGGACACCTGGTGGTGTGCGGCGACGACGCGCCGGCCCAACGGCTGTCCTACGAACTCGCATACCTCTACGCGGAACACGTGACCGTGCTGCTGCCCTCGGTACACCGCAACCACGGCCCGCAGATCGACGAACTCGCGCGCGGGCAGGGGATGTCGGTGTCGGTGGTCGAGGCCGCCGAGCCGGACGACGACGCGCTGCGCTCGGCCGGTGTACCCACCGCCTCGGCGCTCGCGCTGGTCTACCGGGACGACCGGGCCAACATTCACGCGGCGCTGCGGGCCCGCCGGCTCAATCCGCGCATCCGCCTGGTGGTTCGGCTCTACAACCGCAAACTCGGCCGCCATCTGGAGGAGTTGCTGGACCGCGCGGTCGCGGTCCGGGCCGGTGGCGCCGGCGACGCGTCGGCCCGCGAGGTGACCACCACCGTGCTGTCCGACGCGGACACCGCCACCCCAACCCTGGTGGCGGCGGCGATCGCCGGTGCGGGCAAGGTGGTCCAGGCGGAGGGGCTGCTCCTGCGGGCCACCGAGCGACCGGCCGCCGAGCGCGACCCGGCGCCCTACTTGTACACGCTCGCGCTGCAGTCCGACGGCGTGGGCGGCAGCCCCGAGTTGCTCCCGGACGAGGCCGCGGTGGCCGCGTCCGGGGCGACCCGGGGGCGGACCGTCCTGGAGACGATCGCGCTCGGCGAGGGGGTCGGCGGGGCGCCGGCCAATCGACGCCGGCTGCCGCAGGTGTGGCCGGTGGCCACGCTGTTTCCGCGCCGGTTGCGCTACGCGCTGGTCGTCCTGGTTACCCTGCTGTTCGTGTTCGCGGCCCTGACCTGGTGGGTCACCTCGGATTCGCCGCTGCGCGCCGCGTACCGCTCGCTCCTGGACGTGTTCGGGTTGGGCAAGCCGGAACTGGACGGGGGTGCCGGGCGGCAGATCCTCCAGGTGCTCTCCGGGCTCGCCGGGATGGCGCTGATGCCGGTGTTGTTCGCGGTGGTCCTGGAGAGCCTGGGCACCTTCCGCACCGCGAGCACCCAGCGTCCGCCGCCACGCTCGATCGCCGATCATGTGGTGCTGCTCGGGCTTGGCAAGATCGGCACCCGGGTGCTGGATCGGCTCGGCGAACTGGGCATCGCGGTGGTGTGCGTGGAGCGCGACCCGCAGGCGCTCGGCGTCGCCGGCGCGCATGCACGCCGGGTGCCCGTGGTGATCGGCGACGTCACCCGCGAGGGTGTCCTGGAGGCCGCGCACATCGGCACCAGTCGGGCGCTGCTCGCGCTCACCAGCGACGACGCGATCAACCTGGAAGCCGTCCTGTACGCCCGCGAGGCATCCCCCGAACTGCGGGTGGTACTCCGCCTGTTCGACGACGAGTTCGCCAAGACGGTGAACCGGACGTTGCGCGAGTCCTATCCTCACGCGCTCACCCGCAGTCGCAGTGTGTCCTCGTTGTCCGCGCCGGCCTTCGCGGCCGCCGTGCTGGGCCGGCAGATCCTCGGCGCGATCCCCGTGGAGCGCGAGGTGTTGTTGTTCGCGGCGATCGAGGTCGCGGACCACCCGGAGTTGGTGGGGCGCACGGTGGCGGAATCGTTTCGGGCCGGCATGTGGCGGGTGCTCGCACTGGACCCGGCGGATCCGGGCCGACACCGCGCCGACCCGGGCGGCGGCCCGGGCGGGCCTCGACAGCGCGAACCGGTCCGGCAGTTGCCCCCGGACCACCTGCTACGGCCCACCGACCGGGTGGTGTTGGCCGCGACCCGCCGGGGCCTGGCCGAACTGCTGCGTGGGGACCGGGCGGCGCCGCCGCAGCCGCCCGCGACTGGTTGAGCCGGCCGGCGGGCCTGCCTCGACCCGATCGGAGGATGTCCTCGGAGGATGTCCGGATTTCACCTTCGTTGTCACCGTGCGTCGCCGTCAGACTGCATAGCGATATGATCGTCCAGGCAACGAAGGATCGGGTGACTGTGATGTCCGAGGGACTCTCGCCGACAACGGGCGCGGCGGCGGAGCCGGGGACCCGGCCCGGCGCGGCCGACATGATCTTCTACGGTGGCGAGATCGAGACGGTCGCGGGCCTGATCGCCCCGAAGTCGGGTGCCGGGGACGCCGGTTCGCCGCCCGAGCTGCCCGAGCTGCCCGAGCTGCCGGAGTTGCCGGAGCGCTCGGAGCGGCCGGAGGCGGTCGCGGTCAAGGACGGCCGGATCGTCTTCGTCGGCGACCTGGACCACGCGCTCGCGCACTGGCAGGGCGCCGCCACCCGACTGCGCGACCTGGCCGGTCGGGCCCTGCTCCCGGGCTTCATCGACCCGCACGGCCACGTGGTCGGCACCGGCCTCCAGGAGAGCATCGCCGACCTGCTCGCCGCACCCGACGGGGACGTCGCGGACATCGCCGGGATCCGGCGCAAACTGGAGGAGTTCGCAGCCGGCGAGGTCGGCGGGCGCTCCGAGTGGATCATCGGCTTCGGCTACGACGAGTCCCAACTCGCCGAGGGAGTGCATCCCACCCGGGATGATCTGGACCAGGTGTCCCTCCATCGACCGGTGCTGGCCATCCACCAGTCCTTCCATCTCGGCGCGGTCAACAGCAAGGGTCTCGAACTGCTGAAGTACAACGCCGAGAAGGAGAACCCGAAGGGCGGAGTGATCCGGCGCCGCGACCCGTGGGTGGACCCGCACGGCGAACCCGACGGGGTGTTGGAGGAGACCGCGTTCTTTCCCGCGTTCGGGCTGGCGGTCGCCGGGGTGGCCGAGCAGGACCGCGCGCTGTTCCTGGACAAGGGCCTGAAGGCGGCGGCGAGTTACGGCTTCACCACGGTCCAGGAGGGTGCCGCCGAGCTGGACGTGCTGGGCCAACTGCGCGACGTTGCGGCGGTCACGCCCGACGGGCTGCCGCTGGACGTGGTGGTCTACGTCAAGGCCGAAGAGGCGATCGGGAAGCCGGAACTGGTCCAGGCGAGCGGGGAGTACGTGAACGGCCTGCGGGCGGCCGGCATCAAGCTGGTTCTGGACGGGTCCCCGCAGGGGCGTACGGCCTGGCTGCGCGAGCCGTACACCACCCCGCCGGGCGATCCGGACGTCGACTACTACGGCTACGCCACACTGGACGAGGAGGAGGCCCTGGACCAGGTACGGGCCGGCTTCGCGCACGGCTGGCAGGTGATCGCGCACGTCAACGGCGACGCGGCGATCGCCCAGCTGATCCGCTGCGTACGCACCGCGAGCAAGGAGGCCGGCCCGGCCGATCGGCGCACCACCGGGATCCACTGCCAGACGGCGGGCGAGGACCAGATCGAGGAGTTCCGCCGGCTGGGCATCATTCCGTCGTTCTTCTCGATGCACACCTTCTATTGGGGCGACTGGTACTTCGAGACGGTGCTTGGGCCGGTCCGCGCGGTGGACATCTCGCCCGCCCAATGGGCCCTGAAGCGCGGCATGATCTACACGTCGCACCACGACGCGCCGGTGGCCCGGCCGAGTTCGATCTCGATCCTGTCCAGCCAGGTCACCCGGCTCACCCGGGGCGGCGAGACGCTGGGCGCCCACCAGTGCGTCTCCGGTCTGGATGCGGTGCGCTCGATCACCATCAACGCCGCCTACCAGTACGGCGAGGAGGCGGACAAGGGCAGCATCGAGGTGGGCAAGCTGGCCGACCTGGTGATCCTGAGCGCGAACCCGGCGAGCGTACCGGGACCCGCCATCCGGGACATCACCATCGAGGAGACGATCAAGGCGGGCCGCACAGTCTTCCCGCCGGCCGACGTGCGGTCGGCGCCGATGCCGGCCGGGATCGGGCTGAACCTGTTCGCGCACCACTGCTGACGCGACGTGAGGTCGCCCTGCCCGGGCGGGAGTTCGGGCAGGGCGGTCGGGCAGGGCGGTCGGGCAGGGCGGTCGGGCCGGGTGGATGCCTACCCGATCGGGACGCCCAGGTCGGGGAGGACCACCGCGCCCGGGAGTTCGGCGAGCAGCCGGCCCGGTACCCACAACTTGGCACCGCGGATGCCCGCGCCGACCACGATCCGCGGGTGTGCGGCGACGGCGGCGTCGATCAGGATCGGCCAGTCGGCGGGCAGCCCGATCGGGGTGATCCCCCCGTACTCCATGTCGGTCGCGGCGAGCACCACGTCCACGGGCGCGAACGAGGCCTTGCGGGCGTCCAGGTGCCGGCGGACCAGGCCGTTGACATCGGCCCGGGTGGTCGCCGCGACCAGGCACGCGGCGTAGCCGACAGTGCCGCCGCGCTTGGCCGCGATCACCACGCAGTTCGCGCCGTCGGCCGGGGCCACCTCGTAGCGTGCGCAGAACGCGGCGGTGTCGGCGAGTTCGGGATCGATCGCGGCAACCTCGACCAGTTCGGCACTCGCGGCCGGCCAACCGGCCAACGCACGGGCCACGGGCGGCGCGAGCAACTCGGGGTGGGACAGGGCGGGATGCAGAGCCAGAGCGGTGGTCATGAACCCATCCAACCGGATCCGGCCGTCCGGCCGCTGCCTGCCGGTGTCGGTGCCCGTGGTCGGCGTATCCCAATACGTCCGCTGGGCCGATTGCTCCGGGCCGTCCTCGGACGCCGGACGGGCTGTTCGTCGTGCGGTGAGCCAAACTCGGCTCGGGTGGATCCGGCCCGGCCGGCTCAACCGCGGACCCGGCGTACCGTGCGGGCGTACATCGGACGGCCGAGCAGGTGCCAGATCAGTCGGGCCGGGAGCGGTAGCCCACCGAGCATCGTGGCCCGCTCGGTGGGGGTGGCCTCCTCCAACACCACGCCGAGCAGCAGCAGGATCTGCGGCTTGGGCGTGGTCTCCACGAAGTGATCGCCCATCGCGTGCCATTCCGCCGCGGTGAGCAGCCGTTGGGCCAGCGGCAGCAGCTCGGCCTCCTCGTCGTCCAGGTGCTCGATCAGCGCGGCCCGGTGCTCGGCGAGGGTGGCGACCAGGGCGTCCCGCTCGGCCTCGCCGGCGTGCGCGGTCCAGGCCGGCAGCAGCTTCTCGGCGGCGGCCAGCGAGCCGGCCACACGCTCGTGCTGGGCCTCCATCCGCAACACCAGATCGGCCTCGAGGTCGACCCGGGCGAGCAGCGGCGGCCACAACAACTCGTCCTCGCCGGTGTGGTGGCCGTGCAGCCCGAGCCGGTAGAGGCCGAAGTGGTCGGCGAGCACCCCGGCCCGCGCGGTGTCGCCGGGCCGGACGGCGGCGACCAGCTCGACCAGCAGCCGCGATTCGCGGCGCAGCCCGCGGTGCACGATCACCATCTCGCGGGTGTCGAAGCCGGCCGTGGCGGGGGAGACGGGCGAGGCGGTCATGGTGGTGATCCCTTCGATGGGCCCTCGACACGTCGTCGTCGGGCATGCCCCTAGCCTGGCTCCGGCGTCTTGGAGGAATCCTGGAAGGAACATGGAGCCACCCGACGGGGTTGTTCGATGCTCTCGACCGATCCGATCCGATCCGGATGTCGGAACGGCGGAGCTGTGGGACGTCGAGACGTCGAGACGTCGAGACGTCGGGATGTCGGAACGGAGGGATCCGGGGAGTCGTGGTCTACCTGCGCGTGCTCGGCCCGTTCGAGGCCGACGTGGCCGATGTGACCGTCCCGCTGGGCGGTCCGCGGCAGCGCGCCGTGCTGGCGCTCCTGGTGGCCGCGCGCGGGCGGGTCGTCTCGATCGACCGGATGATCGAGGACCTGTGGCGCGGCGAACCCCCGGCGCAGGCGATCACCTCGCTCCAGGCGTACGTATCCAACCTGCGCCGCCTGCTCGAACCGGGTCGGCCGCGCCGCGCACCCGCCACGATCCTGGTCAGCGCGGCGCCCGGCTACGCACTGCGGCTGCCGGACGACGCGGTGGACGCATGGCGCTTCGAACACCTGCTCCGGACCGCACACGACCGCGCCGACACCGCCCCCGCCGAGGCCCACCGTCTCGCCGAGGACGCCTTGGCCCTGTGGCACGGCCCGGCCTTCGCGGCAGCCGCCGACGAGCCGTGGGCCTACGCCGAGGCCACCAGGCTCGACGAACTGCACCTGAGCGCCCGCGAACTGCACATCGCCACGGCGCTACGCTCCGGTGCCACGGCTGCCGCCACGGTCGACGCCGAACGCCTGACCCGCGACGCCCCCCTGCGCGAGGAAGCCTGGCGCCTACACGCGTTGGCCCTGTGGTCCGGCAACCGTCAGGCCGACGCCCTGGCCACCCTCCGCCAAGCCCGCGCGGTACTCGCCGCCGACGTCGGCCTGGACCCGGGCCCGGCCTTGACCGACCTCGAACAGGCCATCCTGAGCCGCCGAATGGAGGTCCTCCGCGAGGCAACGGAACCCCCGCCAGGTCCGCCGACCCGGCCCGCACGGCCGACCGACGCATCGAGTACGCCCGAGCCGCAGGTCGCCACGACCGGGCCGGCCCAGGCCGCCCCGGAACCGCCGACCGGTGTCGGGTACGGGGCGGGTACGGCCGGCCCACACGCCCTTGCAACCGGGCCGGCCCAGGCCGCGCCGGAACGGCCGAGCGGGGAAGGTTCCGGTACGGCCGGCCCGCAAGCCGCTCCGACCGCGTACGGGCACGAAGCCCAGGCGGCCCCGACCCCCGCCGACCACCCGCCGCCCCCGGCACGCGTGGGAGCCGCATCGGCCACCGGCCGGCCCGCCCGTGCCACGAACGAACCGGCCGGCACGCCGTCGACCGCCCGAGCGCCCGCTCCCGGCAACGGCGGCCCGACGACGTTTGGTTCGGGGGAGGACCGGGCCGGGCCCGGCGTGGCATCCGGGCCGGTGGCCGTCGTGGGCGGGCATGCCGCGGGTGACTCGGTCGTGGTGGCCGGCTCGGCGTGGGGCGGCGGGGCGCGTGGTGGCGCGGAAGCGGATGTCGTTCCCGTCGGCCGCCCGTTGACGGGTTCGGGACAGGACCGTGCCGGGCGTGGCGTGGCATCCGGGCCGGTGGCCGTCGTGGGCGGGCATGCCGCGGGTGACTCGGTCGTGGTGGCCGGCTCGGCGTGGGGCGGCGGGGCGCGTGG